>NZ_OBDX01000002.1:0-368181 GCF_900215185.1 Pseudomonas sp. LAMO17WK12:I10 | reverse complement strand
ATGGCCTGGATACCAACGGCGGCGAACTGACGGTCTACGAGAAACACCTGGCGGACGGCAGCAGCCCGGATGCCGCGGCACTGACCCAAAGCGGCACCTTCACTGTGACCGCGCTGGACGGCCTGCAAACCTTGACGGTGGGTGGCATCAGTGTGGTCAGTGGTGGAATTGCCACCGGTTTTCCACAGTCGGTGACCACGGCCTTGGGCAACACCCTGACCATCACGGGCTACAACGCGGCTACTGGGGTGATCAGCTACAGCTACACCCTGGCGGACAACGAGGATCACCCAACCGCCAATGGCGCCAACAGCCTCAGCGAACACTTCAATGTGGTGGCGACCGATGTCGATGGCAGCACGGCCAGCGGTTCGCTGGATGTGAATGTGGTGGACGATTTGCCAACGGCAGTCGATGACAGCAATGGTGTCGCCTCGGAAAGCCAGCTGGTGCTCAGCGGCAACGTGTTGACCAACGACGTGCAGGGCGCTGACCGCGTACCCACAGGCCCAGTGACCGCCGGCACCTTCACCGGTACCTACGGCACCCTGGTCCTGGCCGCCGATGGCACCTACACCTACACCCTCAACACCGCGGACGCCGACTTCAAGGCTTTGCACGGTAATGGCAGCGGTACCGAGACCTTCGCCTACACCCTCACCGACGCCGACGGCGACCCGAGCACCGCCAACCTGGTGCTGAACGTCCATAACAACGACGACTGCGTGACCCTGCACTGCCTGGATATCCCGGGTGGCGAGCTGACGGTCTACGAGAAGCACCTCAGCGATGGCACCAGCCCCAACGCCCCGGCCTTGACCCAGAGCGGCTTCTTCCTGGTCAACGCCCCGGACGGCCTGCAAACCCTGACAGTGGGCGGGATCAATGTGGTGACCGGCGGGGTGGCCGCGAGCTTCCCGCAATCGATCCTGACGGCCTTGGGTAACGTGCTGACCATTACCGGCTACGACGCCAGCCTCGGTGTCGTCGCCTACAGCTACACCCTGCTCGACAATGAAAGCCATCCGACGGGGCTGGGGGCCAACAGCATCGCCGAGCATTTCACTGTGTTCGCCAGCGATGGCGACGGCAGCAGCGCCTCCGGGGTGCTGGATGTGAATATCGTCGACGACCTGCCCACCGCTCATCCCGATGTGGCGATGGCCGACGAAGGCACGACCATCAGCGGCAACGTGCTGGGTAACGACATTGGCGGCGCCGATGGCCCGGCAATCACTGGCGCGGTGGTCGGCGTGCGCGCCGGCAGCGACACCTCGACCTCGGCCATTGGCGGCTTGAACACCACCATCAACGGCCTGTATGGCACGCTGACCCTGGACGCCTTCGGCAACGCGACCTATCACAGCAATCCGAACTCGGTCACCGCTCATGATTCGCAGGATGTGTTCGTCTATACCGTGCGTGACGCGGACGGCGATGAAAGCACCACCACCATCACCATCCAGATCTGCGGCACCGAGCTCAGGGCGGTCACTGACCAGGACATCACTGTCTTCGAAAAAGCCCTGGACCTGAGCAAGGACGGCCAGGACCTGGCGGCCGGTACGGTGGTTGGCAGTGACCCGGG
Source organism: Pseudomonas sp. LAMO17WK12:I10 (assembly GCF_900215185.1). Taxonomy (NCBI): domain Bacteria; kingdom Pseudomonadati; phylum Pseudomonadota; class Gammaproteobacteria; order Pseudomonadales; family Pseudomonadaceae; genus Pseudomonas; species Pseudomonas sp. LAMO17WK12:I10. Next base: position 366,593 of record NZ_OBDX01000002.1, on the reverse strand, counting down.
CAATACCGGCGAAACCGCCAGCGGTACCCTGGTCGGCTCGGTCATCGGCGGCAGCGGTGCGATTACCTACACCCTGGTCGGCAGCGCCACCGGCACTTACGGGCAGATCCTGCTCAACCCCGACGGCACCTACCGCTACACCCTGACCTCGGCGCCGAAAACCTCGCCGAACGCCAACGACGGCCCGAACGTGCTGAGCGAAAGCTTCACCTACAAGGCCACCGACGCGGTGGGCAATACCACCACCAGCACCATCCAGATCAGCATCGTCGACGATGTGCCTCAGGCGGTCGCCAGCGAGCGGGCGGTCACCGCGCTGGAGGTCGATTCCAACCTGCTGCTGGTGATCGATGTATCCGGCAGCATGGCCGATCCGTCGGGCGTCCCCGGCCTGTCGCGCCTGGAACTGGCCAAGCAGGCGATCAGCACCTTGCTCGACAAGTACGACGACATGGGCGATGTGAAGGTGCAGATCGTCACCTTCAGCAGCAGCGCCACGGACAAGACGCCGATCTGGGTCGACGTGGCGACGGCCAAGTCGATCATCGCCTCCCTGACCGCGGGCGGCGGCACCAACTACGATGCGGCCGTGGCCGCGGCGAAGCTGGCGTTTGTCACCAGTGGCCAGATCAGCGGGGCGCAGAACGTCGGTTATTTCTTCTCCGACGGCAAGCCCACCGATGGCCAGGAGATCGGCACCGCCGACGAGACCGCCTGGAAAGCCTTCCTCGACGCCAACGGCATCAAGAACTATGCAATCGGCCTGGGCAGCGGTGTCAGCAACGGCAACCTCGACCCGCTGGCCTATGACGGCAGTACCCACATCGATACCAATGCGGTGGTGGTCACCGACCTGAACCAGCTCGACTCGGTGCTGGCCGGTACGGTACAGGGCACCCCGGTCACCGGCAGCCTGCTTGGCGAAGGTGGCTCGTTCGGCGCCGACGGAGGTTTCATCAAGACCCTGGTGGTCGATGGCACCACCTACACCTATGACCCCAACGGCAATAGCAACCAGGGCTCGCTGAGCTTCAGCGGCGGGGTCAACCACGGCACCTTCAATACCCTGGATAACAGCCTCAGCATCGCCACCAACAACGGCGGCACGCTGGTGGTGAAACTCGACACCGGCGATTACACCTACACCTCGCAGAAAGTCACCAGCGTGGTGCTGACCGAGACAGTCGGCTTCACCGTCAGCGATAACGACGGCGACCTGGCCAGCTCGACCCTGGTGGTCAAGGTCAATCCCAACGCGGCGCCGGTGGCGGGCGACGACCACATCATCACCAACATTCTGTCGGGCACTATCGTGGTGCCGGCCGATGCCCTGCTGGCCAACGACAGCGACGCCAACGGCGATCCGCTGACAGCCGCGCCGACCAGCTTCAACACCGGCTGGCTGTCCCCTGGGGCGGACTTTACCGCCGGCAGCCTGCAGACCATCGGCTTCACCGGAGGGTCCAACCAGACCCTGACCGTCGCCCGGGCTTCGTTCAATGCCAATACGGCGGCGATGACGGCCGCGGTGGTGATCAGCGGCTTCCTGGGCAGCATCAACAACGGCAATGACAACGACGAGGATGTGATCAGCGTCAACCTGAAGCAGGGCGAGACCCTGAACCTGGATCACAACCTGACGGCGGGCCGGGTGGGCATGGAATACGCCTTCAATGGCGGGGCCTACACCGCGATCGCCGACGGCGCTTCGTTCTCCGCGGGGGCGGACGGCACCTACCAGATCCATATCACCAACCTGACCAACCCCAGCGGCGGCAACGCCAACGGTTCGGAAAACTACCAGCTGACCATGACCGTCAACTACGCGGGTGGCCAGGAGTCCACGCCGGATTACCACGGCACCTACACCGCCAGCGACAGCCATGGCGGCAGCGACAGTGCGGCGGTGAGCATCAGCTATCAGGACGGCCATACCCTGACCGGTACCGCTGGCGACGATGTGCTGCTGGCCGGCAGTGGCGACAACCTGATCAATGCCGGCGACGGCAACGATGTACTCATCGCCGGCAGCGGCAACAACACCTTGCACGGCGGCGCGGGTAACGACCTGCTGTTCGGCGGGCCGGGCAACGACCTGCTCGACGGCGGCACGGGCAACGACACCGCCAGCTACGCCCATGCCAGTGCCGGGGTCACGGTCGACCTCTCGCTGCTCGGTGCGCAGAACACCGGTGGCGCCGGGACCGATACCCTGACCGCCATCGAAAACCTGGTGGGCTCCAACTACAACGACACCCTGACCGGCGACAACAACGCCAACATCATCACCGGCGGCCTGGGCAACGATGTGCTCAACGGCGGTGGCGGCGACGACCTGTTGATCGGCGGGATGGGCAACAACACCCTGACCGGTGGCAGCGGCAGCGACACCTTCCAGTGGCAGCAGGGCAACAGCGGGCATGACCTGGTCACCGACTTCACGCCGGGTATCGACAAACTCGACCTGTCGCAACTGCTGCAGGGCGAGAACGCCAGCAGCGCATCGCTGGATGATTACCTGCACTTCACGGTCACTGGCAGCGGTCCGTCGCTGATCACCAGTATCGACGTCAGCGCGGCGGCGGGGGCCTTGCCGAGCCAGACCATCGATCTGGCCGGGGTCAACCTGGCGGAGCACTACGGGGTGACACCGGGCGCAGGCGGAGTGATCGCGGGTGGCGCGGATACTGCGACCATCATCAACGGCATGCTCAACGACCATTCGTTGAAGGTCGATACCGTCTGAGGCCCGGCGGGCCCGGCGCCAGCCTAGACCGAGGTTGGCGCCGGGGCTGTGCGGGGAAGGGGCTACATCGGTTCCGGTGGGCCGATCAGCCGCCCCATGACCCCGAACAGGCCCAGGGCCTTGAGGGTGTCCAGTTCGCCCTGGGTCTCGACCCGTTCGGCGATCAGCGGCAGGTCGATGCTGTGGGTGGCGCGAAATATCGCCTCGATGAACAGCTGTTTGTCGCTTTGCCGGTCGATGTCGCGGATGTAGCTGCCATCGACTTTCAGGTAGGCCAGGCCGAGGTGGGCGAGGTTGCCGATCTGGCTGAAGTTGCCGCCGAAATGTTGCAGGCCGATCCGGTAGCCGCTGTCCCGCAGGCGCTGGCTCAATTGCTGCAGCTCGCTGGCCGAGGGCAGTTGGCGTTCGTCGATCTCCAGGGTCAGTAACTTGGCCAGGTCGGGCAGGGCCTTGAGTTGGTCGAGGATCCGCCGCAACGCGTCGGGGTCGCGCAGGGTGCTGCCGGACAGGCTCAGGGCCAGCGGCCAGGCATGCTCGAGCAGATAATCCAGGGTGTGTTCGAGCATGGCCAGGTCGAAGCGTGCCGACCAGCCCAGGCGCTCGATCCACGGCAGGAAATGCCCGGCGGCAATGGCTTCGCCCTGCGGGTCGAGCAAGCGCGCCAGCACTTTGTGATGCAGCACCTCGCTGGTGTCGGCGCACTGCACCACCGGCTGGAAATACAACTTCAACTTGCCGTTGCTCAGGGCGTCGTCGATCCAGGCGCGCCAGTCATGCTGCGGCTGGCTGGGGCCGGCGGCGAACTCCTGCAGCAATGCCCAGGGACGCTCGGGGTGCTGCTGGGCCTGCGCCAGCGCCTGGTCCAGGCGCAACCATACGCCGCTCAGCGGGTCGCCGGGCCGGTAGGCGACTATGCCCAGGTGCGCCACCGGTGTGCAGTCGCTGGCCGCGGTCAGGCGCAGGTTCTCCAGGGTGGCGCTGATTTCCATGGCCAGGCGCTCGGCGCCGCGGCTGTCCAAGCCCGGTGTCAGCAGGCTGAATTCGCCGCCGCGATTGCGCGCCGCCAGCCAGTGGCGTCGGTCGGCCTGGGCGCTGATGCGCTTGAGCAGATCGCCGATGCTCTTGATCAGGGCGTCAGTGCGCTGGCCGCCCAGGCGCTGGTTCAGGCCACTGAGGTCATTGACCCGCAGCATCAGCAGATAACCATCGCCACTCTGCTCGTTGAGCAGCAACTGATCGCCGAGCTGTTCGTCCAGCAGGCGTCGGTTGGCCAGGCCGGTCAGGCTGTCCTGATAGGATTCGGCCCGCAGTTTCTCGCTGCGCGCGGCCTCTTCGGCGAACAGGGCCTTGAGTTTTTCCACCATCTGGTTCATGGCCAGGACCACCCGCTTGAGCTCGGGCGTGCGCGGCACCGTCGCCAGGCTGAGGAACTCGCGGTGGCTGATGGCTTCGGCCTGCCTGACCATGGCGTCCAGCGGTCGCAACTGGCGTCGCAGCAGCCAGCCGCCGAACACCGCGCTGAGCAAGCCGCACACCAGCAGCCAGAGCAGGCTGCCGGCGCTGCTGTCCCAGAGCCTGGCCAGGGCGAACTGCGGGTTGCTCAGCACTTCCACCCGCGCCACCTGTTCCCAGCCACGCATGACCAGGGCGTCGCCACCTTGCGGGCGCAGGTTCACCAGCCTGACGAACCACTGGGGTACGCCCTCGATCCTGGCAGGCACCGAACGCTCCAGCAGAATGCTTTCATCTTCGATGTTCACCACCCGGATGCTGTTGTAGTAGCCGCTGTCGAAGATCGAACTGACCATCAGTTCCATCATCGCCGGGTCGTCGACCTGGCTGGTCAGGGACAGGCCCAGGGCGGTGGCCGCATCCTGGGCGTGGGAGCGCAGCTGGTTGAGCATCTGCTCGCGGGAGCTTTCCAGGCTGACAAAAAAACTGCCGCTGAAGGCCACCAGCAGGAACAGGCAGATGGCGATGAACAGTTGCTTGAGTAGCGACATTCGGCACTCCTTGTCGGATCAGCCATTACCCACCGTGAAGCCCTCGTCCCGCATCTTTTTCAGTACGTCCTGCCAGCGCGAGAGTTTTTTCGGGTCGATGCTGCGCGTGTCGCCAGCCACTCCGGGCAGGTACAGCCCCTCGGCATTGAAGGCGTATACCGGGTTCGGATCCTGGCGCTGGGCGGCGGAACGAATGTCGCTGCTGAGGTTGTCCAGTATCAGCGGTCCGGCGCCGGGGCTGGGGTAATAGGCCAGGACCATATGCGGCCGGTTGCCGTGCCTGGCCTTGACGTAAGTGAGGCGCAGTTTGTCGCTGGAGACCCCCAGGCTGCGCAGGCTGAAATACTTGGCCAGTGCGTAGTCCTCGCAATCCCCGGCGCCCTTGAGCAGGGCCTCGATCGGCGTGGCCCAATAATCGCTCTGCTGCCAGGTGCGCTGGTCCTCCTTGAAGCTCAGTTGCTGGTTGAAGAAGCGGTTGATGGCATTCAGTTGTTCGTATTCCGGTCGCCCGGTCAGGTCCTGCAACAACTGGTTCCAGGCCTCGAGACGCTCCCGGGCCGGGCCCAGGACCTGATGACGGTACTCGAAGGTGCTCAGGGCGGAAACGAACTCCCAGTTTGCCCGCACATTGCCCGGGTCGGTCCACAAACAGATCAGCAACAGCGACCAGCCGGCCAGCCGAAACCGGAGCAGTGTCCACTCGGGGCGACGCGAACGTGCGGGCATGGCGGGCTGCTCGAATGCAGGTGTCTGAAGTCTAGGCGGTATTTTTCGCGAGCATGGGCAGTTGGTCGGGTTGCCACGAACGGAGGAAGGCGGCGCGCAGGGCCGGGTTCAAGGCTTGTGCAGGGTCTTCTGGCGCAGGATGTAGATCGTCACCAGCACCGCGCTGGTCAGCATGAAGCCGCGGGCCCAGGGCAGGGGCACCAGGTAGCAGGACAGGCCGATGCTCAGCCACATCAGGCCGATGGCGTAGACCTTGCCTTTGAGCGGGATACCGTGGCCGTCCAGGTAATCGCGGATCCACGGGCCGAGCCGCGGATGTTCCACCAGCCACCGATAGAAGCGCGGCGAACTGCGGGCAAAGCAGGCGGCGGCCAGCAGCAGGAAGGGGGTAGTGGGCAATACCGGGAGGAAGATGCCGGTCACCCCCAGCACTACGCTCAGCCAGCCGATGGCCAGCAGAACGTAACGCAGGATCAGGGGGCGGTTGCCTATGGGCTTGGCCATAGGCGGTGACTCAGTGGTGACGGGGCTTGAGAATGGCCGGTTTTTCGTCCGGCGCGTTGCACAGCAGGTACAGCGCGGTCAGGGCTTCCGGGATCTGCACGATCATGTCGTCCATCAGGTTGGCATCGCTGGCGATGTCGGAGAACTCGGGTTGTTCGTCGAACAGGCCGGAACCGACCATGATCGGCAGGAGCATCTCGCTGACTTCTTCCTCGGCGGTTTCGAACCAAGCCGCTTCGCGCAGGAACACGCCTTCCATGAAACCGATGCACCAGCCGCGCAGGTCGGAGTCGTCCGGTTCGTCGCCGAGGTCGAGGTCGCACGGCAGCTCGAACTCTTCGTCGGAAGCCAGTTGGCGGGCGATGTGGGCCTTGAGGGCAATCAGGGTGGATTCGATCTCTTCGCGCTGGGCGGCGTCGCTGTAGTGCGGCTCCTCGGCGAACAGGGCGTCGATCCACTCACGGTCGGGAACGCTTTCGGAACAGATGGACAGCGCAGTCAGGTAGCCGTGGGCGGCCACATAGTCCAGCGCCTCGTCATGCAGCTCATCGGCGTCGAGGAAGGCTTGCAGGCGGGTTAATTGCTCAGCGAAGGACATTGAAGGACTACCTTGGGAATAAACGATGCTGAATTCTAGGCCTTCTTGAGCGCCCAGGCCAGCCGCAGCGCAGATTTGCGCGCTTCTAAAGGTTACCAGCGGTCCATTGTCGGCACCCTTCGCCGGCAAGTGCTCGGGTATACTTGCGCGTTTTGTGATGCCCGGCAGGCGTCATGACGGTCCAGGAAAAGTCCGCTAACGGATTTGTCAGTGAAAACCGTGGCCTTTTCGGCCAGCCTGCGCACAGGGATTTCAGCGATTTTTGGAGTTTTTCATGCTCGAACAGGCTCAGCGCGTCCTCAAGGACATCTTCGGCTACGACAGTTTCCGTGGCCGCCAAGGTGCGATCATTGAGCGTGTGGCCAGTGGCGGCGACGCCCTGGTACTGATGCCTACCGGCGGCGGCAAGTCATTGTGCTTCCAGGTTCCGGCCTTGCTTCGCGAGGGCCTGGCGGTAGTGGTCTCGCCTTTGATCGCGCTGATGGACGATCAGGTCGCGACCCTGGAGGAGCTGGGGGTCGCCGCGGCGGCGCTGAACTCCACCCTGAGCGCCGAACAGCAGCGCGACCTGGCCGCGCGCATCCGGCGGGGCGAGGTGAAGATGCTGTACCTGGCACCGGAGCGACTGGTGCAGCCGCGGATGCTGGCGTTCCTGCAGAACCTCGACATCGCCCTGTTCGCTATCGACGAGGCGCATTGCGTGTCCCAGTGGGGGCATGACTTCCGTCCGGAGTACTTGCAGCTGGGCCAGCTGGCGGAAATGTTCCCCCAGGTGCCGCGCATCGCCCTGACCGCCACCGCCGACAAGCGTACCCGCGAGGAAATCGTCAATCGCCTGCACCTGCAGGATGCCGAGCGTTTCCTCTCCAGCTTCGACCGTCCGAACATCTTCTATCGCATCGTTCCCAAGGAACAGCCGCGCAAGCAGTTGCTGGCGTTCCTCAGCGAACGACGCAGCGACGCCGGCATCGTCTATTGCCTGTCGCGCAAGAAGGTCGACGAGGTTGCCGCCTTCCTCTGCGAGCAGGGCTTTCCGGCGCTGCCGTATCACGCCGGGTTGCCCAGCGAGCTGCGGGCCTATCACCAGAAGCGTTTCCTCAACGAGGAAGGGCTGATCATGGTTGCGACCATCGCTTTCGGCATGGGCATCGACAAACCCAACGTGCGCTTCGTGGCGCACCTGGACCTGCCCAAGTCCCTCGAGGCCTATTACCAGGAAACCGGGCGTGCCGGGCGTGACGGCCTGCCTGCCGATGCCTGGATGGCCTACGGCCTGCAGGACGTGCTGATGCTCAAGCAGATGCTGCAGAATTCCGAGGGCGACGAACGCCACAAACGCCTGGAGCAGCACAAGCTCGATGCCATGCTGGCGCTGTGCGAGGAAACCCGCTGCCGGCGCCAGACCCTGCTGGCCTATTTCGACGAAGACATGCCACAGCCATGCGGCCATTGCGACAACTGCGTCGATGGCGTGCAGACCTGGGATGCCACCGAGCCGGCGCGCCAGGCACTGTCGGCGATCTATCGCACCGGCCAGCGGTATGGCGTTGGCCACTTGGTGGACGTGCTGCTGGGCAAGGACACGGAAAAGGTCCGCAGCTTCGGTCATCAGCATCTTTCCGTGTTCGGCGTGGGCAAGGCGCGCAGCGAAGGCGAATGGCGCTCGCTGTTTCGCCAACTGGTGGCCCGCGGCCTGGTCGACATCGATCTGGAAGGCTACGGCGGCCTGCGTCTGAGCGACAGCTGCCGGCCGCTGCTCAAGGGCGAGGTGAGCCTGGAACTGCGCCGCGACATAAAGCCGCAGACCGCCGCCAAGAGCAGCACCAGCCAGGCCAGCCAACTGGTACGTGGCGAAGAGCGCGAACAGTGGGAAGCCTTGCGCGCCCTGCGGCGCAAGCTGGCGGAAGAACATGGCGTGCCGCCCTATGTCATTTTCCCCGACTCCACCTTGCTGGAGATGCTCCGCAGCCAACCCGGCTCCCTGGCGGAAATGGCCCGGGTCAGCGGCGTCGGCGCGCGCAAGCTGGAGCGCTACGGCGAGGCCTTCCTCGAAGTGTTGGGCGGCCAGGTGGAGGCGCCGAAAGTGGTGGCCGACATCCGCCACGAGCTGATTACCCTGGCCCGCGCCGGCATGACGCCACTGCAGATCGCCGGGCAGTTGCAGTGCTCGGAAAAGAACGTTTACACGATGCTCGCCGGGGCCGTGGGTAAGCAGCAGCTATCCCTGGAACAGGCGCTGGATCTGCCGGAAGACCTGCTCGGCGAGATCCAGGACGCTTTTCTCGACGGCGAAGGCGAGCTGCCCTCGGTGAGCGAAGTGGCCGAGCTGTTTGCCGGTCGCGTGCCGGAAGGTGTGCTGTATTGCGTGCGTGCGGCGCTGGAATCGGAATTCGAGATGTGAGTTGCCCGACGGCAAGATGTAACGATTCAGTTCATGGCAAACCTTGCCACTCGGCAACTGTCATGCTTAGCTGACTAATAATTAGTTTTTCTTAATTTTCAGTCTACTAACTCATGAGTTGTCTATGCCGTTAACCGATCAACACCGTTTTGGCATGCAGTTGGCGCAGATGTCCCGAGGCTGGCGCGCCGAACTGGATCGCCGTCTGGCCGGACTTGGCCTGTCCCAGGCCCGCTGGCTGGTGCTGCTGCACCTCGCCCGTTTCGATGAAGCCCCGACCCAGCGTGAACTTGCCCAGAGTGTCGGCGTCGAAGGACCGACCCTGGCGCGGCTGCTCGACAGCCTGGAAACCCAGGGTTTGGTGCAACGGCAGTCGGTGGTCGAGGATCGCCGGGCAAAGAAGATCGTTCTGTGCGCCCCGGCGCTGCCCTTGATCGAACAGATCGAAACCATCGCCACAGCCCTGCGCAGTGAATTGTTCGTCGGTGTCGATGAAGAGGATATGCGGGTATGCATGCGGGTTCATGCGCACATCCTGGCCAATCTGGAAAAGTCTTGAGGCATAACTAGCGCCGCGGATTTTTGAGCTACCGACACCGGCGGACTATAAGAAATACCAGGTCCACAGCGGCATGCGCAGCCAGCGTATCGCCGCTGTGGTCGCTTTCGGTCCTCAAGAAGGGTGCTCATGTTCCAGAGTCTGCTGGCCGCTCTGCGCGGTTTCGTCGGGTCGTCCTGGGTGGCGAAGAATCGTTCTTTGTTCCTTCTGCCGGTACTGGCGGCCTTGTATTCGTCCCTGGCTTCGGCGGTGGGCCTGGGTGAAATCACCGTGCATTCGGCGCTGAACCAACCGCTGGAGGCGGAGATCGCCCTGGTGCAGGCACAAGCTCTGGAGGAGGGCGAGTTGTCGGTCAGCCTGGCGACGGCCAGCGAGTTCAAGCAGGCCGGTATCGAGCGCTTGCCGTTTCTCGAAGACTTGCGTTTTACCCAGGTTTTGCAGGGCGAGCGCAGGGTGATCCGGGTAGTGTCGAGCAAGCCGGTGAACGAGCCGTTCCTGGATTTCCTGCTGCAGGTGAACCAGGCCAATGGCCGGCAGTTGCGCGAGTACACGCTGCTGATCGATCCCCCGGGAAGCCCCGAGATAGTGCCGGCCCCGGCCAGGGACATAGCAAAACCCGAACCGGCGATCGCCACCCAGGCGCCACCCGCGGCGGCCAAGGCGAGCGATCCTGCGGCCGGACAATTGGCGCAAGCCCTGCAGGCCAAGCAGCAATTGCAGGACCAGGCCCAAGAGCTGCGCAACACATTGCAGCAGCGGGACGAACAACTGGCGCGCCAGCAGCAACAGCTGGTGGAGCTGCAACGTCAGTTGGCCGAAGCCCTGAGCAAGCCTGCCGATAATCCTGCCCCGGCGCCCGCGCCCGCGACACCCACCGCAGTCAGCCCACCCCAGCCAGCCGAACAGGCCCCAGAGACTGATGAGGGCTCGAATCCCTGGCTGATGCTTGCCGCCTTGCTGCTGACGGCCTGGCTGGTGGTGTTGGTCATGCGTCGCCGTCGTCAGTCCGCTGCCGTACCGGAAGCACAGACGGCCCCCGAGAGTCGGCCCACACGAACGCTGGCCAGTGCTGTGACGACGGTGGCAGCCCAGGAGTCGTTCAGATCAACGCCCCCTGTCAGCGCTCCGCCGTCTCCTACCGCAGCACCGGCGCCATTCAATGCCGATTCGATCGTCTGGCGCCTGGAGGAGCCAGACGAACCGGGCTCCGGCAGCAAGGCCGAAGCCGAGTCGGACGCCAAGCCTCAGAACGTCTGGCCCAAGTTGAGGTAGACCGCTTTCTGGTTGTCGTCGTTGATGCCGTAACTGAAATTCAGCGGCCCCAGCGGCGTGTCGAAACCAAGGAAGATGCTGGCGGCGTTGATGTAGCCACTGTCGAACTCGTTGTCGTTGTTCCAGGCCCGCCCTCGCTCCAGGGAGCCGCCGATATACAGCGGGAAGTCCAGGGGCAGGTAGGAGCGGGGTGTCAGCCGCCGGTAGTAGACGCCCCGCATCAGGCTGACGTTCTGGCCCGAGAGCGCATCCTGGCGGAAGCCCGACAGCTGGCGGGCGCCGCCCAGCACGAAGCTTGAGGTCACCACTTCGGCCTCATCCAGGGTCCGGCCATACCGACCGCCGAGGATAAAGGTGTTCGGGCCGCTGCTCAGGGCCTTGTCCAGCTTGAACTCCCACTGCCGGTAGCGCTTGTCCGAGCCCAGGCTGGGTTCGAACTGGCGCAGCGACAGGCCGATGTCCTCGCCCGCGTGGGGGAAGTAGACATTGTCCAGGGAGTCGAACGAGTAGCGCAGTTCGTAGTAACCCTCGTTGAAGCTTTCGCTGGGCAGGTCCTGGTCGCCGACACGGACATCGGCCTTGCCCCAGGCCTCGCCGACACCGAAACGGATCTCGCCGCTGTTGCCGATCTGGCGCCCGATATTGAGGCCGAAACCATAGCGTTCCAGGCGGTACTCGGCGATCGGGTCGTTATCCAGCACGGCTTCGATGTTCTGTGATTCAAGACCGATATACGGCGCGATGAAGTAGCGCGAGCCGACGTCCAGCGGCTGATAGAACTCGCTGTAGAGCTCCTGCTGATCACCGATCTGCACCCGGGTCAGCCATTCGGCGCCGAGGCTGTTGATGCCGTTGACCCGGTAGCTGGCGCCCAGGTTGAAAGCACTGTCGCCGCGCATGTCGTCGGACAGGTTCAGCCCCAGGCGCAGGTAGTCGGTGCCGCTGCGTTTGCCCCGGGCGTTGATCACCAGGGTATGGTCATTGCCCTTGTGGACCACGCGGTATTGCACCTGCTCGAAGTAGTCCAGGCCATACAGCGTGCCCATGTCGGTCTGCAGCCGGCCCAGGTCCAGAGGCTCGCCGATGTGCTGGCGGATGTAGTAACGGATCACGTCGTCGCTGACCTTCGAATCGTTTTCCACCCGGATCGCGGTGATGATCGGGGTGCGCTGGCTGGGCGTGCGCGCGGCGCTGAGTTCGGCATCCATCGGTTCGGCTCGGCGCAGCGGCGCCAGGCGTGCGTCGAGGATGCGGGTGGCGCGGTAGCCGGCGTCGATCATTTCCTGGGCGCGACCGAAGTCGGTGACCCCGAAACTGGCCAGGGGCGGCTGGATCAGCACGTCATTCTTGTGCAGGGTCGCCAATTGTTCCTCGGAGTTGCGCCGGGTCATCAGGGTGATGGACTGGTTCAGCACATCGACCACGGTCGCCAACTGCTGGCGCGAGCGCAGCGGGGTGCCGATGTCGACCACGATGGCGATGTCCACGCCCATGTCGCGGGCCACATCCAGCGGAATGTTGTCGGTCATGCCACCGTCCACCAGCAGCCGGCCATCCATTTCCACCGGGGCGAACACCGCCGGGATCGACATGCTGGCGCGAATCACCCGGGGCAGGTGGCCCTTGCGGAACACTACTTTCTCGCCGCTGGCGATGTCGGTGGCGACCGCGCGGAAGGGGATCGGCAGCTTGTCGAAGTCCCGGGTATCGCTGGCGTGGGCCAGCATGCTTTCCAGTAGCAGCGCCAGGTTCTGGCCCTGGATGACCCCCAGCGGCAGGCCGAGGCTGCCGTCGTCGCGGAAGCTGAGTTTCTGTTTCACCAGGAAGTCGCGGTCATCCTGCTTGCGACGAAACGGTATGTCTTCCCGGGGCGGCGCGTCGGACAGCGCCTGTTGCCAGTCGATGCCCAGGGCCAATTTTTCCAGCTCGTCGATCTTGTAGCCCGAGGCGTACAGCCCGCCGATCACCGCGCCCATGCTGGTGCCGGCAATCGCATCGATCTTCACGCCTTGCTCCTCCAGGGCCTTGAGCACGCCGATATGCGCCAGGCCACGGGCGGCGCCGCCGGACAACACCAGGCCGATCTTCGGCCGTGGCGCTTCGGCGGCGTGCAGGTACACGGGGAGCAAACACAGGAGCAGGCAGGACAGCAAACGACGCATCATGGATCTCGGGGCGAGCGATAAAGGCGGCTATTATAACGACGCCCTTGAGCCCAGGAGTCGGCAGCACCATGTCAGAACGTAAACCCGAAGTGGTCATCACCTATTGCACCCAGTGCCAGTGGCTGCTGCGCGCCGCCTGGCTGGCCCAGGAACTGCTGAGTACCTTCAGCGACGACCTGGGCAAGGTGTCCCTGGAACCGGCTACCGGCGGCACGTTCCGCATTACCTGCGACGGCGTACAGATCTGGGAGCGCAAGGCCGATGGCGGTTTTCCCGAAGCCAAGGTACTCAAGCAGCGGGTGCGCGACCAGATCGATCCGCAGCGCGACCTCGGCCACAACGACCGCACTCAGTGAGACGCGACTTCCGCCACTGGCGCTTTTTTGCTTGAGCCGGACAGTCTGCTGGAGACCACGATGGCGAGGATGATCAAGACGCCGCCGATCAGCATGCGCAGCGTCGGCGTCTCGTTGAACAGCAGCCAGGCCACGGTAATCCCGTAGACCGGCTCCAGGGCGAACACCACCGCCGCGGTGCGCGCCTTGATCACCGCGAGGCTGGCGACGAACAGGCTGTGGGCCAGGCCGGTGCAGAAAATGCCGAGCAGGCTGATCCACAACCAGTCGATGGCCCGGACCTCGCTCAACCCCGGCGCCGCCACCGGCAGCAAGCACAAGGCAACCACTACGTTCTGGCACAGCGCCGCCTGTACCGCCGGGATGCGTGCGGAACTGGCGCGATTGTTCAGTGACAGCAGGGCGAACAGCAGGCCCGATCCCGCGGCCCAGAGCAGCCCGATGGTGGCTTCGCTGGCGAGGTCGAAGTCCGGCGTGACCAGCACCAGGCCGACGCTGACCAGGGCCACCAGGACAATTTCGTTGAGGCGGATCCGCTCACGAAAAATCAGCCCTTCGAGGATCACCGTGAAGGCCGGGAAGCTGGCGAAGCCCAGGGTGGCGATGGCCACGCCGGCGACTTTCACCGCGATGAAGAAACTCACCCAGTGCCCGGCCAGCAGCAGGCCGCTGAGCAGCAGGCGCCACCCGTCCGTGGCCTGCAGCCGTTGCCAGCGGATGCTGCTGGCGCAGCGGGCGAAGAACGCCAGGGCGAGCACCGCGAACGCCGCGCGACCAAAGACGATGATGGCCGGCGAAGCGGCGGTGAGTTTGCCGAATACACCGGTGAGGCCGAACATCAATGCGCCGATATGCAGGGCGCCAAGGGCAGTACGCGGAGTCATTTCAATCCTTCAAGACGGTTGAGCGGAGCGGTGCCAGTCTAAAAGCCTGGGCAGGACCCGGTCTGTCGCGATCCTCGCGTTTTTTGTCGACAGCCTAGCGCTGGCCTGTCGCGCGCCGCAGCTTGCCGGGGGAGACACCGAACTCGCGCAGCACTGCGGCGGCGAAAGCGCTCTGGGAGCTGTAGCCGACGCGGCTGGCGATTTCGCCGATGGGCAGCGCCGAATCGCGCAACAGCCCGGCGGCCATGTGCAGGCGTCGGCTGCGGATATAGTCCATCGGCGTCTGCCCGCATTCGGCGACAAACCGCGCATGCAGGCGAGCGCTGGACAACCCGGCGATTTGCGCCAGGTCGGCCACTTGCAGTGGATGGGCGGCGTGTTTATCGATATGGGCATTCAAGGCGGCATAGGGCAGGCGTCGGCCGCCGATGCTGGCGGGGCTGGCCTGGTTGAGGCTGGCCAGCAACAGCACGGCGCCTTGCTGGGCAATCAGCGGGTCGTTGACCGGGCTGCCGGCGAGCCAGTTGACCAGTTGGCTCTGCGCCGTATCCAGGGGCAGGCGTCCAGGGTTGTCGAGCAGGCGTCGACTGGCATCGGCGTGATCGCCCAGCGACTGCAGCAGCCAATGTTCGTCGGGCACATCGAGCACCAGGCAGCGACTGCCGTTGGGGCTGCCGCAGGCATGATGGGCGCCGGAAGGCACTACCACGAAGCTCTGCTGGACCACCTGGCTGCCCTGGCCGTCGACCTCGAAGTCGAGCTGGCCCGACAGGCCGAACACCAGTTGCGCGTGTTCGTGGCTGTGGACGATCAGGTCGTGGCTGTATTGGCGTAGCGTGAGGATCGGTCTCATCGCAGTCTCCTTGGCAGAACGGCAGTCTACACCGGCGGCCTGGGCTTCAGCGTTGTCATCGGACTGCCGTATTTCTGTCACAGGCGATTAATCGCTGGGGTGCAAGCTCGCAGAAAATGCAGGAGCGTGCCCATGACCAGTGCCGAACTCGCCAGACCCAGTCGTAAACAACGCGTGCGCACCCTGTGGATTTCCGATGTGCATCTGGGCACCCGGGACTGCCAGGCGGAGCATCTGTCGCAGTTCCTCAAGGGCTATCACGCCGACCGGATCTACCTGGTCGGCGACATCATCGACGGCTGGAAGCTGCGCGGCGGCATGTACTGGCCCCAGGCACACACCAACGTCATCCGCCGCCTGCTGACCATGAGCAAGCGCGGCACCGAGGTGATCTACGTCACCGGCAACCACGACGAATTCCTGCGCCGTTATTCGAAACTGATCCTGGGCAATATCCAGTTGGTGGACGAGGCGGTGCACGTCACCGCCGACGGCCGGCACCTGCTGGTGATCCATGGCGACCAGTTCGATGTCATCACCCGCTACCATCGCTGGCTGGCCTTTCTCGGCGATTCGGCCTACGAGTTCACCCTGACCCTCAATCGCTGGCTGAATCACTGGCGGGCGCGCTATGGCTACGGTTACTGGTCGTTGTCGGCCTACCTCAAGCACAAGGTCAAGACTGCGGTCAGCTTTATCAGCGACTTCGAGGAAGCCATCGCTCACGAATGCGTGAAGCGCGAGCTGCACGGCGTGGTGTGCGGGCACATTCACCATGCCGAGATCCGCAAGGTCGGCGAGGTGGACTACCTCAACTGCGGGGATTGGGTCGAGTCGTGCACCGCCCTGATCGAGCATTGGGACGGCACCATCGAGCTGTATCGCCTGGCTGATGCCCAGGCGCGGGAGGCGCAGCGCAAGGCCGAACTGGCCAAGGTCGCGGAGCTGGCCTGAAGAGTATCGCGAGCAAGCTCGCTCCTACAAAAACCGGAGATCCCCCCTGTAGGAGAGAGCTTGCTCGCGATGGCCGCGCAGCTGTCCTCAGGCCGGCGCGTGTTCCTTCATGGCGGCCTTGTAGATCGAGTTTTTCGGCTGGGCGAACAGACGTTCGAGCATGGGTTCGAAAAAGCTCAGGGGCAGGCTGTCGTAGCCTGGATCGAATGCCGCGGCGTCGTACTTGGCACAGAATTCGGCGGTCTGCAGATACAGCGGGTGGTCCTTGAATTGCTCGCGCAGGTGCCGGTCCATGCCCAGGTGATGGAAGAAGTAGTAGCCCTGGAAGATCCCGTGTTTCTCCACCATCCACAGGTTCTCGGGGCTGACGAAGGGCTTGAGGATCGCCGCGGCGATGTCCGGGTGATTGTAGGAACCCAGGGTGTCGCCGATGTCGTGGAGCAGGGCGCAGACCACGTATTCCTCGTCGCGGCCGTCATGCCAGGCCCGGCTGGCGGTTTGCAGCGAGTGGGTCAGGCGGTCCACCGGGAAGCCGCCAAAATCGCCCTCGAGCAACTTCAGGTGCGCCACGATGCGCGCTGGCAACTGCTTGGCGTAGGCGCTGAAATCCGCGGCGATGATCGCCCAGTCTTCCTGGGTGCCATCCTTCATGTGGGTGAAACGGGCGTGAGCGTTCATCGGCCATCCTCTTGTTGTTTTTGTGCGCAACGATGGGAGTCTATGCCTTGGATCCAATCCTGCACTGGCTGTGCAGGACGCCTTGCTGTCCGGCCAGGCCTAGAACGGCACCTTGCCGGTCAGCATGTCGCGGTACATGACGAAATCGCCCAGAAGGCTATAGAGCGGATGCTGGAAGGTGGCCGGGCGGTTTTTCTCGAAGAAGAAATGACCGACCCAGGCGAAGCTGTAGCCGGCCACCGGCAGGGCCAGCAGCAATAGCCAGGCGCCTTTGCCGATGGCGAAGGCGAGGATGAAGATCACCAGGGTCGTGCCAACGAAGTGCAGGCGGCGGCAGGTGCTGTTGCTGTGCTCGCTCAGGTAATACGCATAGAACTCGGCGAAGCTATTGAATTGCTTGATGTTATCCACGACTGCGATCTCTGTGGTTGTTGTTCTGTCAGCGGGATGCTCTGCGGGGAGCTTATTTGAGTCTAGAGTCATCAATGGTTGGGGCCAGTGACAATAGGCGCCACTTTAGTATCCTTGGGAAATCGGCCGTAGCATGCGGCTCATCATGTAAAAGAACCCACCATGAGCGAACGAACGACTTCTGCAAGCTGGGCGATGGGAATTGTCAAAGCTCTGGAGATGGACGGCCTGGATTGCCGTGCATTGTTCAAGCAGATCGGGCTCGACTATGCCGCGCTGGACGACCCGGACGCACGCTTCCCCCAGGACTCGATGACGCGTCTCTGGCAGCGTGCGGTGGAGCAGTCCGGCAACCCGGCGATCGGCCTGAACATGGGCAAGGTGGTGCGACCGGCTTCCTTCAACGTGGCCGGGTATGCCCTGATGTCCAGTCGTACCCTGGCCGAGGGTTTCCAGCGTTTGGTGCGCTATCAGCGGATCATCGCGGAAAGCGCTGATCTGAGTTTCCGACTTTTACCTGAAGGTTATGCGTTGATTCTGACGGTGCACGGCGATCATCTGCCGCCGACCCGGCAAAGTGCCGAGGCCTCGCTGGCCTGTGCGCTGGCGCTGTGTGGCTGGTTGACCGGGCGTACGCTGCAGCCGCGCCAGGTCCTGATGCAGGGGGCGGTGCCGGTCGATCTGGAGCCCTACAAGCAGGCGTTTCATGCGCCGCTGGTGTTCAACGCGCCTTACGATGCGTTGATTTTCGAGCGGGCCGATATGGAAGCGCCGTTGCCGACCGCCAATGAAGCCATGGCGCGGCTGCATGACCGCTTCGCCGGTGAGTACCTGGCGCGCTTCTCCGAAAGCCGGGTGACGCACAAGGCGCGCCAGGCACTGTGCCGGTTGCTGCCCCAGGGCGAGCCGAAGCGCGAAACCGTGGCCCAGACCCTGCACCTGTCCCAGCGCACCCTGCAACGGCGTCTGCAGGAGGAGGGCACCAGTTTCCAGACCCTGCTCGACGACACCCGTCGTGAATTGGCCGAGCAGTACCTGGCGCAGCCGAGCATGACCTTGCTGGAGATTGCCTATCTGTTGGGGTTTGCCGACCCGAGCAACTTTTTCCGCGCTTTCCGCCGCTGGTTCGATGCCACGCCCGGCGAATACCGGGCGCGGTTGCAGGAGTCCGGGGCCGCTGTCAGTGACGCCAGAATGCCGGAATACACAGCACGAATACGGTGATGATCTCCAACCGCCCGAGCAGCATGCCCAGGGACAGAATCCACTTGGCGGCGTCCGGCAGGGTGGCGAAGTTGCCGGCCGGGCCGATGGTTTCGCCCAGGCCCGGGCCGACCCCTGACACCGTACTGGCCGCGCCGGTCAGGGCGGTCATCCAGTCCACCCCCAGCAGCGACAGCGCCAGGGCGATCACGCAGATGGTGATGGCGAAGAAGAACGAGAAGGTCAGGATCGAACGGACGATTTCCTCGTCGAGGCGGTGACCGTTGTATTTCTGTTTGATCACCGCGCGCGGGTGGATCAGCTGGTTCAAGTTGGCCTTGAGCAGGATATAGGCGACCTGGAAGCGGAAAATCTTGATCCCGCCGGCGGTCGAGCCGGAACAGCCGCCGACGAAGCCCAGGTAAAAGAACAGCATCAGCGAGAAGTTGCCCCACAGGCTGTAGTCGCCCAGGGCGAAACCGGTTGTGGTGACCACCGAGGTGACGTTCAGTGCGACGTGACGCAGGGCCTCCAGCCAATGCAGCTGGGTGGTCCACCAGTACCAGGTGCCGAGCACCAGCCAGGTCACCAGCAGCATGCCGAGCAGGCCCTGGACCTGCTGGTCCTTGATCAGCGCCCGGCGGTTGCCGCGCAGGGTGGCGACGTACAGGGTGAACGGCAGGCTGCCGAGGATCATCACCACCACCGCCACCCAGTGCACCGCCGGTTGCGGCCAGTGCGCCAGCGAGCTGTCGGAGGTGGAGAAGCCGCCGGTGGAAATCGCCGACATCGCGTGGTTGATCGCGTCGAACAGGCTCATCCCGGCCCACCAGAAGGCCAGGCTGCCGAGAATGGTGATGCCGACATACGCCGCCACGATCAGCCGCGCCACCATGTGCGAACGCGGCATGACCTTTTCCGAGCGGTCCGAGGATTCGGTCTGGAACAGGCGCATGCCACCGATGCGCAGCAGCGGCAGGATCGCCACCGCCATGCCGATGAAGCCGATGCCGCCGAGCCAGTGCAGCAGGGAGCGCCACATCAGGATGCCCGGCGACATGTTGTCCAGGCCGCTGAGCACGGTGGCGCCGGTGGCGGTGATGCCGGACATGCTTTCAAAGAACGAGTCGGTGTAGCTGATGTGCTGGGTCAGCAAAAACGGCAGGGCGGCGAAGATGCACACCACCAGCCAGCTGGACACCGTCAGCAGGTACATGTCCCGCGGACGCAGGTGCACATGTTCCGGACGCCCCGGTATCACCAGGGCCAGGCCGGCGACGAAAGTGATCATGCTGGCCCAGAGGAACGACGGCAGGTCGCCGGTGCGTTCGAACAACACCAGCGTTGCCATCGGAATGACCATGGCGATGGCCAGGGTGATCAGGAAAATGCCGATGATGAAACCAATGATCCGTAGGGTCGGCAACGCCATGAGGTCCGCTCGGGGCTGATAAGGAGGGCGCCATTCTACCTGCGGCGCAGAGCATGTAAACCGGCACCCGGAAGGCACTTCCCGGTAGAATGGCCGGACATTTTTTTCAGGAGGTGGCCGATGGAGGCTCTCGACGCATTGCTCAACCGTGTTTCCGTACCGCGTCTGGTGGACCCGGCGCCGACGGCGGCGCAACGCGAAGCGCTGTTCGCGGCGGCATTGCGCGCCCCGGATCATGGCCAGTTGCGGCCGTGGCGCTTTCTGACGGTGGAAGGTACGGCCCGCGAGCAGTTGGGCGAGCTGCTGGTGGAGGCGGTGCAATTGCAGGGGGGCGAAGTGACCCAGGCGGCCCTGGACAAGGCCCGTGCCATGCCGCTGCGCGCGCCGTTGGTGGTGGTTGTGGTGGCTCGCCTGCAGGAGCACGTCAAGGTGCCGAAGTCGGAGCAACGGCTGGCGGCCGGCTGTGCCGCCCACGGCATCCTGCTGGCGGCCTATGCCCAGGGTATCGGTGCAGTGTGGCGTACCGGCGAGCTGTCCTATTCACCCCATGTCGCCCAGGGCCTTGGCCTGGGCGAAGGTGAAGAAATCATCGCCTTCCTGTACCTGGGCACGCCGCTGAACGAGCCACGGGTCGCGCCCAAGGTGGATACGGCGGAGTTCGTCAGCGCCTGGTCGGGCAAGGCCTGATCCTGAGGCTGCTCAGGCCTGGGCAGTAACGCCTGGCACCAACGGCAACTCCAGGCTGGCGATAAAGCCACCCTGCGGATGATTGTCCAGGGTCAGGCTGCCGCCATGGCGTTCCGCGGCGCGCCGGGCGATGGCCAGGCCCAGCCCGTGACCCGGCGCGGCCTGGCCCGGGGCGCGGTAGAAGGGTTCCCCCAGCTGGCGCAAATGTTCGGCCTCCACGCCGGGGCCGTGATCGCGGACGCTGAGTACGATCCTGTCCCCCTGACGCAATGCCTGCACTTCGATCGGCTGTCCGGCCGGGTTGAAGCGCTGGGCATTGCGCAGCAGATTGTCCACCGCCCGCTCGATCATGGTCGGCCAGCCCTTGAGGCTGAGTTGCGATTCGGCCTGGATGTTCACTGGCTGTTCCGGGCAGGCCAGTTGGGCATCCTTCTGCAGGTTGTCGAGCAGGGCGTTGAGGTCCACCTCTTCGGCGCTGGCGTTGTCGGCATCGACCCGGGCCAGCACCAGGATCTCGCTGATCAGCGCTTCCAGGCGGTCACATTCGCGGGTCAGGCGCGGCCACAGGCGCTCGCGCTCCTCGGCCGTGGCGCGCTCGGCCAGCGCCAGGGCGATGCGCAGGCGCGCCAGCGGCGAGCGCAGCTCGTGGGAGACATCGCGCAGCAGTTGGCGCTGGCTGCCGATCAGGCTTTGCAGGCGCGAGCCCATGCGGTTGAAGTCCTTGGCCAGCACACCGAACTCGTCGCGGCGGGCGGCCAGGCGGGCCAGGCTGTTCTGTTGGTAGGTGGCCTGTCCCAGGTCATGCACCGCACCGCGCAAACGGCTGAGGGGGCGGGTGATGGACAGGGTCACCAGCAGGCTGAACAGGGTCAGCACCACCAGCGCGATGGTCAGGGCGCTCAGCGGCCACAGCAGGCTGTCGCGATGCCAGGCGTCCAGTTCCGGGTGGGGGATGCGGTAGATCAGCAGGTAGGTTTCGCCGGTTTTCGGGCTGGTGTATTCGGCGGTCAGGCGCCGCCAGGGCAGGCGCCGGTCATCGTTGTTCTGCCGGGCCTCCAAGGCGGCCGCGCGGCGCGGGAAGGTGCCGCGGACCACCGGGTCGCCGGCGTCGTTGAGCACTTGCACGTTGACGTGATACTGGTGCTTGCGCTGCTCGAGGATCTCCTGGGCGGCGTCTTCGCCTTGTTCTTCGTAGGTGCGCGTCCACTCTTCGGCCAGGGTATTGAGGCCCGGATGGCGACTGAGGATCCAGGCATCCTGGTTCAGCATGTGGCCAAGCAGAATCGACAGCCCTGCAACCAGGGTGATGGCCAGCCAGAAGCTGGCGAGGATGCGCCAGAACAATGAACGCACGGAAAGTCCTCAAACAAGGAAAGCCCAGTGGGGGCCACTGGGCTGGGCTGTGGGATAAGCGCTAAAGCATTATTGCGCTTTTTGCGGCTGTTGCGCTTTCCAGGCCTTGAACTCGGCCCATTCGGCGCGGCGCTCGGCGTGTTTCTTCTGGATGGCGTCAAACTCTTTCTGTTGTTCCGGCTTGAGCAGGGCGCGGATATCGGCTTCGGTTTTCTGGCGCTTGGCGGCGATCTCGTCCTTCATGGCCTTCTGGTCGGCCGGCGACAGTTTTTCCAGGTACTTCTGCACCAGCTGCTTGCGCTCGTGCATCTGCTCACCCATCAGCTTGCGGATCTGTTGGCGCTGTTCGTGGCTCAGGTCCAGCTGGCTGTAAGGGCCTTTGCCGCGCATGTGTTCGCTGTGGCGCGGGCCATCCATCGGCCCCATGGGACCTGCGCCTTCCGGCATGGCCATGGCCACGGTCGGCAGGGCGGCGGCGAACATCAGAGCGATCAGGGTCTTGCGCATGGTGTATCTCCTTGTCTCATTCCCGGTCAGTTCCGGATGTGTGCAGATTACGCAGAGCAAGGTCAGCGGCGGTCAGCGAAGGGTAAAGCTTGGGTAAAGACGTTTTTTGGCGAAACTGACATAACGCCTGTAGCCGCTGCCGAGCCTGCGAGGCTGCGAACGACCGGTACGGTCGCGGGGATCTTGCGAATGCAGGAGGGCGGCGGCTCTATCGCAGCCTGCGGCAGCGGCGGCAGGAGCAGGGATCTGTTCAGAGTCAGAGGCTGTAGTAGTAGCCACGGCTGCGCAGGGCGACGATGCGCGGGCGGCCGTCGGGGTGCGGGCCGATCTTCTTGCGCAGGTTGCTGACGTGCATGTCCAGGCTGCGGTCGTACAGGGTCAGCTTGCGGCCCAGGGCGATCTGCGCCAGTTCCTGCTTGTCCAGCGGCTCGCCCGGTTGCTTAAGCAAGGCTTCCAGCAGGCGGCTTTCGGAAACGGTGAGGGTGATGTCCTGTTCGTCGATGCTGACCACGCCGCGCACAGGGCTGAAACACAGGTCGCCCAGCTCCATCTGGCTGGACACCGCGGTCGGGTGGCTGCGGCGCAGCACGGCACGCAGGCGGGCGGTCAGTTCACGCGGATCGCAGGGCTTGGCCAGGTAGTCGTCGGCGCCCAGCTCCAGGCCGAGGATGCGGTCCAGGGGCTCGCCGCGGGCCGAGAGCATCAGCACCGGCAAGTCCGGGTGGTCGCTGCGCAGTTGCTTGAGCAGTTCCAGGCCGCTGCCGTCGGGCAGCATCACGTCCAGCACCACCGCCGCCGGAGCGTGGTCGGCCAGGGCGCGACGGGCGCTCAGGCCATCGTGGCAGGCCCGTACCTGAAAACCTTCCTGGCCCAGCCAGCTGGTCAGGAGCTCGCAGAGTTCCTGGTCATCGTCAATCAGTAACAGGTCGCTCATGAATCACTCAATTTAGCCATTGTCGACGCTTTCTATGTCCACCACTGGCGAAGATACCGCAGAGCAGGGCCAATAGCGCTACCCCGGCGCCGGTGACGAACCACTGTTGCTGTTCGGTCAGCAGGCGCGGCACGGAACTGGCCTGGGCCTCGCGCAGTTGCAGCTTGAGGCGTTGGTTCTCCTGGCGCAGGCGGCTCAGCTGGGCGCTTTCACGCTCGCTGTCGGCGCTCTGCAATTGCCGGGTCAACTCTTCACGCTGGCGCTCGCTGTCTTTGAGGCGCTGCTGCAATTCGCTGATCTGGCTGCCGGCACTCAGGGACAAAGACGTGGAATGCCCCGGGTCCGTGGTTTCTTCGGCGGAGGCGCTCGCCCCGATCGTTAACATGACCAACAACAGGCACAACAGACCTTGGCGCATCGCAACTCCTGATTCCAATCGAGTGTTGGGCAGGTTGTCGGCAGTCAAACGAGAATAATGAGCGATTGAGAGCGCGATGAACCCATAAGGTTCACCGCGCGGGAGAGGATTTACGGCAGGACTTGCTTGAACGGCTTGACCACGACGCTGGCATAGA
The DNA here is from genome assembly GCF_900215185.1 of Pseudomonas sp. LAMO17WK12:I10. NCBI lineage: Bacteria > Pseudomonadati > Pseudomonadota > Gammaproteobacteria > Pseudomonadales > Pseudomonadaceae > Pseudomonas > Pseudomonas sp. LAMO17WK12:I10. Next base: position 342,792 of record NZ_OBDX01000002.1, on the reverse strand, counting down.
CACCGGCGGCGACGTAAGGGTCGGCATCGGCCCAGGCCTGGGCGGCGCTCAGCGAGTCGAATTCGGCGACGATCAGGCTGCCGGTGAAACCCGCGGCGCCAGGATCATTGCTGTCGACGGCAGGGTGTGGCCCGGCCAGTACCACGCGACCTTCGGCCTTGAGCTGCTGCAACCGCTCCAGATGCGCCGGGCGCGCGGCCAGGCGGTTTTCCAGGGAGTTGGCGACGTCTGTAGCAATGATTGCGTAAAGCATGTCAGTCCTCGGTTTTCGACGTGGTGGGTTCGGTGTCGTGAAGATGGCGCGACAGGTAGATGCCCTGGCCGACCAGGAACAGCACGGTCATGCCCAGGCTGCCGAAGACCTTGAAGTCGACCCAGATGCTCTGGAAGGTGAAGGCGACGAACAGGTTGGCGGCGCCGCAGAACAGGAAGAAGGCGATCCAGGCGATGTTCAGGCGGGTCCAGACCGGATCCGGCAGGGTCAGCGCGTGGCCCATGATGCGCTTGATCAGCAGGCGGTCGCCGATGAAGTGGCTACCGATAAAGGCCAGGGCGAACAGCCAGTTGACCACCGGCGCCTTCCACTTGAGGAAGGTCTCGCTATGGAAGGCCAGGGTCAGGCTACCGAACACCAGGCAGGCGACCAGGGTCAGCCACTGGCTTTTCTCCAGCTTGCGCTGGGAGATGAACAGCGCGCCGTAGACCACCAGGGAGCTGATGATCAACACCGCCGTGGCGCTGTAGATACCGCCTACGGTCAGTTGTTGACCGGCAATGTCGACGACTCGGGGATCGATTTTGTAGACGATGAAAAACAGGAACAGCGGGATGAAGTCGATGAATTGTTTCACAGTGGCAGCCAGAAGCAGGATGTGGCGGCATAATAACAAACATCCATGGTAGCGAAAGCGCCAGCTGACTTGAGGTTGAACAGTCCCGTGAATGTTGATTTGCACTGCCACAGCACGGCCTCCGATGGCGCCCTGGCGCCCGCGGCTCTGGTTGCGCGTGCGTTCGAGAAAGGCGTGCGAGTCCTGGCCCTGACCGATCATGACACCCTGGAAGGCCTCGACGAGGCTCGCCTCGCGGCCCAGGAACTGGGCATGCAGCTGGTCAATGGCGTCGAATTGTCCTGCACCTGGGGTGGGGCGACCATTCATGTGCTGGGCTACGGCTTCGACGTCAATGCGCCGTCATTGGTCGAAGCCATCGGCAAATTGCACGACGGTCGCTGGCTGCGGTCCGAAGAAATAAGCCGCAAGCTGGCGCTCAAAGGCATGCCGGGCGCCCTCGAAGGGGCCCGGGCGATCCAGCAGGAACTGGGCGACAGCGGCAATGCGCCGGCCCGGCCGCACTTTGCCGATTACCTGGTGCGCGCCGGTTTCGTGAAGGACCGCGCCGAGGCTTTTCGCAAATGGCTGGGGGCCGGCAAGCTGGGCGACGTCAAGCAGCACTGGCCGACCCTCGAGGAAACCGTCGAGACGCTGCGCGCGGCGGGGGCCTGGGTCAGCCTGGCCCATCCCTGGCATTACGATTTCACCCGCAGCAAACGTCGCCGCCTGATTGCCGACTATATTCAAGCAGGTGGCCACGCGATCGAGGTGGTCAACGGCCATCAACCCGCCGAGCAGGTGGGCAGCCTGGCCATCCTTGCTCGGGAGTTCGGTCTGCTGGTGAGCGCCGGCAGTGATTTTCATGGTCCTGGAGGCTGGTCCGAGATAGGCGAGTATCGCCCGGTTCCGGAGGATCTGCCGCCGCTTTGGTGTCGGTTCAAACATGACCCAATTATTGCCGCCGTCTGAACAGGTAGAGAATGTGAGTCAATTTTTCCAGATTCATCCGGAAAACCCGCAACCGCGCCTGATCAAACAGGCTGTCGAAATCATCCGCTCAGGGGGCGTGGTGATTTACCCGACCGACTCGTCCTACGCCATTGGCTGCCAGATCGGCGACAAGAGTGCGGTCGAGCGCGTGCGGCGCCTGCGGCAACTGGATGACAAACACAACTTCGCGCTGATCTGCAGCGACCTGTCGCAGCTGGGCCTGTTCGCCAAGATCGATACCGGCACCTTTCGCCTGCTCAAGGCGCATCTGCCTGGGCCTTACACCTTCATCCTCAACGCCACCCGCGAAGTGCCGCGGCTGTTGCTGCACCCGAAGAAACGCACCATCGGCCTGCGGGTGCCAAGCCATCCGATCGCCCTGGCGCTGCTGGCCGAACTCGGCGAGCCGCTGATGAGTGTCAGCCTGATCATGCCCGGCGAAACCGAGCCGATGAACGATCCTTATGAAATGCGCCAACTGCTCGAGCATCAGGTCGACCTGATCATCGACGGCGGTTTTGGCGGCATCATGGCCTCCACCGTGATCAACCTGGCCGATGGCGAGCCGGAAGTGATCCGTATCGGCTGCGGCGACCCGGCTCCCTTCATGGTCGAGGCCTGAATGTCCGCAGTGGAACACGTCGACGACCAGGCCGGAGCGCAGCAGGAGCTGCCCTTTGCGATGGTCTACGGCCAGGCGGTCATGGAAATGCCGCAGGACCTGTACATCCCGCCGGACGCCCTGGAAGTCTTTCTCGAAGCCTTCGAAGGCCCGCTCGACCTGCTGCTGTATCTGATCCGCAAACAGAACATCGACATCCTCGACATCCCGGTGGCGGAAATCACCCGCCAGTACATGGGCTATGTCGAATTGATGCAGTCGGTGCGCCTGGAGCTGGCCGCCGAATACCTGGTGATGGCGGCCATGCTGGCCGAGATCAAGTCGCGCATGTTGTTGCCGCGCTCGGCCGAGGTGGAAGAGGAGGAGGAAGACCCGCGCGCCGAACTGATCCGTCGCCTGCAGGAGTACGAGCGCTTCAAGGCCGCCGCCGAAGGCATCGATGGCCTGAGCCGGGTCGGCCGCGACGTCATAGTGCCCAAGCTCGACGCCCCGGAAGCCCGGGCGCGCAAGCTGTTGCCGGATGTCGCCCTGGAAGAGGTGCTGATGTCCATGGCCGAGGTGCTGCGCCGTGGCGACATGTTCGAAAGCCATCAGGTCAGCCGCGAGGCGCTGTCCACCCGCGAGCGCATGAGCGAGGTGCTGGAGCGGCTCAAGGGCGGTGGTTTTGTGCCCTTTGTCGAGCTGTTCACCGCAGAAGAAGGACGCCTGGGGGTGGTGGTGACCTTCATGGCGATCCTCGAACTGGTCAAGGAATCCCTGGTCGAGCTGGTACAGAATGAGCCCTTCACGGCTATCCATGTGCGGGCGCGAGCCGAATAACGAGCTGAAACAATGAATCTGAATGAACCCCGCGAGCTGGCGTCGCTGCTTGAAGCCTTTCTGTTGGCCTCGGGAAAACCGCAATCCATGGAGCGCCTGTTCGAACTTTTCGAGGAAGGCGAGCGTCCGGACCCCGCGGTCTTCAAGAAGGCCCTGACCATTCTGGGCAAGTCCTGCGAGGGGCGGGCCTTCGAACTCAAGGAAGTGGCCTCCGGTTATCGCCTGCAGGTGCGGGAAAAATTCGCGCCCTGGGTCGGCCGGCTGTGGGAAGAACGGCCCCAGCGCTACTCCCGGGCGATGCTGGAGACCCTGGCGCTGATCGCCTACCGCCAGCCGATCACCCGGGGCGAGATCGAGGACGTGCGGGGCGTGGCGGTCAACAGCCAGATCGTCAAGACCTTGCTGGAGCGCGAGTGGATTCGAGTGGTCGGCTACCGTGACGTGCCGGGCAAGCCGGCGATGTTCGCCACCACCAAGGCGTTTCTCGATCACTTCAACCTGAAGAACCTCGACGACCTGCCGCCGCTGGCCGAGCTGCGCGAGATCGAGACCGAGCCGGTCCTCGACTTCGACGACGTGCCGGTGCCCGCTAGCCTGCAAGCCCTGGCCGACGCCAGCGCCGAACCGGAAGAGCCGAAGGAAGAGACCAGTTTCCACACCTTGCTGCTGGAGCTGGACTCGATGGAGGAGGGGATCAAGACCGACTTCGACGATCTGCATCGCGATGGCGCGGTCGAGCCGTCCGGGGACGATGTGATTGCCGGCGCCGAGGTGGATGCCGAGATCAGCGCCGAAGCGCACACTCGTATCGAAGCCGAAGCCGAAGCCGAAGCCGAAGCCGAAGCCGAAGCCGAAGCGCCGGCCGAATACGAGGCCGAGCTCGAAGCGGATGTCGACGATGAACAGGAGCGCGAGGTCGACGACGATGTGCTCGGCGTCGCCGAAGCCCGCGCCAAGCTGCTGGCCGCCGTGGCAGCGCTGGAACCGCCGGCTCCGGAGTTGAGCGACGAAGAGGCCGAAGCCCTGGCGCTGGCCGAGGCCATCGAGAACGAAAGACGCCTGCTCGAAGACGATTGAGACGCCTCGTCGCCTGCGCTGCCACCGGCCAGCGGAAAAACCGGCAGGCCACCATTTATCGGCTAGTCTCTGATGCGCAATCGGCGCCATGAGCGTATGATTCGCGACCCTTTGGCGATCCCTTCGCCACAAGACCTGTTTTTACTACCGTTCAGGCCGCTCAAGCCTGAATCGACACACCGGGAGGTGCCCAGATGAGTGAAGATCAGCAAGACCACCAGGAAATCGGCCCAGCAGGCGAAAAACTGCAGAAAGTCCTCGCCCGTATCGGCGTCGGCTCGCGCCGTGACGTGGAATCCTGGATCAGCCAGGGCCGGATCAAGGTCAATGGCAAAGAGGCCACCCTTGGCCTGCGCGTCGACCTGCACGACGCCATCTCCATCGATGGCAAGGTGATCAAGCGCGAAGAGGCGTCCGAATCGGTCCGCCGCGTGATCATGTACAACAAGCCCGATGGCGAAATCTGCACCCGTGACGACCCGGAAGGCCGTCCGACCGTGTTCGACAAGCTGCCGCGTCCACGGGAAGGCCGCTGGATCAATATCGGTCGCCTCGACATCAACACCACCGGCCTGCTGATGTTCACCACCGACGGTGAGCTGGCCAACCGCCTGATGCACCCGTCCTATGAAATGGACCGTGAGTACGCGGTACGTGTGCGTGGCGAAGTCGACGACGAGATGATCGAGCGCCTGAAAGCCGGCGTGATGCTCGAAGACGGCCCGGCCAAGTTCACCGACATCCAGCAGGCGCCCGGTGGTGAAGGTTTCAACCATTGGTACCACTGCGTGGTGATGGAAGGCCGCAACCGTGAAGTGCGTCGCCTGTGGGAATCCCAGGGCCTGGTGGTCAGCCGCCTGAAGCGCGTGCGTTTCGGTCCGGTGTTCCTCAACTCCGACCTGCCGATGGGCCGCTGGCGCGAAATGAGCCAGTACGAAGTGGACGTCCTCAGTGCCGAGGTTGGCCTGACGCCGGTGGCGATGCCGCAGCTCAACGCCAAGAGCAAGGACAAGCTGGAACGCATGCAGCGCAAATCCTCGCGCCCGGTGGGCAAGAGCGAGCGCGTGCGGACCCTGCGTCCGGCCCATGGCGCGCCTGCCGCCGGTGCCCCGCGCCCGTCGCGCGAGCCGCAGATCGAAGGCGAGCGTCCGGGCCGCAAGCCCGCGCCACGCCAGGATGGCGAGCGCGCTCCACGGGCGCCGCGTCCGGCTGCCGGTCGGGGTGAGTCGGGCCGCGGTACGCCAGTGGCGGATCGTCCGAGCGACACCAAGCGCCCGGCCAAGCCAGCGCCGAAGTCCAAGCGTCCGGGCATTGTCCTGGTCGACAAGGACGCACCGTCGGGCAAGCGCCGTGGCGCTCCGGCCGGTTCCGGCCAGCGTCCGGGTTTCGGTCGCCGCAAGCCTGAGTGAGGCAGCCTGAGCCGCAAGCTGTAAGCAACAAGAAAAAACGCCAACCTCAGGGTTGGCGTTTTTTTTGCCTTTATCTCTATGTAGCCGCAGGCTCAGAACACAAACCTGCCATCGAACACCGGCTGGTCGTCCAGCGCCAGCACCCCGCTGGCAAAGATCAGGTCCAGGTGATGGCTGCCCTTGGCCCCGCCGCCCAGCCCCAGGTGCAGGCCGCAATGGCGCTCCTCGAAACCCGAATTGCGCGCGTAGAGGTCTTTCACCCCTTCGTTGGTGCCGATGCCCAGCTCCTCGATGCGCCGGTTGGACGGGTTGGCATCCAGGTATTTGTTGAAGTCCTCCGCCAGCCCCGGCACGTCGGTGGCGATGCGGCTGATGGTGGAATTCTCGATCCACAGTTCCAGTGGCGATTGCAGCACGCCGTACTTGCGCGCGAAGGGGATGGTGCCGAGGAAGGTGCCGACGAATTTCACCCGGCCATTGATGGCCTCGCTGTGGCTGGCGATTTCTCCGGGCGCCAGGTCGTAGTTGCCCACGCCGTTGATATTGGTCCACTTCTTGATGCTGTCCAGCGGCGCTTCGAAGTACGAGCCGTGGTCGTCGCGAAAGCTCAGGGTGGTGGCCTCGGACATGTGGCGGATCAGGGTCGCGTTGAGCTCGGCGATGCGTTGCGGCTCGACGCTGAAGGTGTCGTAGAAGTAGTCGCCGTAGTCCTTGAACAGCAGCGACTTCTTCCAGTTCTCGGCCATCACGCCCTGCAGCGCCTGGATAAACTCCGGGCCTTGCGGGCGGGGCGGCGAGAGGGTGGAGGAGTCGTAGAAGAAGATATACAGATCGCAGTCGGCGATGGCTTGGGCCAGCGCCGAGGTGGGTTCGAGGTCGAGACGCAGGGCTGTGAAACTGAAGGGCTCACCAGCCTGCTCGATGATGGCGGCGCTGGTGGCGGTGTATTCGGCGGTGTGGCCGATCAGGACCCTGGCGTTCTGGCGCTCGGCCAGGGCCGGGTGGTGTTCGAGGTAGTAAAGGAAATGCCGGATGGCAGCGGTGTTGTCCATGGATCCTCCCTGACAGACAGCGGATGGAGGCAGGGGCGACCGCCGGGCCGCTCCTGCCTGAAGGCCCTTTTTACAAAGGCCACATCGCCGTGCCGAACGGTACTACCGCGTCGGCCTGCATCATTTCCACCGCGGCCTCGTGGGTCGCTGCTTCAAACCAATCGTCCAGTTGCAGTTCAGTGTCCAAGTCTTTTTCCAGTGCTTGCATCGTGAATCTCCTAGATGACTTTTTCGGATAAAAGCAGTTTCGGATAAAAGCAGTCGATGAGACGGCTCGGGCGTTCTACGGGGAGTGCTTGAAAGCCCCAACTGCTCAATATGGCCGCTCGGCTTGCCGGGGTGTGGTCCGGCAAGTGGCTGGAAACCTAGTCCAGGGTTTTTTGAAATGCAAAAAAATAATTGAATTATTTTTAATGAACTTTTTGTTCTGTTTTTGCGCTGGGAAATTATCAAGAAAAAACAAAAAGCTGAGCGAGCAGACAGATAAAAAAGCGCTGGCCGTCAATTTGCAGTCGCCGATGTCACTGATCTGAGGTGGAAAAAATACGTTCCGCCTTGTAAAGAAATACTTACGAAAAGTCCGCTATCGATTCATCGAATCGACCCTTGTTCGGCGCTGTAAGAAAAACCTTCCGTTGTTGCCTCGATACAGCTCGCCGCCGGGCTCCAAGCCGCTTGTTCCGCGGCCTCAAGGCAGGTGTGATGCAGCCCATGCCTGTGTGCAGGTGCATAACAAGAAGGAGGCGCAATGAACGCCGTGGCTCACCTCAACCTATTCCCTCCGAAGGGCGATTGCTGTCGTACCTTCGTCGACGACCCCGACGGGTCTGTCCCGAACCTTGCCGCCGATGCCGAGCATCGAGCAGGCCCCGTGCGATTCCGGCACCCGACGCGCTGATAAGCCGCGTCTGGCGGCAGGGAGTCAGGGGTGTACAATGCGCGGCGTTTTAACTGTGACTCAACTGCGTATCCGCGCATTTTGCGCCCCAACGACTGGTTTCGACGCGTGACGAGCCCTGGCTCGAATGCTCGAGACACGCTCCCAAGGCCAATAATCTCAAGGCTATCCGCCTTGTTCACTCCGCCGCGTCACAAGCGTGGTGGGTTCGATTTCGTCACAGATAAAAACAAACAGGTGACGCATGACCGTTAAACAAACGCTGAACTCCTGGTGCCTGCGCTGGGGTTTGATCCGCGCTGCTTAAGCCTGCTGTCGGCTGCAACGTCTATCGAACATCATCAAACCTTGCGTGAGACCCTTTTCATGAGTGGACAAAACTCGCATTCAGGCGAGCTGAAGCGCGGCCTGAAAAATCGCCATATTCAACTGATCGCCCTGGGCGGCGCGATCGGTACCGGATTGTTCCTGGGCTCCGCCGGCGTGCTCAAGTCGGCCGGGCCGTCGATGATCCTCGGCTATGCCATCTGCGGTTTCATCGCCTTCATGATCATGCGCCAGCTCGGCGAGATGATCGTCGAAGAGCCGGTAGCCGGTTCCTTCAGCCATTTCGCGCACAAGTACTGGGGCGGTTTCGCCGGTTTCCTGTCGGGCTGGAACTGCTGGATTCTGTACATCCTGGTGGGTATGTCGGAGCTGACCGCGGTCGGCAAGTACGTGCACTACTGGTGGCCGGACGTGCCGACCTGGGCTTCGGCCGCGGCGTTCTTCGTGCTGATCAACCTGATCAACCTGGCCAACGTCAAAGTCTTCGGTGAAGCCGAGTTCTGGTTCGCGATCATCAAGGTGGTGGCCATCGTCGGCATGATCGCCCTGGGCAGCTACCTGCTGGTCAGCGGTCACGGCGGCCCGCAGGCTTCGGTGAGCAACCTGTGGGAACACGGCGGGTTCTTCCCCAATGGCGTCAGCGGCCTGGTGATGGCCATGGCGATCATCATGTTCTCCTTCGGCGGCCTGGAGATGCTCGGGTTTACCGCGGCCGAGGCCGACAAGCCGAAGACCGTGATTCCCAAGGCCATCAACCAGGTGATCTACCGCATCCTGATTTTCTACATCGGTGCCCTGGTCGTGCTGTTGTCCCTGACCCCATGGAACAGCCTGCTGGAGACCCTGAATGCCTCCGGCGATGCCTACAGCGGCAGCCCGTTCGTCCAGGTGTTCTCGATGCTGGGCAGCGATACCGCGGCGCATATCCTCAACTTCGTGGTCCTGACCGCGGCCTTGTCGGTGTACAACAGCGGCACCTACTGCAACAGCCGCATGCTGCTGGGCATGGCCGAACAGGGCGACGCGCCGAAAGTCCTGGCGAAGATCGACAAGCGCGGCGTGCCGGTGATGTCGATCCTGGCCTCGGCGGTGGTGACCTTCGTCGCCGTGGTGCTCAACTACCTGATCCCACAGCACGCCCTGGAGCTGCTGATGTCGCTGGTGGTCGCGACCCTGGTGATCAACTGGGCGATGATCAGTTACTCGCACTTCAAGTTCCGCCAGCACATGAACCGCACGAAACAATCGCCGCTGTTCAAGGCGCTGTGGTATCCCTACGGCAACTACGTCTGCCTGGCGTTCGTGGTGTTCATCCTCGGTATCATGCTGATGATTCCGGGCATCCAGATCTCGGTGTACGCGATTCCGGTGTGGGTCGCCTTCATGTGGGTCTGCTACGGCATCAAGAACAAGCGCAGCGCGCAGCACAGCCTGCAGGCGGCCAACGCTTCGCTGAAGTGAGGCTCGCGCAGTAACGGAAAACCCGGCTTCGGCCGGGTTTTTTGTGGGCGCTGCAAATCCGCAGGCGCGGTATCCTGAACGCCCTGAAAGCGGATGTCTTTTCCATGCTGGTGATTTCCAACAACGTGCATCTGCCGGATGCCGAGATCGAGTTGACCGCCATTCGCGCGCAAGGCGCGGGTGGGCAGAACGTCAACAAGGTTTCCAGCGCGGTGCACCTGCGCTTCGACATTCCGGCCTCGTCGCTGCCGCCGTTCTACAAGGAGCGGCTGCTGGCGCTGCGCGACAGTCGCATCACCAGCGACGGGGTGATCGTCATCAAGGCCCAGCAATACCGCACCCAGGAACAGAACCGCGCCGATGCCCTGGAGCGTCTGGTGGAGCTGATCCTCGGCGCCATCAAGGTGGAGAAGAAGCGCCGGCCGACCAAGCCGACCCTGGGTTCGAAGACCCGGCGCCTGGAGTCCAAGAGCAAGCGCGGCAACATCAAGGCCGGCCGCGGCAAGGTCGACTACTAACGCTCGCCGCGCTCCTCGCGATACTTCGGTGCCTGGCGGTACAGGTAGAGGCTCAGCAGCAAACCGCTGCAGGCGGCGAGGGCGGCGAACAGGAAGATCGAGGCAAAGCCGAAACCGGCGGCGATCGCCCCGGCCAGCGGTCCGGTGATCCCCAGCGACAGGTCGATGAACAGCGAATAGGCACCCACCGCCGCGCCACGGCTGGAGGCGGGAACCAGGTTGACCGCTTCCACCCCCAGCGCCGGGAACACCAGGGAGAAGCCGAAGCCGCTCAGCGCCGTGCCGGCCAGGGCCCAATGGGCATCCGGCGCCAGCCACAACAGCAGCAGGCCGAGGGTTTCCACCGACAGGCAGGCGATCGCCACGCGAAAGCCGCCGAGGCGGTTGATCAGGTTGCCGAACAGCAGGCGCGCGCCGATAAAGCTGGCGCCGAACAGGCTCAGGCACAGCACCGCGTTGGACCAGTTCTGGGTGGCGTAATACAGGGTGATGAAGGTGGCGATGGTGCCAAAGCCGATCGAGCCCAGGGCCAGGCCGCAGCCGTGGGGGAATACCCGGCCCAGGACATGGATAAATGGCAGGCGCTCACCGGCGACGATCGGCGCCGCCCGTTTCGGCCAGGCCAGCGCCAGGCCGAGGAGCGCCAGGAGGATGATGCTCACGCCCATGCTCCACAGTCCCAGGCGATCCACCAGCAGCACCCCCAGCGGCGCGCCGACGGCCAGCGCGCCATAGCTGGCGATGCCGTTCCAGGAAATCACCTTGGCGGTGTTCTGTGCGCCGACGCGGCCGATGCCCCAGCCGATGGAGCCCGAGCCCACCAGGCTCTCGGCGCTGCCCAGCACTAGGCGCCCGACCAGCAGGCTGGCCAGGCTCAGCACCGGCAGGCTGTGCAGCCATGCCGACAACAGCATGAACACACCGCTCAGGCCGCAGCCGGCCAGGCCGTACATCACCGCGCGCTTGCTGCCGAGGTTGTCGATGATCTTCCCGGCATAGGGGCGGCTGAGCAGGGTGGCCAGGTATTGCACGCTGATCACCAGCCCGGCGATCACCGCGCCGAAGCCCAGCTCGCTGTGCACGTAGCCCGGCAGCACGGCCAGGGGGATGCCAATGTTCAGGTAGCCGATAAAGGTGAAAAGGACGATGGAGACGACTTGCAGCGTGACCGCCAAGGGGCGCTGGGTATCTGGCATGGGAAAGGTCCACGGGCGCGGCAGAGATAGATAGGCTGCTTATGATACCGAGGCTTGAAACGATTCAGGTGGAGAAATCGATGTTCTGGCGCAAGTTTTTGCGCGTCGCGGGGTCAGGCTTGGGCTGGGGCCAGCAATTGCGTGGTGACCAGGGCGGCCAGGGCGTTTTCCTGGGTGCCGAAGCGCGCCAGCAGGGCGGCCTGTTTTTCCGGCGTCAGGCGGTTCCAGATCTCGATCATCTTTTCGGCGGTGCCGATCAAAACACTGGCTTGGGTTTCGCTGAAGGCGTCGGTCATGGAGGCGGTTCTCGAAAGCGGGTTTCAGGCGGTGTGGAAAGCGCATCAAAGAGCGCTTTCCACACGGTCTGGGTGTTGCGGTCAGTCTTCGCTGTCGGCCTTGTGACCGGGTGCGGCTTCTTTCGGCTCGGGCTGTTGGGCGCCGGCTTGTTGCGGGGTTGTCTGCTCAGTTTCGTGCAGGCTTGGGAAGGGGAGATTAGGAATCTCGTGCATGTTCGTTGCTCCTCGCAAGGTCTGTTTTTTAAATCGCTGGGTAGATCCGCGCTTTTAAAAAGCCTGGGCAGGATACAGCACCGGAAATGACAAAAAGATTTTTATCACGGCTTTTAGGATGAAAGGAGTTTCATCGGGCGGGGGATCGTTGAAGAGCATCGCGAGCAAGCTCGCTCCTACAAAAGCACCTGCTTGTAAGAGCGAGCTTGCTCGCGATCAGGGTGTCACTTGCAGACTGCGGCGATGGCTTCGGCCAACAGGTCCAGGCGGGTGGCGTCGATGCCAGCGACGTTGGCCCGCCCGGAGCTGACCATGTACACGCTGTGCTGATCGCGCAGTTTGCCGACCTGTTCCGGCGTCAGGCCGGTGTAGGAGAACATCCCGCGTTGCACGCCAATGTGGGCGAAGCGCTCGGCCAGGCCGAAGGGTTGCAGCGCCTCCACCAGGCCTGAACGCAACTGCGCGATGCGCAGGCGCATGGCTTCCACTTCGTCGGCCCAGAGGCTTTTCAGCTCCGGGTCGCCGAGGATGGTGGCGACCACCGCGGCGCCGTGATCCGGTGGGGTGGACCACAGGTTGCGGGCGATGTGGGCCAGTTGGCTGCGTACGTCCAGCAGCTTTTCCGCGTCCCGGGTGCAGACGATCAGCGCGCCGGTGCGGTCGCGGTACAGGCCGAAGTTCTTCGAGCAGGAACTGGTGATCAGCAGCTCGGGCAGTTCGGCCGCGAACAGCCGTACCGCCCAGGCATCCTGCTCCAGGCCGTCGCCGAAGCCCTGGTAGGCGAAGTCGATCAGCGGCAGCAGGTGGCGGCTGCGCACCACGTCCAGCACCCGATGCCAGTCATCGTGGCTCAGGTCGAAACCGGTGGGGTTGTGGCAGCAAGCGTGCAACAGCACCACGTCGCCCTTGGGCACCTGGTTCAGGGTCGCCAGCATGGCCTCGACGTCGAGGCGGTTGTCGCTGCCGACGTAAGGGTAGTGGCTGACCGGGATGCCGGCGGCGGCAAAGATGGTTTCGTGTATCGGCCAGGTCGGGTTGCTCAACCACACGCCACGGCCCGGCAGGCAGTGGGCGATGAAGTCGGCGCTCAGGCGCAGCGCGCCGGTGCCGCCTGGGGTCTGGGTGGCGCCGGCGCGGCGTTCGGCGATCAGCTGCGAATCGGCGCCCAGCACCAGTTCATTGATCACCTTGCCAAAGGCCGCGTCGCCGTGGCCGCCGATGTAGATCTTGGTGGTCTGCCGGTCGACCAGGCGCTGCTCGGCCAGCTTGACCGACCGGGGGATCGGCGTCAGGCCCTGGGAATCCTTGTAGACACCGACGCCGAGGTCGAACTTGCGTGGGTTGCAGTCCGACGCATAGGCCTCCATCAGGCCAAGAATCGGGTCGCCGGGTACTCGGCCTATGGCGTCGAAATGCATTACTTGCGTCCTTCTGCGGTCTTGGCCACTTCGTCGGTGCGGGCGGCCATGATGAAGTCGTTGCGGTGCAGGCCCTTGATGGAGTGGCTCCACCAGGTCACGGTGACCTTGCCCCATTCGGTGAGCAGGCCAGGATGATGACCTTCTGCCTCGGAAATTTCACCTATTGCGTTGGTAAAGGCCAGGGCGAACTTGAAGTTTTTGAACAGGAAGACTTTTTCCAGTTGCATGACGCCATCGCGCACTTCGATGTTCCAGTCGGGGATCTGCTTGATCAGTACCGGCAGTTCTTCGTCGCTGACTTGTGGAGCATCGGCGCGGCAGGCTTCGCAATGGGCTTGGTTGAGAGCGGTCATGGTGGGTTCCTGAAGTCGGTTCTTGTTGGAAATTACGGGTTTTATGAGCGCCGCGCGAGGGCAGGGTGCTCAGGCCGCCTTGGGTTTGGGCGGAAACTTGGGTGCGTGCAGGCCCATCTGCATGCCCTGGTGCACCAGGGCCATGATGTCTTCATGGGCCAGGTCGAACAGGCGCTTGAGGTTGGGCAGCACAAAGTAGATGGGTTGCAGGATATCGATGCGGTACGGGGTGCGCATCGCTTCCAGCGGGTCGAAGGCCTGGTGCTCGGGCACGTCCGACAGGCAGTAGACGGTTTCCTTCGGCGAGGAGAGGATGCCGCCGCCGTAGATGCGCTGGCCTTGCGGGGTGTCCAGCAGGCCGAATTCGATGGTCATCCAGTACAGGCGCGCCAGGTACACCCGTTCTTCCTTGGTGGCCTGCAGGCCGAGCTTGCCGTAGGTATGGGTGAATTCGGCGAACCAGGGGTTGGTCAGCAGCGGGCAGTGGCCAAAGATCTCGTGGAAGATGTCCGGCTCTTGCAGGTAGTCCAGTTCTTCGCGGGTACGAATAAAGGTCGCGACCGGAAACTGTTTGCTGGCGAGCAATTCGAAGAAGGTCTGGAAGGGGATCAGCGCTGGCACCCGGGCTACCTGCCAGCCGGTGGTTGCGCTCAGCACCTTGTTGATTTCGCCCAGCTGCGGGATGCGGTCGTGGGGCAGGCCGAGTTTCTCGATGCCGTCCAGGTATTCCTGGCACGCGCGACCCTCGATCACTTTCAGCTGACGGGTGATCAGGGTGTTCCACACCGCGTGTTCTTCATCGGGGTAGTGGATAAAACCTTGCGCGTCGGGCTCGCGGGCCACGTACTGCGTCTGCTTCATGCTGCTCTCCTGTCAGGGGCTGCTTCTTGTTATCAGTTGACGCTAGAGATAACCCAAGGTTGCAGCCCATGCAGCAGGTTGACGTGAACGTAATGGGCGGATCAGGGCTGATTTCGTAAAGTTTTCGTTACGAAAGCATCGCGGGACCGCTAATACTGAGAATAGTCGATTTGAAAAGGCCGGCGACTGTCACATAATCTTGACGATTATCTGCGTCACACCGCAGAAAGTTCCTGTCGGACGGTGCCAAAAACGCCGCTTTCTGGCATTCACGCCCTCCATTACCTGTCTCGGGCCTTCCTTCTATGCGTATCAAAGTCCACTGCCAGAATCGCATCGGCATCCTGCGCGACATTCTCAACCTGCTGGTGGAATACGGCATCAACGTGGCCCGGGGGGAGGTGGGCGGCGAACATGGCAATGCCATCTACCTGCATTGCCCGAACCTGATCAATCTGCAGTTCCAGGCATTGCGACCGAAGTTCGAGTCGATCGCCGGGGTGTTCGGGGTCAAGCGCGTTGGGCTGATGCCCAGCGAGCGGCGGCACATGGAACTCAATGCCTTGCTCGGGGCCCTGGAGTTTCCGGTGTTGTCCATCGACATGGGCGGCTCCATCGTCGCCGCCAACCGCGCGGCGGCGCAGCTGTTGGGCGTGCGGGTGGACGAGGTGCCGGGGATTCCGCTGTCGCGCTATGCCGAGGATTTCGACCTGCCGGAACTGGTGCGGGCCAACAAGTCGCGGATCAACGGCCTGCGGGTCAAGGTCAAGGGTGACGTGTTTCTGGCGGACATCGCACCGCTGCAATCGGAGCACGACGACAGCGAGGCCATGGCCGGCGCGGTGCTGACGCTGCACCGCGCGGACCGGGTCGGCGAGCGCATCTACAACGTGCGCAAGCAGGAACTGCGCGGCTTCGACAGCATCTTCCAGAGTTCGAAAGTCATGGCCGCGGTGGTCCGCGAAGCGCGGCGCATGGCACCGTTGGACGCGCCGCTGCTGATCGAGGGCGAGACCGGCACCGGCAAGGAACTGCTGGCGCGTGCCTGCCACCTGGCCAGCCCGCGCGGGCAATCTCCGCTGATGGCGCTCAACTGCGCCGGCCTGCCGGAATCCATGGCCGAGACTGAGCTGTTCGGCTACGGGCCGGGGGCCTTCGAAGGCGCGCGGGCCGAAGGCAAGCTCGGGCTGCTGGAACTGACCGCCGGCGGCACGCTGTTTCTCGATGGGGTGGGGGAGATGAGCCCGCGCTTGCAGGTCAAGCTCCTGCGCTTTCTGCAGGACGGCTGCTTCCGTCGGGTTGGCAGCGACGAAGAGGTGTACCTGGACGTGCGGGTGATCTGTGCGACCCAGGTCGACCTGTCCGAGCTGTGCGCCCGCGGCGAGTTCCGCCAGGACCTGTATCACCGCCTCAACGTCCTGTCGTTGCACATCCCGCCGCTGCGCGAGTGCCTCGACGGCCTGACACCGCTGGTGGAGCACTTCCTCGACCAGGCCAGCCGGCAGATCGGCTGCGCCTTGCCCAGGCTGGCGCCGGCGGCCATGGAGCGCCTCAGTCATTACCACTGGCCGGGCAACGTGCGGCAGCTGGAAAACGTGCTGTTCCAGGCGGTGTCCCTGTGCGACGGCGGCACGGTCAAGGCCGAGCACATTCGCCTGCCGGACTATGGCGTGCGCCAACCCCTTGGTGACTTCTCCCTGGAAGGCGGGCTCGACGACATCGTCGGGCGCTTCGAAAAGGCGGTGCTCGAACGCCTGTATTCCGAGCACCCCAGCAGCCGTCAGCTCGGCAAGCGCCTGGGCGTGTCGCACACCACCATCGCCAACAAACTGCGCGAATACGAAGTCGGCAAGAACGCCGACGAAAGCTGAATCCTGTAGCCGCTGCCGCAGGCTGCGATCGGCTGCGTAGCAGGCGCCAGACCTTAAGTCTGCGATCGGGTCGAGGTCATGCGTTGCCAGTCTTGCGAGTCCTGCGGCCTCGATCGCAGCCTGCGGCAGCGGCTACAGGAGCAGTGGCGAGGCTCAGGAGTGCCCTGGAGGCCGAGGCTTGCCGTAAGCGGCATATCTGCGCCGGTTTTTCGTCTTTGACACAATCCCCCGATTCCCTTCGAACGCCCTCAAGCTCCCGGATTTCCTGCCTTCGACCGCCTGCAAAACAAGTTGGTGCGCTTATTGCTTATGGCTCAGCAGTACAGCGGTGGACGGCAAACGTCCGACATGCAGAGGAAAGACTGTGGACAAGTACCTTTATGTGGCCATGACCGGTGCCAGCCAGAATGCGCTGGCGCAAAAGGCGCATGCCAACAACCTGGCGAACATCTCCACCAACGGTTTCCAGCGCGACCTGGAGCAGGCGCGTTCGATGCCGGTGTTTGGTGACAGCTTTCCGGCGCGGGCCTTTGCCATGTCCGAACGGCCGGCTACCGATTTCACCCCGGGCTCGCTGGTGGAAACCGGTCGCGACCTCGACGTGGCGGTCAGCGGCAATGGCTGGATCGCCGTGCAGACCCCGGAGGGCGGTGAAAGCTACGTGCGCACCGGCAGCCTGAACATCGACGCCCTGGGCGTGCTGCGCGCCGGCAACGGCATGCCGGTGATCGGCAACGGCGGCCCGATCGCCGTGCCGCCGGAGCAGCAGGTGGAAGTCGGCCAGGACGGCACCATCAGCATCCGCGCCATGGGTGAAGGCCCACGGGTGATGGCCGAGGTCGACCGCATCAAGCTGGTCAACCCGGACCTGAAGAACATGACCAAGGGTCTGGACGGTTCGATCCATACCAAGGACGGCAAGCCGGCAGCGGCTGACGCCAATGTGCAACTGGTCTCGGGATTCCTCGAGTCGAGCAACGTCAATGCGGTCGAGGAAATGACCTCGGTGCTGGCGCTCTCCAAGCAGTTCGAACTGCACATCAAGATGATGAACACCGCCAAAGAAGACGACCAGGCCATGGCTCGGGTCTTGCAGATCAGCTAATTACCAGTACGTCGCGCCGTAAAACAGGCGCACGAGGAGAATCGAATGCTTCCGGCTCTGTGGGTTGCCAAAACAGGTCTGTCCGCCCAGGACACTAACCTGACCACCATTTCCAACAACCTGGCGAACGTTTCGACCACGGGTTTCAAACGTGATCGCGCCGAGTTCCAGGACCTGCTGTATCAGATCAAGCGTCAGCCTGGCGCCCAGTCGACCCAGGACAGCGAGCTGCCGTCGGGCCTGCAATTGGGTACAGGTGTGCGCATCGTCGGCACCCAGAAGAACTTCACCGCCGGCAGCCTGCAGACCACCGAGCAGCCGCTGGACATGGCCATCAACGGCCGCGGTTTCTTCCAGGTCCTGCAACCGGACGGCACCACGTCCTATACCCGTGACGGCACCTTCCACCTGGATTCCAACGGCCAGATCGTCACCGCCAACGGCTTCGCGCTGGAGCCGGCGATCGTCGTGCCGAACGACGCCCAGACCTTCACCGTGGGCCAGGACGGCACCGTCTCGATCACCACCGCCGGCAACCCGGCCTCGCAAGTGATCGGCAACCTGCAGACCGCCGACTTCATCAACCCGGCCGGCCTGCAAGCGACGGGCAACAACCTGTTCCTGGAAACCGCCGCCAGCGGCGCGCCGCAAGTCGGTACCCCGGGCCTCAACGGCTTTGGCACCACCCTGCAGAACACCCTGGAGACCTCCAACGTCAGCACCGTTGAGGAGATGGTCAACATGATCACCACCCAGCGCGCCTACGAGATGAACTCCAAGGTGATCTCCACCGCCGACCAGATGCTCTCGTTCGTCACGCAGAATCTGTAATCAAGTCCTAGGGGCGGCCCTGGGGCCGCCAGCAACACCATGAGGTAGGGTCATGAATCGCTTTGTATCTGTTCTCGCATTGAGTGGGTTCGTTGTGCTCGGAGGCTGCGTGGCCCCGACGCCGAAGCCCAATGACCCGTATTACGCTCCGGTGTTGCCACGTACTCCGTTGCCGGCTGCGGCCAACAACGGCTCGATCTACCAGGCCGGCTTCGAGCAGAACCTGTACAGCGATCGCAAGGCGTTCCGCGTGGGCGACATCATCACCATCACCCTCAACGAGCGGACCCAGGCGAGCAAGAACGCCAACTCGCAGGTCGACAAAAACAGCAAGACTGGCATCGGCCTGACCTCGTTTTTCGGTGGCGGCCTGAGCACCAATAACCCGGTGGGCGGCGGCGACTTGAGCCTGGACGTCGGCTACAGCGGCGACCGGGCCACCAAGGGCGACAGCAAGTCCGGCCAGAGCAACAGCCTGACCGGTTCGATCACCGTGACGGTGGCCGACGTACTGCCCAACGGCATCATCGCCGTGCGCGGCGAGAAGTGGCTGACCCTCAACACCGGCGACGAGCTGGTGCGGATTGCCGGCCTGGTGCGCGCCGACGATATCGCCACCGACAACACGGTGTCCTCGACCCGCGTCGCCGACGCCCGCATCACCTATTCGGGCACCGGTGCCTTTGCCGATGCGAGCCAGCCGGGCTGGTTCGACCGTTTCTTCCTCAGCCCGCTGTTCCCTTTCTAGGTGGCTACGTTGAATTTCAAACGCCTCATGCTGGCCGCGCTGTTGCTTTCGGCGGCCTGCCACGCTCAAGCCGAACGGCTGAAGGACATCGCCAGCATTTCCGGCGTGCGTTCCAACCAGTTGATCGGCTACGGCCTGGTGGTCGGGCTTAACGGCACCGGCGACCAGACGACCCAGACACCCTTCACCCTGCAGACCTTCAACAACATGCTGTCGCAGTTCGGCATCAAGGTGCCGCCGGGTTCCGGCAACGTGCAGTTGAAGAACGTCGCGGCGGTATCGGTGAGCGCCGATCTGCCGGCGTTCGCCAAGCCGGGGCAGCAGGTGGATATCACCGTGTCCTCCATCGGCAACTCCAAGAGCCTGCGCGGCGGCACCTTGCTGCTGACGCCACTCAAGGGGATCGACGGCAACGTCTACGCCATCGCCCAGGGCAACCTGGTGGTGGGCGGTTTCGACGCCGAGGGTCGTGACGGTTCGAAGATCACGGTCAACGTTCCGTCGGCCGGTCGCATCCCGGGCGGTGCCTCGGTGGAGCGCGCGGTACCGAGCGGTTTCAACCAGGGCAACAGCCTGACCCTGAACCTCAACCGTTCCGACTTCACCACCGCCAAGCGCATCGTCGACAAGATCAACGACATGCTCGGCCCGGGCGTGGCCCAGGCCATCGACGGCGGTTCTATCCGCGTTACCGCGCCACTCGATCCGAGCCAGCGCGTTGACTATCTGTCGATCCTCGAGAACCTGGAAATCGATCCGGGGCAGGCGGTGGCCAAGGTCATCATCAACTCGCGTACCGGCACCATCGTCATCGGCCAGAACGTCAAGGTCTCGCCAGCCGCCGTGACCCACGGCAGCCTCACCGTGACCATCACCGAAGACCCGATCGTCAGCCAGCCGGGCCCGCTGTCCAACGGCCAGACCGCGGTCGTGCCACGCTCGCGGGTCAACGCCGAGCAGGAAGCCAAGCCGATGTTCAAGTTCGGCCCGGGCACCACCCTCGACGAGATCGTGCGTGCGGTGAACCAGGTCGGCGCGGCACCGGGCGACCTGATGGCGATCCTCGAAGCCTTGAAACAGGCCGGCGCGCTGCAAGCCGACCTGATCGTGATTTGAGGTAGGGGCCATGGATATTCGCAAGAGCGGCCTGGTCAGCAGCGGCGATTCGGGTTCCTACTCGGACCTCAACCGGCTTAACCAGCTCAAGGTCGGCGACAAGAACAGCGACGCCAACATGCGCAAGGTGGCGCAGGAGTTCGAGTCGCTGTTCCTCAACGAAATGCTCAAGTCCATGCGTTCGGCCACCGAAGCGCTGGGCAAGGACAACCCGCTCAACACCCCGGCGGCCAAGCAATATCAGGAAATGTACGACCAGCAACTGGCGGTTTCCATGTCCCGCGAGGGTGGCGGCATCGGCCTGGCCGATGTGCTGATGCGCCAGATGTCGAAGAACAAATCCACTAATCCTGCCGCGGCGGCGACCTTGCCTGGCGCCCAGGCTGAAAAGGTCGCGACGCCAACCGCCATCGCTGCCGGCACCACCGCTTTGGGCGGGCCGTTGTCGCGGGTCAATGGCCAGCGTCCGTTGTGGGCGTCTCGTGCGCTGGAACCGCAGCGCGCCGCCGACAGCGGTACCCATAACGATATGGCGCTGCTCAACCAGCGGCGTATTTCCCTGCCGAGCAAGCTGACCGATCGCCTGCTGGCGGGCATCGTGCCGTCGGCCGACAGCGCCGCCGTCAACAGGACGGCCTTGCCGGAACGCACCACGGCCGCTACTGACGCGCTGGTCAAGAACAGCTCGCGCAGCTTTGCCGCGGTGCCCCACGGACGCATGCAGATCTACGGTCGCGCCGTGGCCCAGCCACCGTTGGCGCCGGCGAAGAAAGCCTTCAGCTCGGCGGACGAATTCGTCGCCACCATGCTGCCGATGGCGCAGCAGGCCGCCGACCGCATCGGTGTCGATCCGCGCTACCTGGTGGCCCAGGCCGCGCTGGAAACCGGCTGGGGCAAATCGGTGATGCGCCAGCAGGACGGCAGCAGCAGCCACAACCTGTTCGGCATCAAGGCCGGCAGCAGTTGGAAGGGCGACCAGGCGCGGGCGATCACCAGCGAATTCAGAAATGGCCAGATGGTCAAGGAGACGGCCGAGTTCCGTTCCTATGCCTCGTATCAGGACAGCTTCCACGACCTGGTGACCTTGTTGCAGAGCAATAATCGCTATCAAGAAGTGCTGAAGTCGGCCGATAACCCAGAACAGTTTGTACGCGAGTTGCAAAAGGCCGGGTATGCAACCGACCCGGACTACGCAAGCAAGATTTCGCAGATTGCCAAGCAGATGAAGAGCTACGAGAACTACGCTGCGGCGGGCGCTTCCACGAATTTATAAGGTCTGAATCATGAGTTTGCTCAATATCGGGATGTCGGGGCTGTCAGCCAGCCAAACGTCGTTGATGACCACGGGTAACAACATCGCCAACGCCGATACCGCCGGTTATTCGCGCCAGCAGACCGTGCAGGGCAGCAAGGCTTCGAACCAGTACGGCAATGTCTTCATCGGCAGCGGTACCACCCTGGCCGACGTGCGCCGGGTGTACAACAGCTACCTGGACGCCCAGCTGCAGACCACCACCTCGCTGAACAGCGATGCCGCCGCTTACCTGGGGCAGATCACCCCGGTGGACAAGTTGCTGTCGGACAGCGGCACCGGCATCACCGGCGCGCTGACCAAATTCTTTGCCTCGATGCAGAACGTCAACGCCAAGCCGGCCGACGATGCTTCGCGCCAATTGCTGCTCAGCGATGCGCAAGCCCTGAGCAACCGCTTCAACTCGGTTTCCAGCCAGTTGAACGAGCAGAACGCCAACATCAACGGCAACCTGAGCAGCATGGCTGACCAGGTCAACAAGCTGGCGGCCACTGTCGCCCAGCTGAACCAGAAGATTTCCGAAGTCTCCAGCGGCGGCGGCATGCCCAACGACCTGCTCGACGCGCGCAACGAGACGCTGCGCCAGCTGTCGACCTTCGTCAAAGTGGATGTCTCGGAGCGCGGCTCGAGCGTCGACCTGTACCTGGGCAGCGGCCAGCCGCTGGTCGTGGGCAACACCTCCAGCAAGCTGGAAGTGGTTGCCGGCAAGACCGACCCGACCCGTTCCTCGCTGCAGCTCAATCGCGGTTCGAGCACTATCGATGTGACCTCGGTGGTCACCGGTGGCGAGATCGGCGGCCTGCTGCGCTATCGCAACGAGGTGCTGGACCCGGCGATGAACGAACTGGGGCGCGTGGCCCTGGTGATCGCCGACCAGGTCAACAGCCAGCTCGGACAAGGCATCGACAAGAACGGCGAGTTCGGCGCGGCGCTGTTCAACAACATCAACAGTGCGGCCCTGATCAGCCAGCGCAGCATTGCCAACGGCAACAACAGCGCAGGCTCGGGCAACCTCGACGTGACTATCAAGGACACCGGCAAGCTGACCATCAGCGACTACCAGGTGACCTTCACCAGTGCTACCGACTACACGGTCAAGCGCTCCGACGGCACCAGCCTGGGCGCGTTCAGCACCACCACCACGCCGCCACCGGTGATCGACGGTTTTACCCTGAGCCTCAACGGCGGGGCGATGAGCGCCGGCGACAGTTTCAAGATCACCCCGACCCGTAACGCGGCGACCACGATCAAGACCGAGCTGACCGACGCCAAGCGCCTGGCCATCGCCGCGCCGCTGAATGCCGAGGTACTGCCGGGGGCCACCGGTTCGCTGAGCATTCCGGGTCTGCCGACAGTCAAGCCGGCGCTGGACATCTACAACTCGGCCGCCAATGCCGAGATGCAGACCGCGATCAAGAACTCGGTGCCGGTCAAGCTGGTCTTCGACGCCCCCGCGGGCGGTAGCCAGGGCTACAAGTACTACGATGCCAAGGGCACGTTGATGGGCACCGGTTCGATCGTCCCGGGGCAGAACAACACCCTGAACCTGCAGATCAAGATGGTCGATGCCAGCGGCAACCCGATCACCGACGGCGGCACACCGCCGGTACAGAAAACCTTCACCGTGGAAATGAGCGTCGCCGGTTCGCCGAAGGAAGGCGAAGGGCTGAACGTCAAGTTCAACGGCGCCGGTTCCACCGACAACCGCAACGGCACCGCCCTGGCGGGCCTGCAGAGCAAGCAGACCGTCGATACCGGTTCGGCCAGCAAGGGCATCACCCTGGTCGACGCCTACGGCAAGCTGGTGGAGAACGTCGGTGCCAAGGCCAGCCAGGGCAAGCTCGACAGCGCGGCCACCGAGACGATCCTGGCCAACGCCAAGGGCGCGCGGGATTCGTTGTCCGGGGTCGACCTGGATCAAGAGACCGGCAACCTGGTCAAGTACCAGCAGTACTACACCGCGTCCTCGCAGATCATCAAGGCGGCGCAGGAAACCTTCGCCACCCTGATCAACAGCCTTTAAGGAGTCGTAGTCCATGCGTATTTCCACCGCCCAGTTTTACGAGTCCTCGGCTGCCAACTACCAGAAGAACTTCGCCAATGCGGTCAAGAGCAGCGAAGAGGCCAGCAGCCTGGTTCGCGTCAACACCGCGGCCGATGATCCGGTAGGCGCCTCGCGCCTGCTGCAACTGGGCCAGCAGGCTTCGCTGTTGAGCCAGTACTCGGCCAACACCACCTCGATCAAGGCGTCCCTGGGCCAGGCCGAATCGGTCCTGACCAGCATCACCAACGTTCTGGCGCGTGCCCAGGAACTGGCGACCGGCGCGGGCAGCGCCGGTTACACCGACGCCGACCGCAAGGCCAACGCCGCCGAGCTGGCGCAGATCGAAGAGCAGCTGTTGAGCCTGATGAATACCCAGGATGAAAACGGCAAGTACATCTTTGCCGGTTCCCAGGGCGACACCGTACCGTTCACCCGCAACTCCGACGGCACCTACAGCTACAACGGCGACCAGACCACGCTGAACCTGCCGGTGGGCGACACCATGTCCATGGCCACCAATACCACCGGCTGGGCCGCCTTCCAGCAAGCCATCAACACCAGCCGCAGCCAGGTCAGCATGACCGCCCCGGCGGTGGATGATGGCCGGGTGACGCTGTCCAACGGCCAGGTGTCTTCGAATCCGAAGTACAACAGCGAGTTCCGCAGCGGCGAGCCGTATACCATCAGCTTCCTCAGCAGCACTCAGTTCAAGATCACCGACAGCGCCGGCAACGACGTGACGTCCGAGGCCAGCCAGAATGGCTCCTTCAGCTCCAGCAAGGGCGCCGAGGCACAGACCGTCAGTTTCCGTGGCGTCGATCTGCGCCTGAGCATCAACCTGAAACCCGGCGATGCCACCCCCCCGAACACGGAGATCGCCGGCCACAGCTTCACCCTGGCGGCCAAGCCTGACTCCTTCAACGTCTCGCGCAGCCCGGGCAACCCGTCGACCGCGGTGGTGACCGGTGCCAGCGTCAGCAACAGCAACGCCTACAACGCCAGCTTCCCGAGCGGCGGTGCGATCCTCAAGTTCACCAGCGCCACCGACTACGAGCTGTATGCGTCGCCGTTGACCGCCGACAGCAAGCCGGTCTCCACCGGCACCATGGCCGGCTCCACTGCCACGGCGTCTGGCGTGGGCTTCACCTTCAGCGGTACGCCGGCGGCGGGCGACCAGTATGTGGTGGCGGTCAACAACCACCAGACCCAGAACGTCCTCGACACCATCAGCCAGCTGCGTTCGGTGCTGGATACACCGACCAACGGTGATCCGATCGCCATCCAGAAACTCAACGCAGGGTTGCAGGCGGGGATGGCCAACCTGGCCAGCGGTGCCAACCAGGTGGCGAGCGCGGTCAGCGATATCGGTGGTCGTGGGTCGGCGCTGGATATCCAGAACGAGACCAACCTGAGCCTGAGCGCCGCCAACACCCAGACCCAGTCGGCAATCCGCGATTCCGACCCGGCCGAGGTGATGACCCGCCTGACCCTGCAACAGACCATGCTGCAAGCCTCGCAGCTGGCCTTCAGCAAGATTTCCCAGCTGGGCCTGTTCAACAAGGTCTGAGCCTGAGCCCGGTCGCGCTCCTGTGAGCGCGGCCGCACCGCCGAGCCGCCAACCGTCTTCATTAAGCGGTTCCGCGGCCCGCCTGACCAGGCCGGGCCCGCCGCTCGAGAGTTTCCCGTCGTGAATCAACGTCCGCTAGTCAGCATCGTCATCCCTGCCTTCAATCCGCGCTTCTTCAGCCAGGCGTTCGAGAGTGCGCTGGCCCAGACCTGGGAGCGGATCGAAATCGTCATCTGCGACGACTCGGCTGGCGATGAGATCCGTGAGGCGGTCGAGGCCATCGCCGAGCCGCCCCATCCGGTGCGTTATCTGCGCAACCCGCAGTGCCTGGGCATGCAGAAAAACCTGCTGCGCTGTGTCGAAGAGGCGCGGGGCGAACTGATCAAGATCCTCTGCGACGATGACCGTCTGTTCGCTCCCTGCATTGCCATGCAGGCGCAGGTGTTGGCCGATCACCCCGAGATCAATCTGGTCTGCGGTTTGCGGGTGTTGAGCGACGCTGGCAATTTCATTCTGCCGCCGCGGGTCGAGAATGCCCGGCTGTCGCCGAACGACGCGATGCTTAAGGGCGACGACATGCTGGCGATCCTCGAGAGCACGCCGCGTCACTTCCTCGGTAATTTCAGCTCGACCCTGATGCGCCGTGTCGACGTGCTGGAGCTGTTGCCAGCCCTGACGCAAGAGGGCGCGGGTTTCCTCGCGCTGTTGGATCTGGCGCTGTTCGTGTGCCTGATGCGGCGTGGCAACCTGGCGCTGCTCAATACCGTGCTGAGCACCGAGCGCCTGTACCCGGAGCGCCTGAGCAAGCAGCCGCACGTGCAGCGCGTGGCGAAACTTGAATGGGACTGGCTGGCGCAGATGCTCGCTGCGCGCAGCGGCGAGTCGGCCCCGGCCGAGGGCTGGGTACGCTATGTGGACCTGGAGAACATGGCGCAGCCCGGCTGGCAGTGGGACGAGCTGTGCGTGACCCGGGTACTGGGCAACCGCAGTACGGTGGTCAATGGCCGGGTCGGCGGCGAGAGTGAAAGTTACGCCGAGTTCTACAAGGAGTGGCTGGCGATCCGGCGTTTTACCGACACCGAGAAACGCCACCTGCCACAGCGCATCGCCAGCTGGCCGACACGGCCGCAGATCGTGCCCGTCGTGATCGACGTGGACGCCGATAGCGTGGCCCTGGAGTCGACCCTGCAGAGCCTGGCGCGGCAGCTGTATGCGCCGCAGGCGATCCTGGTCCTGTCCGATGCCGAGTGCGCGGAGCACGAACGCGTGCTGCAACTGCCGCTGGAGGCGCAGTGGCCACAGCAGCTCAATGCGCTGGTGCCGCAGCTGGAAGGTTGCCACTGGTTTTACTTGCTGCGCGCGGGTGACACCTTGAAGGAGTCGGCGCTGCTGATCCTTGCCGAACGCATTGCCGCGAGCCCGGGCGCGCTGTGCGTCTACAGCGACGAAGGCGCGCTGGTCAAAGGCGAGTCCAGCGACCCGGTGTTCAAGCCTGATTTCAACCTAGACCTGATGCGCGGTTACCCCTACGTCGGCCGGACGCTGGCATTCGAGCGCCAGCGCTTTCTGACCCTGGGCGGTTTCGACCCGGCCTTTGGCGAGCTGGCTCCTCATGACCTGCTGTGGCGCCTGGTGGAAGAGGCGGGGCCGCAGACCATCGAACATATTGCAGAAATCCAGGTCGAGAGTCCGTTCAATTTCGCCGACTGGCTGTCGCTGCCCGCAGTGATCGAGGGCAACGCCGGCCTGGTCGGCGCGCATCTGGACAGAATCGGCGTCGAGCACCGCATCCGCCACGACGAATTGCCGCTGCTCAACCACATCGACTACCTGTTCCCGCAGCGGCCGCTGGTGTCGATCATCATCCAGGCTGGCGATTCACTGGCGGCTTTGCAGCGCTGCACCGAAAGCCTGATCGAAAAGACCGCCTACAGCCATTACGAGATCCTGATCGTCGACAGCGGCAGCCGCGACCCGGCCATGGCCGCGTGGCTGGAGGCCATGGCGCAGCTCGGTGCCGACATGTTGCGGGTGTTGCCGTTCGCCGGCCGCGGCACTGCGGCGGCGGTCCGTAATTACGCGGCGCAACAGGCGCGCGGCGAATACCTGCTGTTGCTCGATGCCAATGCCTTGATCTGCTCCGGCGACTGGCTGGACGAACTGCTCAACCACGCCCGGCGCCCGGAGGTGGGGGTGGTGGGCGCGCGAATACTCGGGCCGGACGGCTCGATCGTGCACGCCGGGTTGATCCTCGGCCTGGCTGGAGCCGCCAGTTCGCCGTTCCATGGCGAGGCCGCCAGCGCCCGCGGTTACATGCAGCGCTTGCAAGTGCCGCAGAGCTGGAGCGCGGTCAGCGGCGACTGCCTGCTGGTGCGCAAGGAGGTATTCGACAGTGTCGGCGGGCTGGATGAGGTCAACTATTCCCAGGGCCTGAGTGATGTCGACCTGTGCCTGCGGATCAATCGCGACGGTTACCTGGTGGTCTGGACGCCTCATGCCAGCCTGGTGTTGATGCCGGCCGAGACGGCGCCAGCGGAGCCCGAAGCGCTGGAGGCGCAGGAAGACACGTTCTACCGCAACTGGATGCCTCAGGTCGCCCGTGACCCGGCCTACAACCCGGCCCTGAGCCTGGGTTATTCCAGCTTCAGCCTGGAAGTGGGGTTGCGCGATAACTGGAATCCGTTCTCGACCCGGGCCTTGCCGCTGGTGCTCGGCTTGCCGGTGAACAACATGGCGGTGGGTCATTACCGGGTGATCGCGCCGCTGACGGCGCTGGAGGAAGAGGGACGGCTGATCGGTCGAGTGGCCCATGAGTCCCCGGCGAACGTGGAAATCGAGCGCTTGTCCCCCGATTCGATCATCTTGCAGTGCCGCTACAGCGACGGCGCGGTGAGCGATATCCAGCGCATGAAAAAGTACTCCAGTGCCCTGCGGGTCTTCGAGCTGGACGACTACGTGGTCAGTGCGCCGAAGAAAAACAGCCACGCGCGCAACATACCGCTCAACACCGAAGCCCTGCTGCGCCAGGGCATCGCCCTGTGCGACCGGGTGGTGGTCACCACGCAGCCGCTGGCCGATGCGCTGTCGGGCATGCACAGCGACATCCGGATCGTGCCGAACATGCTGCCGGTCGACCCCTGGGGCAGCCTGACCAGCCGCCGTGGTACCTCAAGCAAGCCGCGGGTGGGCTGGGGAGGGGGGACCAGTCACACCGGCGACCTGGAAGTCATCGCCGAGGTGGTGCGCGAACTGGCCAATGAAGTCGAATGGGTGTTCTTCGGCATGTGCCCGGACGAACTGCGGCCGTATGTCCACGAGTTCCACGCCTTGATCAGCCTGCAGGCTTACCCGTACAGGCTGGCCAGCCTCAATCTCGACCTGGCCCTGGCGCCGCTGGAGTTCCACATCTTCAACGACTGCAAGAGCAACCTGCGGCTCCTGGAATACGGTGCTTGCGGTTATCCGGTGATCTGCACCGACACCGCGGCCTATCGCGGCTACCTGCCGTGTACCAAGGTCGTCAGCAACAGCACCCGGGAATGGATCGAAGCGATCCGCATGCACCTGGCCGATCCCGCTGCCAGCTACCGCATGGGCGATGCGCTGCGCGAGCACGTGCTGCGCGATTACATGTTGCGGGGCAATAACCTGAATCTGTGGATGAAGGGCTGGTTGCCGGACTGACAGGGGCGGGGAAGCGCAGGGGGGAGGCGCCGGGCATATTGTGCTTGGCGTTGTGGGGTGGCCCGTTCATGCCCCTGCGTACGGCCCTCGCTTCGGTGTCCATCACTTCGACCTCTTTTCGATGCGTCCGGCTTCGCCGTCCGGCGCTGCGCGCGATCCCCTTGAAGAACATCGGTAAGCGTCTGTGCAATACATGAAACTGGCCTTAACTGGGTTGAAAGCGCAATCGCAACGTCGGGTTGCTGGAAGCGATCCCTTAAGCGCACATGGACGTGAGCGTGGCGAGCAGTGAAGCCGACTTCTGAGCGATGACGGTAAGACAGGTGTGCCCATGTCAGCCGCGAACGTGTCCGTTGTTCTAAAAGCCTCGGGGGACTGAACATGCCATGTTCGTCGTGACTGCTGTCATCGCATAGGCGGTTCTTGAGGGTCAATAACCTGGGACGACCTTGAGTCCAACCTTTATGCGGCAGTGTCACCTGATTACTCGGTAAGCTAGGCCTATAGCTTGCTGAAAAGCCTCTCGTAACCACACCTGATGATTAATATGCTCGACTGGGATAGCCTCCGTTTTTTCTTTGCCTTTATTCATGAGGGCTCCTTAGCCGCTGCGGCACGTTCGCTGGGGGTGGAGCACGCGACTGTGGTTCGCCGAATAGCTGCCCTCGAAGCCTCTTTGAACATGAAGCTTGTAGATCGTAGGGGCCGTGTTTACCAGCTGACCGAGGATGGTGTGAGGGTAGGTGAATATGCAGCGCAGATGGAGTCTGCGTCACTTGCACTCAGGCGATTCGCTGACGGGGAAGAAAGTTGCATTGAGGGTGAGGTAATCTTGTCCGCACCTCCTGCGTACCTCGGAACTTTGATAGCTCGGCGGCTCGGAGTATTGCGCGAGCGGTATCCCCGGTTACAGCTCAGGCTCGTTGGAGCTAAGTCCGCCGCTTCGTTGGCAAGGAAAGAAACCGATATTGCCATTACCTTCAGCAGACCGGAAGAACAGAGCGTCGTCGCAAAAAGCCTCGGCTCCTTGCGTTTTTACCCTCATGCTAGCAAGGACTACATCAATCAACGTGAACCTGAACAGTTCGAGTTCATAGGCTACGACCGTAGCATGGACGATTCGATACAGCAGCGATGGCTCCTGGATCGGCTGGGTGGACGGCCGCTCTCCGTCACCAGCAATGACCTGCGCATCCAGGCATTAGCTGCCGTAGGTAATGCTGGCATCGTTTTCCTGCCGGATTTTTTAGGCATGGAGTATGGGTTGACGAGGGTTATCGTTGATGTGGATCACACACCGCTGGAACTGCCCATCTGGCTCGCGTTTCATGAAGATCTCCGCAGCTCTCTAAAAATCCGAGCAGTCTTGGATTTCCTTATGGAGGGGCTAACGCTGGCGCGGGAGCCGTGAATTTTTTCACATCCCGTTTGTGGTTTTAGCGAATAGGCCGTCACCCTGGCATATCTCTACCCTAGTCAGAATTTGAATTTCTGGCTGAAGATAGAGGCTATTCACCAATGAGCAGTACCCACCCCAAACAAAGCTCAATGGCTGTGTACCGCACAGCGTGGATCGTGACCGCGATCTTTATACTGTCGAATGCTGCTACGCCGCTCTACAGCTCTTGGCAGCAATCCCTCGGCTTCACATCCGGGGTGCTGACCGTGATATTTGCCTGCTACATCATCGGCCTCCTTCTTACTCTCACCGTCGCGGGGCAGTTGTCCGACCACTACGGGCGCAAAGCACTCCTCCTGCCCTGTGTGGGGCTTGCTATCGTCGCAGCGATTCTTTTCGACCAGGCCAGCAGCGTTGGCGTCTTGATGCTCGCACGCTTTCTCACAGGCGTTTCGGTTGGCCTCGTTGTATCTGGGGGGATGGCGAATGTTGTTGAGCACGCTCAGCCGCATCGTAAGCACTTTGCTTCTCTAATGGCGTCTGTCGCAATGGTGGCCGGAGCAGGCACCGGGCCGTTATTGGCGGGGGTCGTGGCGCAATATTTTCCAAACCCGATCCACACAGTCTTCCGAATTGAGATTGTGATTTTGTGCGTGGCGCTCGTGGCGCTGTTTAATCAGAAGAACCTGAAGCTTGGGGTCGGTTCGTTTAAACCGCGCTTGCCCACCGTTGCTAAGCAAAGTTTCGGCATCGTGCTGTTAGGGATAGCGTTCTTCGGCCCTGGAATCACATCGACTTCATTCATCCTGTCGCTCGGCCCCAAGCTGATAGCCACATTTCTGGGCGTGAACAGCCCCCTTGTAACAGGTTGTATGGCCTTTTCAATGTTCCTCGTGGCCGTAGCCGTACAGTTCGCGGCCAAGAAATTCAGCAGCCGTACCGTATTTTCGCTAAGCGGGATCGCTACTATTTCATCAATGGTCTTCGTATGGATCGCGCTAGAAACCGGCTCCGCACCATGGCTGATCACTTCTGCGCTACTGGCAGGCGCCGGTCAAGGCTTGGGCCAGTTAGGTGGACTGACCCTTATTGCTGACAATGTGCCAGCGCAACGCAGAGCCGAAGCCAACGCCGTATTCAACATGGGGGGATATGTGCCCGCCGGTGCGATTCCGGTGTTAACTGGTTACTTGATCGACTTCTGGGGGTTGAGCATTGGAATCAGTTCACTTGCGCTCAGTATCGCAAGTCTTGCTTCTTTGGCGCTTATGCAGCTTTGGAGGCGCGTCCCGAATCAAAGTCAAGCTCGTACAGATGGCAAGGCTTAAATAGCCCACTTATGTGGCAACAGATCGATAATCTGACTAGCGCGCTGCGTCGGCAAACGAGTCAGAACGTCCTTCAGATACGCGTACGGATCGTGCCCGTTCATGCGCGCTGACTGGATCAAACTCATGATTGCTGCCGCCCTTTTTCCGCTGCGTAGCGACCCCGCAAACAACCAGTTCGAGCGTCCAAATGCCCACGGCCGTATCTGGTTCTCGACCTGGTTGTTGTCGATGGGCACAGCCCCATTATCGAGGTAGCGCGTCAGCGCTACCCAGCGTTTAAGGCTGTAATCCAGGGATTTGGCAGTTGCCGATCCGTTAGGCGCCAGATCTCGCTGGGCCAATATCCAGTCATGCAGCGTTTTGATTATCGGTGCTGCCTTTTCTTGTTCGCCAGCGATCCTCATCACTCATGTCTCGCGCTTGGCGTTCAACTTCGTACAGGCCGCCAATTGAGTACAGTGTCTGTTCGGCCAACTGGTTTTTATTCGCCACGCGCAGATCAAAAAACTTGCGGCGGGCATCTTGGCGCCCTCGAGGGCGTCCTCGACATTGTCCTCGAGGGTGTCTCGATCAGGTCTTCGTAACGTGGGTACAGCGCCCCCAGGCTGGTGCGCATGCGCATTTTGGCGGCGGCAATCGCCCCGCGCTGGCACCCGACCATTGGGTCTGGCGCTTGGTGTTGACGTAATCGACGATGGTCTGCCGTTGTTCGGGGCTGGTTTCATCGCTCGGTTTGGCAAAGCGCGGATCGGCCTTGGCGGCGCCAAGCAACGAGTCGCCGGTGACGGTGTACAGCGTCTCGATGTAAGAGCCAAATACGTACTTCTTCTGGTTGCTTTTGGCCTCGCTCCAGTCGCTGATCCAACTGGCGGTTTTTTTGGCGCTGCAGTACTGCAATTCGTGCTTCCGAGGCCATTTATCATGGGTTTTGAGCTGGCGCGTTTCCTGCAAGCCCCCCTCGATATCGCCATAAAACGAGCGTTTCCGCTGAAAGGAAGGCGCCGCCAACGGCACAAGGTTTTATCCAGAAGGCCTGCAAGAAGCTCGCTGCAGCTTGGCAGGGCCCTGTGAGGAACAAGAGGGGAGACGATGAAGGCAGTTATTTTGGCGGGTGGCCTGGGCACGCGCATCAGCGAAGAGTCCCATCTCAAGCCCAAGCCGATGATCGAGATTGGCGGCAAGCCAATTCTCTGGCACATCATGAAGCAGTACTCCGCCCACGGTATTCACGACTTCGTGATCTGCCTGGGCTACAAGGGGTACGCGATCAAGGACTTCTTCGCCAACTACTTCCTGCACACCTCCGACGTCACCTTCGACATGCGGGAAAACCGCATGGACGTTCACCAGAACTACAGCGAGCCCTGGCGCGTGACCCTGATCGACACCGGTGAGGAAACCATGACCGGCGGCCGTCTGCGCCGGGCCGGGCGCTACCTGGAGAACGAAGAAGCCTTCTGCTTTACCTACGGCGACGGCGTTTCCGACCTGAATATCGGCGCCCTGGTGGACTTCCACCTGGCCCATGGCAAGCACGCGACCGTCACGGCGGTGCAGCCGCCCGGTCGTTACGGCGCCCTGGAGCGCGACGGCGACAGCGTCCTGGGCTTTACCGAAAAGCCTCGCGGTGACGGTGGCTGGATCAATGGCGGTTTCTTTGTCTTGTCGCCCAAGGTGTTGCCGCTGCTGACGGCCGACGACACGGTGTGGGAAGCCGGCCCGCTGGCCACCCTGGCCCGGCAAGGCCAGTTGCATGCCTTCCAGCACGACGGCTTCTGGCATCCGATGGACACCCTGCGTGACAAGAACCACCTGGAGCAACTCTGGCAGAGCGGGGAGGCCCCATGGAAGCAATGGGCCTGAGCGCGCAATTCTGGCGTGGCAAGCGGGTTTTGCTGACCGGCCACACCGGTTTCAAGGGCAGCTGGCTGACCCTGTGGCTGCACAGCCTGGGGGCCGAAGTCAGTGGCTTCTCCCTGGACCCTGCGACCGAGCCGAGCCTGTTCGAGCTGGCGCGGATCGCCGAGGGCATCAACGACCAGCGTGGCGACCTGCGCGATCTTGGCGCCTTGCTGGAGCTGATCGCCGAGACGCAGCCGGAAATCGTCCTGCACCTGGCGGCGCAGCCGCTGGTGCGCGAAGGCTATCGCGACCCGCTGGGTACTTACTCCAGCAACGTGATGGGCACCCTCAACCTGCTGGAAGCGATCCGTCAGGTCGGCGGCGTGCGCGCCTGCGTGCTGGTGACCACCGACAAGGTCTACGCCAACCAGGAATGGCTGTGGCCGTACCGTGAAAACGAAGCCCTGGGCGGGCATGACCCCTACAGCAGCAGCAAGGCGTGCTGCGAGTTGCTGGCGCAGTCCTATGCCGCTTCATTCTTCCCGGCCGAGCGTCATGCCGAGCATGGCCTGGCCCTGGCCACGGCGCGCGCCGGCAACGTGTTGGGCGGTGGCGACTTTGCTCCTGAACGGTTGATCCCCGATGTGCTCAAGGCCTGGTCGGCCGACGAGCCGGTAACCCTGCGCTATCCGCAGGCGGTGCGTCCATGGCAGCACGCCCTGGAGCCACTGGCCGGCTACCTGCAACTGGCCGCCGGCCTCTACGAACAAGGGCCGCGGTTCGCCGGGGCCTGGAACTTCGGGCCAAGCGAAGCGGACATGTGCAGCGTCGGTGAAGTGGTCGAGTTGCTGGCCGCGCGCTGGCCGGCCGCCCCCGGGCTGCGGATCGAGCCGAGCGAGCTGCACGAAGCCGGCCTGTTGCGCCTGGACAGCAGCCGCGCACGCCAGCTGCTGGCCTGGCAGCCGCGCTGGTCGCTGCAGCAATGCCTGGCGCAGACCCTGGACTGGCATCTGGCCTGGCAGCGTGGCGACGACATGCGCGCCGTCACCCTGGACCAGTTGAACCTCTATCGGGGGGCGCTGTGAGCGAATTCCTGCTGCACGCCTTGCCGCTGGACGGCCTGTTCAGTGTCCAGCACAAGCGCCATGAGGATCAGCGCGGGCAGTTCTCCCGCCTGTTCTGCGAAGGCAGCCTGAGCGCCTTCGGCCAGCCGTTCCATATCCGCCAGATCAACCATTCCTGCACCCGTTTACGCGGCAGCGTACGCGGCCTGCATTACCAGACCGCGGCGCGCCCGGAAGCCAAGCTGATCACCTGCCTGCGCGGCGAAGTCTGGGATGTGGCGGTGGACCTGCGCCAGGGCTCGCCGACCTTCCTGCAGTGGCACGCCGAGCACCTGCGCGCCGGCGACGGCTGCAGCCTGCTGCTGCCGGCCGGGTTCGCCCACGGTTTCCAGGCCCTGAGCGACGACGCCGAGTTGCTGTACCTGCACAGCGCCGATTACGCCCCTGAGCATGAGGCCGGGCTCTCGGTGCTCGACCCGCGCCTGACGATAAGCTGGCCGCTGCCTGTCAATAATCTGTCGGCCAGGGATGAGCGTCATCCCTGGCTCGATGCCGAGTTCGCTGGAGTGCGTTTATGAACTGCCGCGGTTGTGGCACCCCGCTGCGCCTGCCTCTGATCGACCTGGGCACCTCGCCGCCGTCCAACGCCTACCTGCGGGCCGAACAGCTCGAGCAGGCCGAGCAGTGGGTGCCGCTGAAAGTCCAGGTGTGCCAGGCCTGCTGGCTGGTGCAGACCGAGGACTACACCCGCGCCGATAGCCTGTTCGATGCCGACTACGCGTATTTCAGTTCCTTCTCCAGCACCTGGCTCAAGCATGCCGAGCGCTACGTGGCCGAGATGGTCGAGCGTTTCGCGTTGGGGGCCGACAGCCGGGTGGTGGAAGTCGCGGCCAACGATGGCTACTTGCTGCAATACGTGGCCAAGCGTGGCATCGCCTGCCTGGGGGTCGAGCCGACCCGCAGCACCGCGCAAGCCGCGCGGGAAAAAGGCCTGGAGATTCGTGAGCTGTTCTTCGGTCGCGACACCGCCGCGCAGTTGAAAAACCAAGGCTGGGCCGCCGACCTGATGGCCGCCAACAATGTGCTGGCCCATGTGCCGGACATCAACGATTTCCTTGGCGGTTTCGCGACGCTGCTCAAGCCGACCGGCGTGGCCACCTTCGAATTCCCGCAACTGCTGACGCTGATGGCCGGCGCGCAGTTCGACACGCTCTATCACGAACACTATTCCTATCTGTCGCTGACCGCGGTGCAGGCACTGTGCGAGCGCAACGGCCTGGAAGTCTTCGACGTCTGCCAGCTGCCGACCCATGGCGGTTCGCTGCGGGTTTTCGTCCAGCGCAAGGACGGCGAACGCCGCGCCGTGCAACCGGCGGTGCAGCAGCAGTTGCAAACCGAGTTCGACGCGGGCGTGAAGACCCCCGAGTACTACGCAACCCTGGCGCCGGCCGCCGAGCGGATCAAGCATGAGCTGCTGCGCTTCCTGCTCCAGGCCAAGGCCGAAGGCAAGTGCGTGGTGGGTTACGGCGCCGCGGCCAAGGGCAACACTTTGCTCAATTTCGCCGGGATCAAGCCGGACCTGCTGGCCTGGGTCGCCGACGCCAGCCCGCACAAGCAGGGCAAGTTCCTGCCCGGCAGCCGAATTCCGGTAGTCGCGCCCGAGCGTATCGACAGCGAGCGCCCGGACTATGTGCTGGTGCTGCCGTGGAACCTGCTGTCGGAAGTCAGCGAGCAACTGGCCCACGTTCGCCAATGGGGCGGGCGTTTCGTGATCGCCGTGCCCGAGTTGAAGCTGCTGTGAGTGGCCTGAAGGTACTGGTCACCGGGGCCAGCGGGTTTGTCGGCCGGCATCTGGTCGCCGCCTTGCTGGCCCGCGGCTGCCAGGTGCGGGCGCTGGCCCGTGACCCACAAAAGCTGGCCGCCATGCCCTGGGCTGGAGCGGTGGAGCGGGTGGCCGCGGACGTGCATGCCGCCGACACCGATATCGCCGCCCTGGTCGAGGGCGTCGATGCCCTGGCGCACCTGGCCTGGCCGGGGCTGCCGAATTACAAGGCGCTGTTCCACTTCGAGCACAACCTGATGGCCGACTACCGGTTCATCAAGGCCGCGGTCGAGGCGGGCGTGCCCCAGGTCATGATCACCGGCACCTGTTTCGAATACGGTATGCAGAGCGGTCCGCTCGACGAGCAGACGCCGGCGCAGCCGAGCAATCCCTATGGGTTGGCCAAGCACAGCCTGCGGCTGTTCCTGGAAAACCTGCAGCAGCAACTGCCGTTCACCCTGCAATGGGCGCGGCTGTTCTACCTGCATGGCGCCGGGCAGAACCCCAACAGCCTGCTGGCCGCCCTGGACCGGGCGATCGACGCCGGCGATGCGGTGTTCGACATGTCCGCCGGCGAACAGCTGCGCGATTACCTGGCCATCGAAGACGCCGCCGCCAGCCTGGCGGCGTTGCTGCAACGGCGGGAATTTTCTGGGGTGGTCAACTGTTCCAGCGGCCAGCCGATATCGGTTCGTGCGCTGGTCGAGCGACGGGTGCGCGAGCGTGGCTCGATGATCCGCCTGAATCTTGGGCATTACCCCTATCCCGCCCACGAACCCATGGCGTTCTGGGGGGCGAACCAGCGCCTGCAACAACTATTGGGAGCCGAACATGGGGCATGAGTTGTATCGGGTCATGGACCTGCCGGTGCTGCAGAATCGCACCTTCGCCGACGCGCAGAGCGCCAGGGCGTCGGCCTGTGCCGACATGGTGCTGGTGCAGGACGAGGAGAGCGGCCTGATCTTCAACCAGGCTTTCGACCCCGACAAGTTGAGCTACGACAGCGACTACCAGAACGAGCAGGCCCACTCGGCGCAGTTCCAGCGTCACCTGCTGGATGTCGAGGGCATCATCGCTCGGCATTTCAAGGGCCGCGAGCTGATCGAGGTCGGTTGCGGCAAGGGCTATTTCCTTGAGCTGCTGCGTGAGCGGGGCTACCGCATCACCGGCATCGACCCGGCCTACGAAGGCGATAACGCCGATGTGATCAAGGCGCCCTTTACCTCTGGCCTGGGCCTGTCGGCCGATGCCGTGGTGTTGCGCCATGTGCTGGAGCATATCGCCGACCCGCGGGCGTTCCTGGCACAGATGGCCGAGGCCAACCGGGGCGGGCAGATCTACATCGAAGTGCCGTGCTTCGACTGGATCGTCGAGCATCGCGCCTGGTTCGACGTGTTCTACGAGCACGTCAACTACTTCCGCCTGGACGACCTGCGCCGGATGTTCGGCAGCGTGCACGAAGCCGGCCACCTGTTCGGCGGCCAGTACCTGTACGTGGTGGCCGACCTCGGCACCTTGCGCGAGCCCGGCGAGACGCCGGTCGAGCGCCTGGAGATGCCGCTGGATTTCACCGCCAGCCTCGAGCGTGCCAAGCAGATCATCCAGGCCCAACCCGAGGCGGGCTCGGCGATCTGGGGCGCGTCTTCCAAGGGTGTGATCTATTCGCTGTTCCTGCAGCGCGCGGGCGTTTCGGTGGACCAGGTGGTGGATATCAATCCGGCCAAGCAGGGCCGTTACCTGCCCCTGAGCGGCGCCCGTGTGTCGTCCCCCGAAGAGGCCATGGCGACCTTGCCCGAGGGCGCCCAGCTGTTTGTGATGAATTCCAACTATCTCGACGAAATCAAGCGCATGACCGATGGGCGTTATGTCTATCACGCGGTCGACAGCGCTTGGTTCAAATGACGTTTATTGAGACCCGACCATGACCGACAACAGCATCATTCAAGCCTTCGAAGCCGAGTGTCAGGAGCAGATCCGCGCCCAGGGCGAAGACCAGAAACTCAAGGGCCTGGCGCGCGACTTCTTCAACGAGTCCGCCGGCCACAAGTACAGCTATCACTTCTCCTGGATGGGCCGCCCGATCATCCAGCTGCCCCAGGACATGATGGCCATGCAGGAGATCATCTGGCGGGTCAAGCCGGACCTGGTGATCGAATGCGGCATCGCCCACGGCGGCTCGATCATCTACTACGCCTCGCTGCTCGAACTGCAGGGCCACGGCGAAGTGCTGGGCATCGACCTGGATATCCGCGCGCATAACCGCGAAGCCATCGA
Organism: Pseudomonas sp. LAMO17WK12:I10; assembly: GCF_900215185.1. Lineage (NCBI taxonomy): Bacteria > Pseudomonadati > Pseudomonadota > Gammaproteobacteria > Pseudomonadales > Pseudomonadaceae > Pseudomonas > Pseudomonas sp. LAMO17WK12:I10. The sequence goes on along the minus strand of NZ_OBDX01000002.1, from coordinate 304,436 downwards.
AAGCCATCCGATGAGCAAGCGCATCCAGATGATCGAGGGCTCGAGCATCGATCCGGCGATTGCCGAGCAGGTGCGCGCGGCGGCCGCGGGCAAGAAAGTCATCCTGGTCCTGGACTCCAACCACACCCACGAGCACGTGCTCGAGGAGCTGCGTTTGTACGCGCCGCTGGTGTCGGTGGACAGCTACTGCGTGGTGATGGACACCGTGGTCGAGGACATGCCGGCGGACTTCTTCCCGGACCGCCCATGGGGCCCGGGCGACAACCCGAAAACCGCGGTCTGGGCCTATCTGGAAGAGAACCGCGACTTCGAGATCGACTACCAGATGCAGAACAAGCTGCTGATCACCGTGGCGCCGGATGGCTATCTGCGTCGCGTTCGTTGAATTCAATGGTTTGCAGGTAACAGCACTTTGCCGGTTGTGGGGAAACACTGATGCAGGTTCAAGACAAGGCTCAAAACACTAGCGCACCGTTGAGCGAGCGTTTCACGCTGGTGGTGATGTCCCACAATCGCAAGGCGTTCTTGCGCCGCACCTTGCAGTACTACAGCACCTACCCCTGCAAGATCCTGGTGCTGGACTCTTCGCAGCACGCCGACGAAAGCCTGGCCGGGCAGTTCCCCAAGGTCGACTACCGGCATCTGCCGCAGTACACCTACAAGGGCCTGCAGGACAAGCTCACCTACGGTGTCGGGCAGGTGACCACGCCGTACATGGTATTTGCCGCCGACGACGACTTCCTGCTGCATGGCGCGCTGACCGAGTCGGTGGAGTTTCTCGAAGCCAACCCCGACTACGGCCTGTGCCATGGCTACGGGATGATGTACCTGGCCCGCGCCGCCGAGGTGAACTACTACCGGCGCGATTGCCGGGTGATCGAGGACTACGCCTCGGAAGATGCCGGCGAGCGGGTCATGGCGTTCATGAGCCATTTCCTGCCGCCGTTCTACGCGGTGACCCGCACCGACCTGCTGCAACAGTGGTACAGCCTGCTGCCGCCGGGGACCAGTTTCGAATGGCAGGAAATCGGCCACACCTTCTTCCTGCTGGCCTCGGCCAAGGCGCGGATCCTGCCGATCCCGTTCGCCGTGCGCGAAGTCAACTACAACGCCTCGGAGCACAACACCGATGTGTTGACGGTGCTGACCTACGGCGACGCCAAGTCGGTGGCCCAGCGCGAGGCATTCGCCGGCTTCCTGGCGTCGTTGCCCACCGGCTTGAGCGGCCTGGACCCACAGCGGGCCAAACAGATTGCCCTGGACAGCTTCACGGCCATGGCCGAGTGCCTGCTCAGCGGGCGCTCGCTCAACGGCAAGATGATTTTTCGTTCGGCCTGGCTCGAGCCGGGGGCCGAGCCGGTGCGTTCGTTCGGCCCGGAACAGTTCGTCGAGATGCCGTTCTACAACAAGCCGATGTTCGACCTGTTGACCGAATTCGAATTCCTCATGCATGGGATGCCGGCCGGCCGCCTGCAACTGCAGGAGCTCGAAGGCGTGCTGCTCAAGCAGCGGGAGTTGATGCAGGTACAACCCAACGACACCGAGCGTACTCTGCGCAGCCGCCTGTGGGAGGCACTGTCGTGCAACCTGTTCAACCTTGAGGTGGTCCAGCGTCTGGCGGCCTCGCTGCAGGCTTGCGAGGGGCAGGACCCTCAGGAGCAGAGCGATGCCCGCAAATTGCAGGCCTGGGCCGAGCGCCTGGCGTCGCTGCCTTTTCAGGACAGCCCGGGGCTGCTGGAGAACATGCCTTCGGGGTGCCTGCTGAAGTGGCTGGAGGCGCGCAACCCCGAGGCGCAGCAGCTCAAGGCGATCAACGAGCACCTGGCCCGGCACAATGGTGGCCCGAGCTTCGGCATCCTGCTGCTCGACCTCGACGCGGACATGGTCAAGCTGCAGGCGACCTTCGACAGCCTGGTCAATGGCCATTGCCGGTCTTTCCAGGTGGTGGTCTTCACCACGGGCGACCTGCCGGCGACCACTACCGCCCAGGACACCGTGCATTTCGTCAAGGTCAGCACCAGCAACTATGTGGAGCGTATCAACCAGGTCGCGGCGCAATCCTCCCGTGACTGGTTGCTCCTGGCCCGTGCCGGCGAGCGTTTTACCGCCAGCGGCCTGCTGCGCGCCAGCCTGGAACTGCTCGGCGCGCAAGGGTGCCGCGCGGTGGCCATGGACGAAATCCACTACGGCGCCGATGGCGCGCTGAAGGATGTGTTCCGCCCGGGCGTCAACCTCGACCTGCTGCAAAGCGTGCCGGACCTGATGGCCGGCCACTGGCTGATTCGCCGGGATGTGCTGGCGGCTGCCGGTGGTTATTCGACGGCCTTTCCACAGGCCATGGAATACGACCTGCTGCTGCGCCTGATCGAAGACGGCGGGCTGGCCGGCCTGGCCCATCTGGCCGAGCCGCTGTTGATCGGCCAGGCCGCGGAGGTGGAGGAGAACACCCAACAAAGCCAGGCGTTGACCCGTCATCTGGGCAACCGTGGCTACCGGGCCCAGGTCAGCGCGGCGCAGCCTGGGGTCTACCAGATCAACTACGGCCATGCCGAGCGTCCGCTGGCCTCGATCATCCTGCGCAGCGAGGACAACCTGGAGCAGCTGCAGCGTTGCCTGGTCAGCGTGCTGCAACGCACGCGCTACCAGCGCTACGAAGTGGTCATCGCCGACAACCATAGCCAGTCCGAAGAGTTGGCCAACTGGCTCGCCAGCCTGGAACAGAAGGGCGATCGTATCCGCGTGCTGCGCAGCCCGCGGCGCCTGAGCGCCTCGGCGCTGTACAACGCGGCGAGCCAGGAGGCCCACGGCGAGTACCTGGTGCTGCTGGCGGCCGACGGCGAAGTGGTCAATGCCGACTGGATGGAGAGCCTGCTCAATCAGGCGCAGCGTCCGGAAGTGGGGATCGTCGGCGCGCGCCTGGTCGACGCCAAGGGCGCGACCACCTCGGCTGGCCTGGTTCTCGGGTTGAACGGGTATCTGGGGGCGGCGTTCGCCGGTGAGCCGAAAGGCGCCAGCGGTTACCTGAGCGGCTTGCTCGCCGAGCAGGACTATTCGGCGGTCTCCGGCGCCTGCCTGATGATTCGCAAGGACGTCTACAACGCCGTCGGTGGCCTGGACGAAGAACACTTCGCCGAGGCATTCGCTGATGTCGACCTGTGCCTGAAAGTGGCCGATGCCGGGCTGTTGACGGTCTGGACCCCGCAGGTGCAGATCCTCCATCCGGGCATCCTGGCGGACGATACCCAGGTCGCGGCGGCGCTGCGTGACAAATGGCAGGCGCGCTTCGAACACGATGCAACTTACAACCAGAACCTGAGCCGGACCGGCAAGGGCTTCACTCCTGGCGCTCCTGCCAGTGTCGACTGGGCGCAACTGCTCGCATAAGCCTGGCTGACAGGAAAAAGGACTCAAGACATGTTCAACGGCAAATCGATTTTCATTTCTGGCGGCACCGGCTCGTTCGGACGCAATTTCATCCGACGCCTGCTGGAGCAATACCAGCCCAAGCGGGTGGTGGTGTTCTCCCGCGATGAACTGAAACAGTACGAAATGCAGCAGACCTTCAATGCGCCCTGCATGCGTTATTTCCTCGGCGACGTGCGTGACGCCGAGCGTCTGCGCCAGGCCATGCGCGGGATCGACTATGTGGTGCACGCTGCGGCCCTGAAGCAGGTGCCGGCGGCGGAATACAACCCCACCGAGTGCATCCGCACCAACGTCAACGGCGCGGAAAACATCATCGCCGCGGCCATCGACAACGGCGTGAAGAAAGTCATCGCCCTGTCCACCGACAAGGCGGCGAGCCCGGTCAACCTGTACGGCGCGACCAAGCTGCTGTCGGACAAGCTGTTCGTCGCGGCGAACAATATCGCCGGCGACCAGCCGACCCGTTTTGCCGTGGTGCGCTACGGCAACGTGGCCGGCTCCCGGGGTTCGGTGGTGCCGTTTTTCAGCCAGCTGATTGCCGAAGGCGCCCGCGAGTTGCCGATCACCGACGCGCGCATGACCCGTTTCTGGATCACCCTGGATCACGGGGTGCAGTTCGTGCTCGACAGCTTCTCGCGCATGCATGGCGGAGAGGTCTTCGTGCCGAAGATTCCGTCGATCCGGATCGTCGACCTGGCGCGCGGCATGGCGCAAAACCTGCCGCACAAGCAGGTGGGCATTCGTCCGGGGGAAAAACTCCACGAGCTGATGGTGCCGCTGGATGACGCGCGCATGACCCTGGAGTTCACCGATCACTACACCATCCAGCCGTCGATCCGCTTTACCAACGTCAATGTCGACTTTGCCGTGGACGGCCTGGGCGAACAGGGGCGGCCGGTGGGCGAGGCGTTCGAATACCGCTCCGACACCAATCCGCATTTCCTCTCGGTGGGCCAGATCGCCGAGCTGCATGCCAGGTTGCCGGCATGATTCCCTACGGGCGCCAGAGTCTCGACCAGGCGGACATCGATGCGGTGGTCGCGGTGCTGCGGTCCGACTGGCTGACCCAGGGGCCGACCATCGAACGCTTCGAGCAGGCCATGGCCGCTCGCTGCGAGGCCGGCCATGGCGTGGCGGTGTGCAATGCCACGGCGGCCTTGCACATCGCCTGCCTGGCCGCCGGGCTGGGGCCGGGAGATCGGCTGTGGACCACGCCCAATACCTTCCTCGCCTCGGCCAACTGCGGACGTTATTGCGGCGCCGAGGTGGACTTCGTCGATATCGACCCGCACACCTGGAACATGGATGCCCGGGCGTTGGCGCACAAGCTGGAGGCCGCCGAGCGCACGGGCAGCCTGCCCAAGGTGGTGGTGGCGGTGGCGTTTTCCGGGCAAAGCTGCGACATGCGCACCATGGCGCAACTGGCGCAGCGTTATGGCTTCGTGCTGATCGAGGATGCCTCCCACGCGGTGGGCGCGTCCTATGCCGGGCGGCCGGTGGGCTGTGGCGAATTTGCGGCGATGACGGTGTTCAGCTTTCATCCGGTGAAGATCATCACCAGCGCCGAGGGCGGCATGGTCCTGACCAACAGCCCGCAACTGGCGGACCATCTGCGCCGCTTGCGCAGCCACGGCATGACCCGCGACCCGGCGCAGATGACCGAGCCCAGCCACGGCCCCTGGTACTACCAGCAGACCGAGCTGGGTTTCAATTACCGCATCACCGATCTGCAGGCAGCCCTGGGCTTGTCCCAGCTGGACAAGCTCGACGCTTTCATTGCCCGGCGCCGGCAACTGGCGGCCTGTTATGACCGCCTGCTGGCCGATCTGCCGCTGACCCTGCCGCAGGCTCAGGAGCAGGCGCAGTCGGCCTGGCATCTGTACGTGGTGCGCCTGCAGCCCGAGCGCATCCGCCGCACCCATCGCGAGGTGTTCGAGGCATTGCGCGAGGCCGGGGTCGGGGTCAATCTGCATTACATCCCGGTGCATCTGCAGCCGTATTACCGCGATCTGGGATTCGCCGCGGGGGATTTCCCCGAGGCCGAGCGCTACTACGGCGAAGCCATCAGCCTGCCGCTGTTTCCGGCGCTGGACGATGAGCAGCAGACGTATGTGGCCGAGCAATTGCGCCAGCTTATCCAGGAGCCCGCCCAGCCTTGAGTGCCATCGCGATCATTCCCGCCCGTGGCGGCAGCAAACGCATAGCGCGCAAGAACCTCAAGCCGTTCGACGGCGTGCCGATGATTGCCCGCTCGATTGCCACGGCGCTGCGCTGCGGGTTGTTCGATCAGGTGCTGGTCAGCACCGACGACCCGGAGATCGCCGAGCTGGCCAGGGCCAGCGGCGCCACGGTGCCATTCATGCGTCCGGCCGAGCTGGCGGACGATTTCACCGGCACCGGGCCGGTGATCGTGCATGCCTTGAATGCGTTGCGCGAGCGTGGCGAGACCTTCGATTACACCTGCTGCATTTACGCCACCGCGCCCTTGTTGCAACTGCGCTACCTGCGCCAGGGCTTGGCGGCGCTGGACGCTCAGCCTGAAAAATCCTTCGCCTTTTCCGTGTGTAGCTTCGCTTTTCCGGTGCAGCGCGCCCTGACCCTGGACGAGCAGGGCGCGTTGACTTCGCTTTATCCGGAGTTTCGCAACACACGCTCCCAGGACTTGCCGCCGGCCTATCAGGATGCCGGGCAGTTCTATTGGGGGCGCAGCGAGGCCTGGTTGCGCGGCGACCTGGTGTTTTCCCCGCTCAGCTTGCCGGTGATCCTGCCGCGCCATCTGGTCCAGGACATCGACACCGAGGAGGACTGGCTACGCGCGGAGTATCTGTACGCGGCGCTGAAAGCCGGTGGAGAGCTGGAGTGAGAGTGCTGATTCGGGCCGACGCCTCGCCGACCATTGGCAGCGGCCATATCGCCCGCTGCCTGACCCTGGCCAGGGCCTTGCGCGAGCAGGGCGCCACAGTGGCTTTCGCTTGCCGAAGCTTGCCCGGGCAGCCATTGGACCGCCTGGCCGGACTGGGTTTCCAGACGTTCGCCCTGCCGGCGAGTTATCCGGGTGAATGCGCGCAGGACATCGAGGCGCCCTTGCCCTGGCAGGCGGATATCGTCGCCTTGCGGGCAGCGTTGCAGGATCAGCCGCGATTCGATTGGGTGCTGGTCGATCACTATGGCCTCGACCGGCAGTGGCAGCAGGCGGCGCGGCAATGGGCGCCACGGATTGCCGCCATCGATGACCTGGCCAACCGACGGCACGAGGTCGACCTGTTGCTCGACCAGAACTTCAGCGGCACGCCCCAGGCCTATGCCGGCCTGATCGATGCCGAGTGCCGGGCGTTGCTGGGGCCGCACTTCGCCTTGCTGCGCGAGGAGTTCCGTTGTCCGCCGATCGCCATTCGTGAGCGAGCGAGTCGGGTGTTGGTGAATTTCGGCGGTTTCGATGCGGCCAGCCAGACCCACAAGGCGATGCTGGCCTTGAGTGCGTTCGACGACCTGCAGGTGGATTTTGTCGCCGGGGCCGGTAACCCGGCCTGGGCGCAGATGCAGGAACTGGCGGCTGGTCGTGGGCATTGGCGTTTGCACGCCTATGTCAGCGACTTTTCCCGCTTGATGGCCGAGGCCGACCTGTTTATCGGTGCCGGCGGCGGTACCAGCTGGGAGCGCGCCGCCTTGGGCCTGCCGACCCTGTGCATCAGCGTGGCCGGCAATCAAGAGGCCAATGCCCGGCTGCTGGCCGAGGCGGGCATGCATGTCTATCTAGGGGCCAGCGAGCAGGTGAGTATCGAACAGATCCGCCAGGCGGTCGCGGCGCTCGTTGGCGATTACCCGTTGCGCCAGAGCCTGGCGCAGCGCTCCCGGCAGCTGGTGGACGGGCAGGGTGCATCGCGGGTGGCGGCGGCCCTGTTCGAGATGACCGGCAATCCATTGCGCCGTGCCGGAGATGATCTGGGCACTGATGAATTTACGCGTGAATCGAAGGAAAACCCCAATGACTAGTTTCAAGATCGGCTCGCGCTCGATCGGCGCCGGCTCACCGCCATTCATCATTGCCGAGATGAGCGGCAACCATAACCAGTCGCTGGACGTTGCCCTGCAGATCGTCGAGGCCGCGGCCAAGGCCGGCGCCCATGCCCTGAAGTTGCAGACCTATACCGCCGACACCATGACCCTGGACCTGGAGCATGGCGAGTTCTTCATCAAGGATCCGGCCAGTCTCTGGGCCGGCTCTTCGCTGTATGCCCTGTATGAAAAGGCCCACACCCCCTGGCAGTGGCATGCGCCGATCTTCGCCCGCGCCAGGGAACTGGGGATGCTGGCGTTCTCCACGCCGTTCGATGAGAGCGCCGTGGACTTCCTCGAAAGCCTCGATGTGCCGGCCTACAAGATCGCCAGTTTCGAAAACACCGACCTGCCGCTGATCCGTCGGGTGGCGGCCACCGGCAAGCCGCTGATCATTTCCACCGGCATGGCCAGCATCGCCGAGCTGGACGAAAGCGTGCGCGCCGCCCGGGAGGCCGGCTGCAAGGATCTGGTGCTGCTCAAGTGCACCAGCACCTACCCGGCTTCGCCGGAAAACAGCAACATCCTGACCATTCCCCATCTGCGCGAGCTGTTCGGCTGCGAGGTCGGTTTGTCCGACCACTCCATGGGCGTCGGGGTTTCCGTGGCCGCCGTGACGCTGGGCGCCACTGTGGTGGAGAAACACTTCACCCTCGACCGCGCCGCCGGCGGGGTGGATGCGAGTTTTTCCCTGGAACCGGCGGAGCTGCATAGCCTGGTGGTGGAAACCGAACGTGCCTGGCAGGCCCTGGGCCAGGTGCGTTACGGCGCGACCGAGGCCGAGCGGCAGTCGGTGTTGTACCGCCGTTCCCTCTATGTCACCCGCGATATGGCGGCGGGGGAGGTGTTCAGCCGCGATAACGTCAGGGCCATTCGTCCGGGCCTGGGGCTGGCCCCCAAGCACATCGACGCGGTCCTCGGGCGTTGCGCGCGCCAGGCCCTCAAGCGCGGGACCGCACTGGATTGGGCATTTGTCGAATAGCCGTTTGTATGGCTGATTCGGCAAAATAGCGTGACCTGCGAGTCATAACGCGCATCTTCACTGTATTGTATTGACCGGGGAGATGGCGCCTGGCCGGTAAACGGCGCAGTGATAGCCTTTTATTCTTCCCGCTGTCGCCCGTCAGGGGCGCCAGGATGTCTGTTTGTCGGCAGCCCCGGTCCGGTGGTCGGGGTATTCAGCTGTTTATTATTGGGAAGCCGTAATGATTGGCATAAAGAGCATTGCGAGCTACGTGCCTGTAGCCGGCGTAGACAATTACGCACAAGGTGCAAAATTCGAAAAGGATGAAGAGTTCATCCTGGGCAAGATCGGTTCGGCCTTCCTGCCGCGCAAAGACGCCACGCAGGAAACCTCGGACCTGTGTGTCGAAGCAGTCAATGCGCTGTTCGCCAACAACCCGCAACTGTCGCGCGAGTCGATCGACGCGCTGATCGTCGTCACCCAGAACGGCGACGAAGAAGGCTTGCCGCACACCGCCGCCATCGTCCAGGACAAGCTGGGCCTGCCGACCCACGTCGCGGCCTTCGATATTTCCCTGGGCTGCTCCGGTTATGTCTATGGCATCTACGCGCTCAAGGGCTTCATGGAAGCCGCGGGCCTGAAGAACGGCCTGCTGGTCACCGCCGACCCTTACTCGAAGATCGTCGACCCGCAAGACCGCAACACCACCATGCTGTTCGGCGATGCGGCGACTGCTACCTGGATGGGCGAAGACGCTCCCTGGCAGCTGGGCAAGGCCAAATTCGGCACCGACGGTTCCGGCGCTCCGCACTTGAAAGTCACCGATGGCGTGTTTTTCATGAATGGCCGCCAGGTGTTCAACTTTGCCCTGCTGAAAGTCCCGGCGCATTTGAATGAGCTGCTGGATGAGTCCGGCCTGAAGGCGGAGCAGATCGATGCGTTCTGTATCCACCAGGGCAGTGCGGCGATCGTCGATGCCGTGGCGCGCCGTTTCGAAGGCGAGCCGGAGAAGTTCATCAAGGACATGGTCGAGACCGGTAACACCGTATCGTCGAGCATTCCGCTGCTGCTGGAAAAGCACGTGCTCGAGTCGAAGTGGCAACGTGTGGCCCTGAGTGGCTTCGGTGTAGGGCTGTCCTGGGGCTCGGCGATTATCTATCGCCCATGAGTTGATCCCGCGGCATCCAAAAATAGCGCCCAGGGTGTACCCTGAGCGCTATTTTTTTTGCATGAAGATAGGCGAGACAGCATGAGCGAAAGCTTCGAGGGCAATGCCCAGGCAATACAGGCTCGCTGGCCGCGACTGCTCGAGCGGTTGCTGGCGGAGGACAGTGCTGGGTTGCAGGCGGATCTGGTCGAAGGCCTGGGTTCGACCTTGAGTATTTCCGGCATTCAGCTCACCAGCCGCCACGATCGCACGGCGGAAGCACGAACCCAGGCGGCGAGCTTGCCAGCCGACAGCCCGGTGATCCATCTGTACGGCACCGGCTTGGGCGACTTGCAGCAGATACTGCTGGAAAACCCAGCGCTGCAACGCTTGCAGGTGCACATCCTGAACGGCGCGGTGTTTGCGCTGGTGCTGCAATTGCTCGATCAGCAGGCCTGGTTGAACGATCCTCGAGTGGAACTGAGTTATGCCGGCGATCTGACGGAAATCCAGCTGCCATTCTTCGCCTTGCCCTCCGAGCTGGTGCTGGCGGATGACTACAACGCCAAGATCCGCGATCGCCTGGTCAGTGAGGTGCATCTGGCCTTCAATAACCGCGACTTCGTGGCCGACTCCCCAGAGGTCGCCCAACGCCTGCAAGCGAGTGCCGAGCTGGTGGCCAGCGACAGTGACGTGGCGCAGCTGTTCGGTAGCCAGCCGGGGCGCGAGATTTTTGTGATTGCCACCGGGCCGAGCCTGGAGCGGCATTTCGAACGCTTGCGCGAGATTCGCGCCCAGGCCCGGCGGCCTCTGTTTATCTGTGTCGATACCGCCTACCGGCCGTTGCTCAAACAGGGGATCGAGCCGGATATCGTGATCAGCATCGATCACCGGATTTCCAGCTTGCACCTGCCGCCAGAAAAATCGGCAGCCATCACCCTGGTCTATCTGCCGATGGTCGATCCGCAGATTCTGGCGCTCTGGCAGGGACCGCGTTACGTGGGGTATTCCGCCAGCCCGATTTACACGCGGATGCGCGGGCAATTGCCCAAGGCGCAGCTGTATGTCGGCGGCAGCGTGATCCATCCCGCAGTGGACCTGGCGGTAAAAATGGGCGCCGAACAGGTCACCTTGTTCGGTGCCGACTTTGCCTTCCCGATGAACAAGACGCATGCCGGCTGGCTGGACGGTGAGCTGGGGCCGCAGCTGGGCGCGGCCCGGCACTGGGTGCTGGACGGGCATGGCCAGCGGGTCAGGACCCAACTCAATTTCCGCAGTTACCTGTGCGAGCTGGAGCGTTTTATCGCCGGTCATCCGCGGGTGCGCTTCTATAACAGCAGTCGGGACGGGGCGATGATTGCCGGGACGACCTACCATCCGGAGTTCAGCCAATGAGCGCGATCGAGGGGCTGATCGCCCGCTTGCAGCAATGCGCCGAGGACTTTCGCCTGGGGCACGATGTCGAGACGGCCGTGACCATGGTCCAGTTGATGGGGGCGATCCAGCCGCTGATCGAGACTGCGCCGCCAGAGCAGCGCCAGGATTGGGAGACTTTGCTTGGCCTGATGTTCGAATGTCAGCAAGGGCAAAACTGGCTGGCCCTGGCCGACTACCTGCAATACGAATGCGTTGAAGTGCTGCGTTCCCTCTCTGCTGGCTGAAACATTCCCTGCCTGCCCGGGCGATCTCCGCGCTCGGGTCTTCTCCGGCATTTTCCTGGCGCCATTTTTCCACGGTTGGAAAACGCCGAGCCCTTGATTTACGAGGGGTGGCACGCTGATGGCAAATTTTTTTGAAAATCCCCTAAAGCAACTTGCATTGCCGACGATAACTATTACGAAGGTTCTCTAGGCCATACCCGGCGGTTGCCAGGGCCGGAAGCCGCAGTACCCAACCAACGAGGAATTCGTCATGGCTTTAACAGTAAACACTAACGTCACATCGTTGAACGTTCAGAAGAACCTGAACCGCGCTTCCGACGCTCTGTCGACTTCGATGACTCGCCTGTCTTCCGGCCTGAAAATCAACAGTGCAAAAGACGACGCCGCCGGCCTGCAAATCGCTACCCGTATGACTTCGCAGATCCGCGGTCAGACCATGGCGATCAAAAACGCCAACGACGGTATCTCCATCGCTCAGACCGCTGAAGGCGCTCTGCAGGAATCCACCAACATCCTGCAACGTATGCGTGAACTGGCTGTTCAAGCACGAAACGACTCGAACGGCACCGCTGACCGTGTCGCACTGAACAAAGAATTCGCTTCGATGTCGGACGAGCTGACTCGTATCGCCCAGTCGACCAACCTGAACGGCAAGAACCTGATCGACGGTTCCGCTGGCACCATGACCTTCCAGGTCGGTTCCAACACTGGTGCTACCAACCAGATCACCATCGCCCTGGCCACCGGCTTCGACGCTACTACCCTGGCTGTCAACTCCGGCGCCATCGCCATTACCGGTAACAGCAGCGCCACCGCTGAAGCCAGCTCCAAGGCTTCGATCGATGCAATCGACAAGGCTCTGTCGACCATCAACGCCAGCCGTGCTGACCTGGGTGCTGCACAAAACCGTCTGACCAGCACCATCTCCAACCTGCAGAACATCAACGAAAACGCCAGTGCTGCACTGGGTCGCGTACAAGATACCGACTTCGCTGCTGAAACTGCGCAGATGACCAAGCAGCAAACTCTGCAACAAGCTTCCACCGCAGTTCTGGCCCAGGCCAACCAACTGCCGTCCGCTGTACTGAAACTGCTTCAGTAATAGCTGGCTAAGCTTTGGCGGGGGAGTGCGCTGGTCGTGCTCTCTCGCTTTTTACTTTAAGAGGTGATGGACATGGATATGAGCGTGAAGCTGAACTTGTCTTATCCAGCGGCCAAGCCGGCAGCATCTGTTGCTGACAAGCCTGTGGAGAAGCCTCAAGCGGACGTTGTGGCGCTGCCGACTGTCAAGGAAGAGAGTAAGGGCGGGCAAACCGAGCGGGACAAACTGAAAATGGCCATTCAGGAAATTGAAAAGTTTGTGCAATCGGTCAAGCGTAACCTGGAATTCTCGATCGACGAGCCTTCTGGCAAGGTCGTCGTCAAGGTCATTGCCAGTGACTCCGGTGAGGTGATCCGTCAGATCCCCAACGAAGAAGTCCTGAAGTTGGCCAATAGTTTGAATGATGCGAGCAGCCTGTTGTTCAGCGCTAAAGTCTGACAGCTGGCATGAAATTTGTTGCTATGTTCTTTTGGGCGTTGTAATGGTCAAAAGACCGGCGACACACTGAAGGGAGATCTCCATGGCAAGTCCAATTCTACCGGGTACCGGTCTAGGCTCCGGCCTCGATACCGGTGCTATCGTCAAAGCCTTGGTGAATGCTGATAAAGCACCCAAGCAAGGTCAGATCGACCGGGGAACTGCGAACAACACCGCAAGCATCTCCGGCATCGGCACCTTGAAGTCCTTGTTGTCGACCTTTCGGACCACCATTACCGAGCTCAGTAGCAAGACCAATCCGCAATTTCCCGGCTATGCCGCCACTACTTCCGAAAGCAAGTATGTAACGGCGGTCGCTGGCAATACCGCGGTCAATGGCAGCTATGTTGTCGATGTGCAGAATCTTGCGACTTCCTCGAAAGTCACCAGTGCTGCCTTTGCTGGCGGTACTACAAGTGCTATTCCGACTGGTACCTTGAAAATCAGTCAAAATGGCACTGACTACAACCTCGATATAAAAGCCGGTGCTACCTTGCAGTCGGTGCGTGACTCGATCAACGCCGACGCATCGCTCAAGAGCGCGGGTATCAGCGCGAACATCGTGACCGACTCCTTTGGATCGCGTCTGGTGGTGGGTTCGACCACGACCGGTGCGGGCTCCGATATTTCTCTTAGTGGTATTGCCGGTCTGGAAATCGATGGCAGCAATGTCGTTGGCGCTTCCGGCTCGCCAATGACCGCCACTTCTGCTGGTTCCATTGGTGCGCTGGCGGTGGATGCCAAGTTCACCGTCGATGGCATGGCGCTGACCAGCAAGAGCAACTCGGTGGACAAGGCGGTTTCCGGGATGACCTTCAACCTGGTCGCCAAGGGCACCTCGACCATTACCGTCGCGGCTAACACCGATGGCTTGAAGGCTTCGATCCAGAAGTTCGTTGACGCCTACAATGCGGTGGCCAACAGCGTTAGCGCGCTGACCAAGCCGTCTCTGGATGATGATGGCAAGCCGACCATTCCGGCCCAGTTGACGGGTGACTCGTTGCCGCGCTCGATCCTGGCGGCCATGCGTGCGCCGCTGTCTGAAGTGGGATCTGGCGACAAGCTGACCGTCCTGGCGCAGTTGGGGATTACCACCAACCAGAAGACCGGTGCCCTGGACTTCGACACCACCAAGTTCACCGCGGCGATGAACGACAAAAAGCTCGGTGGCGAGGTGCAGGCCCTGTTCACCGGCGAAAAGGGCCTGTTGGAGCGTATGGACAATGCCATCAAGCCTTTTGCCCAGACCGGCGGTGTTCTCGATCAGCGTACGACTGAGCTGAACAAGACCAAGGCCAAGCTGACCTTGGATCAGGAGGCCCTGGACCGCCGTATCGAAACCCTGACGGCAGTGCTGACCAAGAAGTACAACGACATGGATACCCTGGTGGGCAAGTTGAAAGCCACCGCCAGCAACATTACCTCGATGTTCGAGGCGTTGACTGCGCAACAGAAAGGCTGATTGATACCAGGCGCCAAAAGCCCGGCAACGTTTGTAGCGTTCCGGGCTTTTGGCTTTTGATCTAAAGTTTTTTGACGCCAGGTCGATACGCTGGTTATACGAACCCTTGAGTTTTGATGAGGTAGAACATGAATCCGATGTTAGCCCTTCGGCAATACCAGAAGATTGGTGCCCAGGCGCAGACTTCCGAGGCCAGCCCCCATCGTCTGGTGCAGATGCTGATGGAAGGCGGCCTGGATCGTATCGCCCAGGCCAAGGGGGCGATGGAGCGCAAGGATATTCCCAACAAGGGTGTGTTCATCAGCAAGGCCATCGGCATTATCGGCGGCTTGCGTGAAGGGCTCGATCTGGAAAATTCACCCGACACCCTGGGCGATCTGGATGGCTTGTACACCTACATGATGACGCGCCTCACCGAGGCGAACATCAAGACCGATCCAAAGATTCTCGACGAGGTCGCCGATCTGCTGCGCACCGTCAAGGAAGGCTGGGACGCCATCGCTGCGCCGGGTCCGCAGTTCTAAGGAGATCACCATGAGTCTTGTATTGCAGCGCATCGAAGAAACCCGTGAAGCACTGGTCGCCGCCCTGGCCGAGCGTAACTGGGAAGCGATCGGTCAGTTGGATCTGGCCTGCCGTTCCTGCATGGAAGACATCTTGAGTGAAGCTCCGGAAGATGAAGCCGCGTTGCGCGAGAATTTGCAGGAGCTGTTGGGGGTTTATCGGCAGCTTCTTGAAGTGACGACAGGGGAGCGTCAGGCGATAGTCGACGAGATGTCGCAGATCCATCAAGCACAGAACGCGGCAAAGGTTTACCATCTGTTCGGTTAATTAACCCCTAAGTTAATCCGAATCCAGTGCGCCATAAATTTGACTGTGCACGCTTTTTTGACTTAACTAGTGGCTGTTTTCAGATTTCAGACGTCTATCAGGCTCAAAATGCCTACAAGCGTCTAGCTTGCCCTGATTCCGGGCATTGAGTTGACTAGGGAAGTTGCTATTGCATGTGGCGTGAAACCAAAATTCTGCTGATTGATGACGATAGCGTCCGCCGCCGCGACCTGGCGGTGATTTTAAATTTTCTTGGCGAAGAAAATTTACCCTGCGGTAGCCATGACTGGCAGCAGGCTGTCGGCTCATTGTCATCCAGTCGTGAAGTAATCTGTGTCCTCATCGGGACTGTAAATGCTCCTGGTGCACTTTTGGGCCTGTTAAAGACACTCTCAACCTGGGATGAGTTCCTTCCAGTTTTGTTAATGGGCGATAATTCTTCCATTGACTTGCCGGAAGACCAGCGTCGTCGAGTGCTTTCCACCCTGGAAATGCCACCCAGCTACAGCAAGTTGCTCGATTCCCTGCACCGCGCCCAGGTCTATCGTGAGATGTACGATCAGGCCCGTGAGCGCGGTCGCCATCGCGAACCCAACCTCTTTCGCAGTCTGGTTGGCACCAGCCGGGCGATCCAGCATGTCCGGCAGATGATGCAGCAAGTGGCCGATACCGACGCCAGCGTGCTGATCCTCGGCGAGTCCGGGACTGGCAAGGAAGTGGTGGCGCGTAACCTGCACTATCACTCCAAGCGTCGCGAAGCGCCGTTTGTGCCCGTCAACTGTGGTGCGATTCCGGCCGAGTTGCTGGAGAGCGAATTGTTCGGCCATGAGAAGGGCGCCTTTACCGGGGCCATCACCAGCCGTGCCGGGCGTTTCGAGCTGGCCAACGGCGGTACCCTGTTCCTCGATGAAATCGGCGATATGCCGTTGCCGATGCAGGTCAAACTGTTGCGCGTGTTGCAGGAACGTACCTTCGAGCGCGTGGGCAGCAACAAGACCCAGAGTGTCGACGTGCGGATCATCGCCGCGACTCACAAGAACCTCGAGAGCATGATCGAGGTCGGCAGTTTCCGCGAAGACCTGTACTACCGCCTGAACGTGTTCCCGATCGAAATGGCGCCGCTGCGTGAGCGGGTGGAAGACATTCCGCTGCTGATGAACGAGCTGATCTCGCGCATGGAGCATGAGAAGCGCGGTTCGATCCGCTTCAACTCCGCGGCGATCATGTCGCTCTGCCGCCATGGCTGGCCGGGCAACGTCCGCGAGCTGGCTAACCTGGTGGAGCGCATGGCGATCATGCATCCCTACGGTGTGATCGGTGTGGTCGAGTTGCCGAAGAAATTCCGCTATGTCGACGACGAAGACGAGCAGTTGGTGGACAGTCTGCGCAGTGATCTGGAAGAGCGGGTGGCGATCAATGGCCATACGCCGGACTTCGCCGCCACCGCCATGCTGCCGCCGGAAGGCCTGGACCTGAAGGACTACCTCGGTGGTCTGGAGCAGGGCCTGATCCAGCAGGCGCTCGACGACGCCAATGGCATTGTCGCGCGGGCTGCGGAGCGCCTGCGTATCCGCCGCACCACGCTGGTGGAAAAAATGCGCAAGTACGGCATGAGCCGTCGCGAGGGTGATGAACAGGCGGATGATTGACGCCTGTTTTTTAACCTGTTGAAAACCGGGCAGTTTTTTTCCGGCACGGGTATTGCTAAGTCTCTCTCAACGTTCCGTTTAACTGACGGTCAGCCACGCGAGAGAGCACGATGCCCCAAGCCGCCCAGATGTCTCCTGTTCCTGAAAGCCAGGGGCAAACGTCGTCCGTAGAGCAGGCAAGCCGGCTTGGCCTTGAGCAGGCGTTCGCCTTGTTCAACCAGATGTCGAGCCAGCTTACCGACTCCTACAGCCTGCTTGAGGCTCGGGTGACCGAGCTCAAGGGCGAACTGGCCGTGGTCAGCGCCCAGCGCATGCAGGAGTTGGCGGAAAAAGAGCGTCTGGCCAACCGTCTGCAAAACCTCCTCGATCTGTTGCCTGGCGGCGTCATCGTCATCGACGCCCAGGGCATTGTCCGCGAAGCCAACCCTGCCGCCTGCGACCTGCTGGGCCTGCCTCTTGAGGGCGAGCTCTGGCGGCATGTCATCGCCCGTTGTTTTGCGCCACGGGAAGACGACGGCCATGAGATTTCGTTGAAGGATGGGCGGCGGCTGTCGATCTCCACCCGTTCACTGGATGCCGAACCGGGCCAATTGGTGCTGCTCAACGACCTGACTGAAACCCGTCACCTGCAAGATCAACTGGCCCGCCATGAGCGCCTGTCGTCCCTGGGGCGCATGGTGGCGTCCCTGGCGCATCAGATTCGTACGCCATTGTCCGCCGCGCTGCTGTATGCCAGTCACCTGACCGAGCAGGAACTGCCTGTCGCCACCCAGCAGCGCTTTGCCGGGCGGCTGAAGGAGCGCTTGCATGAGCTGGAGCATCAGGTCCGCGACATGCTGGTGTTTGCCCGGGGCGAGTTGCCGCTGACCGATCGCGTGACGCCCAAGGCGTTATTGCAGTCGCTGCAGGCGGCGGCCCTGACCCATGTGCAGGACGTGTCCGTGCGCTGGCAGTGCGACAGCCATACCGGCGAGTTGCTGTGCAGTCGCGACACGCTGGTGGGGGCGGTGCTCAACCTGATCGAGAACGCCATCCAGGCCAGTGCCGGCCAGGTGCGCCTGAAAGTTCATCTTTATACCCGTGGCAACAGCTTGCGGTTATGCGTCAGCGATAGCGGCAGCGGTATCGACGCCGCGGTACTGGCGCGTTTGGGTGAGCCGTTTTTCACCACCAAGACCACGGGAACCGGCCTGGGGCTGACAGTCGTCAAGGCGGTGGCGCGTGCCCACCAGGGAGAATTGCTGCTGCGCTCGCGTCCTGGGCGCGGTACATGTGCGCTGGTGGTTCTGCCACTGTTCTGCGGCGCTCAAGGAGTGGAGTGAAGGTAATGGCAATCAAGGTTCTACTGGTTGAAGACGATCGCGCCCTGCGCGAAGCCCTGGCGGATACGCTGCTGTTGGCCGGTCATGACTACAAGGCGGTCGGCAGTGCGGAGGAAGCGCTGCAGGCGGTGTCTGGCGAGTCGTTCAGCCTGGTGGTCAGCGACGTCAACATGCCAGGCATGGACGGTCATCAGTTGCTGGGCCTGCTGCGTGCGCGCCAGCCGCAATTGCCGGTATTGCTGATGACCGCCCATGGCGCGGTCGAGCGTGCGGTCGAGGCTATGCGTCAAGGCGCCGCCGACTACCTGGTCAAGCCCTTCGAGCCCAAGGCTCTGCTGGATCTGGTGGCGCGACATGCCCTGGGTTGCCTTGGGGCTGCCGAGGGCGAAGGGCCGGTGGCATTCGAGCCGGCCAGCGCTCAACTGCTCGAGCTGGCGGCGCGGGTCGCTCGCAGCGATTCCACCGTGTTGATCTCAGGCGAGTCCGGCACTGGCAAAGAGGTGTTGGCGCGTTACATTCACCAGCAGTCCCATCGCTCCAGTCAGCCCTTTATCGCTATCAACTGCGCGGCGATTCCGGACAACATGCTCGAAGCCACGCTGTTCGGTCACGAGAAGGGTGCCTTTACCGGCGCCATCGCCGCCCAGCCCGGCAAGTTCGAACAGGCCGATGGCGGCACCCTGCTGCTGGACGAGATTTCCGAAATGCCCCTGGCCCTGCAGGCCAAGCTGCTGCGGGTGCTGCAGGAGCGCGAAGTCGAGCGGGTCGGGGCGCGCAAGCCCATCGCCCTGGATATCCGGGTGGTGGCGACCACCAACCGCGACCTGGCCGGCGAAGTGGCCGCGGGGCGGTTCCGGGAAGACCTTTACTATCGGCTGTCGGTATTCCCGCTGGCGTGGCGCCCGCTGCGCGAGCGTACCGCCGATATCCTGCCGCTGGCCGAGCGCCTGCTGGCCAAGCACGTCAATAAAATGAAACACGCTGCCGCGCGGCTGTCGGCCGAAGCGCAGGCGTGCCTGCTCGGCTATCCATGGCCGGGCAACGTGCGCGAACTGGACAACGCCATCCAGCGCGCACTGATCCTGCAGCAGGGTGGCCTGATCCAGCCGGAAGATTTCTGCCTGGGTGGACCGCTGGCCTGTGCGCCGCTGCCGGTCATGGCACCCGCCGCGGCGACGACGGTGCGCGGTGCGCCGGTGGAGGCCGAGGTGCCGCCAGCCGAGTCGGCGGGGGCCTTGGGCGACGATCTGCGGCGTCGGGAGTTCCAGATGATCATCGACACCTTGCGCACCGAGCGCGGCCGACGCAAGGAGGCGGCCGAGCGCCTGGGTATCAGCCCGCGAACCTTGCGCTACAAGTTGGCGCAAATGCGCGATGCCGGAATGGATGTCGAGGCGTATCTGTTTGCAACATGAGTCGTTTAAGGCATGCAGCCATGCAGGCTTTTGTTCGGTGTCTGCGCGGAGCTGGCACCCTTGTTGCTAACACCTCACTAACCGCTGCGTGAGTGTCAAAAAATTGCGGGTCGTCGGAGAGAGTAGACCATGAGCCAAGGTATTGAATTTAATCGGTTGATGTTGGACATGCGAGCCATGCAAATGGACGCCATGGCCCAGCCAAAATCGGCCGCGGTGCCGCAGGTGAGCGGCAGCAGTTTTTCCGACATGCTTGGGCAGGCGGTGAACAAGGTCAACGACACTCAGCAGGCGTCCAGCCAGCTGGCCAGTGCCTTCGAGATCGGCAAGAGCGGTGTCGACCTGACCGACGTGATGATTTCCTCGCAGAAGGCCAGTGTGTCCTTCCAGGCGTTGACCCAGGTGCGCAACAAGCTGGTTCAGGCGTACCAAGACATCATGCAGATGCCGGTTTAAGGACGAGATTGAGTCATGGCAGAAGCAGTCGCCGATAACGTACCGGCCAAGGCCACTCCGACAGAAGGCAAGCCGCCGCTGTTCGGGTTGTCCTTTCTGGAAAACCTCTCCGAGATGACCATGTTGCGTCAGGTTGGCCTCATGGTCGGTCTGGCTGCCAGCGTGGCGATTGGTTTTGCCGTGGTGTTGTGGTCCCAGCAACCCGATTACCGTCCGTTGTACGGCAGCCTTGCCGGCATGGACGCCAAGCAGGTCATGGACACCCTGGCCTCCGCCGACATTCCCTACACCGTCGAGCCCAACTCCGGTGCCTTGCTGGTCAAGGCCGACGACCTGTCGCGTGCGCGCCTCAAGCTGGCGGCTGCCGGCGTGGCTCCGGGCGACGGCAATATCGGTTTCGAGATTCTCGATAAAGAGCAGGGCCTGGGCACCAGCCAGTTCATGGAGGCGACCCGTTACCGTCGCGGCCTGGAAGGCGAGCTGGCGCGGACCATTTCCAGCCTGAACAACGTCAAGGGCGCGCGCGTGCACCTGGCGATTCCGAAAAGCTCGGTGTTCGTGCGCGACGAGCGCAAGCCCAGCGCTTCGGTACTGGTCGAGCTGTATTCCGGTCGTTCGCTGGAGCCGGGCCAGGTGGTGGCCATCGTCAATCTGGTGGCGACCAGCGTTCCCGAATTGAGCAAGTCGCAGATCACCGTGGTCGACCAGAAGGGCAATCTGCTCTCCGACCAGGCGGAAAACTCCGAACTGACCATGGCCGGCAAGCAATTCGACTACAGCCGCCGCATGGAAAGCATGCTGACCCAGCGGGTGCACAACATCCTGCAGCCGATCCTCGGCAACGACCGCTACAAGGCTGAAGTGTCCGCCGATGTGGACTTCAGCGCCGTCGAGTCGACCTCCGAACAGTTCAACCCGGACCAGCCGGCCTTGCGCAGCGAGCAGTCGGTCAACGAACAACGCTCCAGCAGCCTGGGCCCGCAAGGCGTTCCTGGCGCCCTGAGCAACCAGCCGCCATCGCCGGCCAGCGCACCGCAGACCACCGGTGGCGCCACTGCTGCCGCCGGCATGGTGCAGCCAGGCCAACCGCTGCTGGACGCCAACGGCCAGCAGATCATGGACCCGGCCACCGGCCAGCCGATGCTGGCGCCGTACCCGAACGACAAGCGTCAACAATCCACCAAGAACTTCGAGCTGGATCGCTCCATCAGCCACACCAAACAACAGCAGGGTCGTCTGAACCGGCTGTCGGTGGCGGTGGTGGTGGACGATCAGGTCAAGGTCAATCCGGCCAACGGCGAAACCAGCCGTGCACCGTGGAGCGCCGACGAATTGGCGCGCTTCACCCGCCTGGTGCAGGACGCGGTGGGCTTCGACGCCAGCCGTGGCGACAGTGTCAGCGTGATCAACGTGCCGTTCTCGGCCGATCGCGGCGAGGTGATCGCCGACATTCCGTTCTACTCGCAGCCCTGGTTCTGGGACATCGTGAAGCAGGTCCTGGGTGTGCTGTTTATCCTGGTCCTGGTGTTCGGCGTGCTGCGCCCGGTGCTCAACAACATCACCGGTGGCGGCAAGGGCAAGCAACTGGCGGGGTTGGGCAGCGATGTCGAACTCGGCGGCATGGGCGGCCTGGATGGCGAGCTGGCCAACGATCGCGTCAGCCTCGGCGGCCCGCAAAGCATCCTGCTGCCTAGCCCGAGCGAAGGCTATGACGCACAGTTGAACGCAATCAAGAGTCTGGTGGCAGAAGACCCGGGTCGAGTGGCCCAGGTCGTGAAAGAGTGGATTAACGCAGATGAGTGATAACCGAGCCGCTACCGCCAAACTGACCCGGGTCGACAAGGCCGCGATCCTGCTGCTGTCCCTGGGTTCCACCGACGCCGCGCAGGTGCTGCGCCACATGGGCCCCAAAGAGGTCCAGCGCGTGGGCGTGGCCATGGCGCAGATGGGCAACGTGCATCGCGAGCAGGTCGAGCAGGTGATGAGCGAGTTCGTCGACATCGTCGGCGACCAGACCAGCCTGGGCGTGGGCTCCGACGACTATGTGCGCAAGATGCTCACCCAGGCCCTGGGCGAGGACAAGGCCAACGGCCTGATCGACCGCATCCTGCTGGGCGGCAACACCAGCGGCCTGGACAGCCTGAAGTGGATGGAACCGCGCGCCGTGGCGGACGTGATCCGTTACGAGCACCCGCAGATCCAGGCGATCGTGGTGGCCTACCTCGATCCAGACCAGGCGGGCGAAGTGCTTGGCAACTTCGACCACAAGGCGCGCCTGGACATCATCCTGCGGGTTTCCTCGCTCAATACCGTGCAGCCGGCCGCCCTGAAAGAACTCAACCAGATTCTCGAGAAGCAGTTCGCCGGCAACTCCAACGCCTCGCGTACCACCCTGGGTGGTATCAAGCGCGCCGCCGACATCATGAACTTCCTCGACAGCTCGATCGAAGGCCAGCTGATGGACTCGATCCGCGAAGTCGACGAAGACCTGTCCGGCCAGATCGAAGACCTCATGTTCGTGTTCAACAACCTGGCCGATGTCGACGACCGCGGCATCCAGGCGTTGCTGCGCGAAGTGTCTTCCGACGTGCTGGTCCTGGCCCTCAAGGGGTCGGACGAAGGCGTCAAGGAAAAGATCTTCAAGAACATGTCCAAGCGGGCTGCCGAACTGCTGCGCGACGACCTCGAGGCCAAGGGCCCGGTGCGCGTCAGCGATGTGGAAACCGCGCAGAAGGAAATCCTCACCATTGCCCGCCGTATGGCCGAAGCCGGAGAAATCGTTCTCGGCGGGAAGGGCGGCGAAGAAATGATCTAAGGTCGCGTTATGTCGTCCAGCAGTGATGAATCCCACAGCGACCTGATTCGCGCTCGGGACGTCGGTGGTTTCGACGTCTGGGCGCTGCCCAGTTTCGACCCCCATGTCCCCGAGCCCGAGCCGGAACCGGTGGAAGAGCCGCCGGCGCAGATCGAGGAAGTGCCGCTGGAAGAAGTCCAGCCACTGACCCTCGAAGAACTCGAGAGCATTCGCCAGGAAGCCTATAACGAAGGCTTCGCCACGGGCGAAAAGGAAGGTTTCCACAGCGCCACGCTGAAGGTCCGCCAGGAAGCCGAGGTGGCCCTGAGCGCCAAGCTGGAGGCGCTGGAAACGCTGATGGGCAATCTGTTCGAGCCCATCGCCGAGCAGGACACACAGATTGAAAAAGTCCTGGTCAACCTGGTGCAGCACATGACGCGCCAGGTGATCCAGCGCGAGCTGGCCATCGACTCCAGCCAGATCGAGCATGTCATGCGCGAAGCCCTCAAGTTGCTGCCGCTGGGCGTGGGCAATGTGCGCCTGTACATCAATCCGCAGGACTTCGCCCAGGTCAAAAGCCTGCGCGAGCGCCATGAG
This sequence comes from Pseudomonas sp. LAMO17WK12:I10, assembly GCF_900215185.1. Taxonomy (NCBI): domain Bacteria; kingdom Pseudomonadati; phylum Pseudomonadota; class Gammaproteobacteria; order Pseudomonadales; family Pseudomonadaceae; genus Pseudomonas; species Pseudomonas sp. LAMO17WK12:I10. Next base: position 281,077 of record NZ_OBDX01000002.1, on the reverse strand, counting down.
GAAAGCTGGCGCATCGTCGAGGACGAAGCCATGTTGCCGGGCGGCTGCCGGGTCGAGACCGAGCACAGCCGGATCGACGCGACCATGGAAACCCGGATCGCCAAGATCATGGACAAGCTGTCCGACCAGCTTCATGAGCAGGCTTTGCATCCCGCCGAACCGGATCTGAGCGTCGAGCTGGGGGCCGCCACCGGCAAGCCCGCCGCGGATGTCGACCCTGTCGACCCCGCGCAGGACCCCGCCGATGCGCCTTGACCGCACCAGCTTCGGCAAGCGCCTGAGCAGCTACGCCGAAGCCACCGAACTGCCGAACCAGCCGATTCTCGAAGGCCGCCTGCTGCGCATGGTCGGCCTGACCCTGGAGGCCGAAGGCCTGCGGGCGGCCATGGGCACGCGCTGCATGGTGATCAACGACGACAGCTATCACCCGGTGCAGGTCGAGGCCGAGGTGATGGGCTTCTCCGGCAGCAAGGTATTCCTGATGCCGGTCGGCAGCGTCGCCGGCATCGCGCCCGGCGCCCGGGTCGTGCCGCTGGCCGATACTGGCCGCCTGCCGATGGGCATGAGCATGCTCGGGCGGGTCCTCGACGGTGCTGGCCGTGCGCTGGACGGCAAGGGCGGGATGAAGGCCGAGGACTGGGTGCCGATGGACGGTCCGACCATCAACCCGCTCAAGCGCGACCCCATCAGCCGGCCGCTGGACGTGGGCATTCGCTGCATCAACGGATTATTGACGGTGGGCCGCGGCCAGCGTCTCGGCCTGTTCGCCGGTACCGGCGTGGGCAAGAGTGTGCTGCTGGGCATGATGACCCGCTTTACCGAGGCCGACATCATCGTGGTCGGGCTGATCGGTGAGCGCGGTCGTGAGGTCAAGGAGTTCATCGAGCATATCCTCGGTGAGGAGGGGCTCAAGCGCTCCGTGGTGGTGGCGTCGCCGGCGGACGATGCGCCGCTGATGCGCCTGCGCGCGGCCATGTACTGCACGCGTATCGCCGAATATTTTCGCGACAAGGGCAAGAACGTCCTGTTGCTGATGGATTCCCTGACCCGTTTCGCCCAGGCCCAGCGGGAAATCGCCCTGGCCATCGGCGAGCCGCCCGCGACCAAGGGCTATCCGCCGTCGGTCTTCGCCAAGCTGCCGAAGCTGGTGGAGCGCGCGGGCAACGCCGAGGCCGGTGGCGGCTCGATCACCGCGTTCTATACCGTGTTGTCCGAAGGCGACGACCAGCAGGACCCGATCGCCGACTCGGCCCGTGGTGTGCTCGACGGGCACATCGTGCTGTCGCGGCGCCTGGCGGAGGAGGGGCATTACCCGGCGATCGATATCGAGGCGTCCATCAGCCGGGTCATGCCGGCGGTGGTGACCCCGGATCACATGACTCGCGCCCAGTATTTCAAGCAGCTGTGGTCGCGTTACCAACAGGCGCGCGACCTGATCAGCGTCGGCGCTTACGTACCGGGCGGCGATCGCGAAACCGACGCCGCCATCTCGCTGCAGCCGTCGATGGTCGCTTACCTGCGCCAGGGGCTCAACGACAGCATCAGCCTGGGTGAAAGCGAAGCCCATCTGGAGATGGTGTTCGCTCCGGCGCCGGGCGGTTAATCCGTCATGGCCAACAGCCGTGCCGCGCGTCTGGCGCCGGTGGTCGACATGGCCGAAAGCGCCGAGCGCACTGCTGCCCAGCGCCTGGGGCATTTCCAGGGCCAGGTGCGCCTGGCGGAAAGCAAGCTGGGGGACCTGGAACGCTTTCGTGCCGAATACCAGCAACAGTGGATCGAGCGGGGCAGTGCCGGGGTTTCCGGCCAGTGGCTGATGAACTACCAGCACTTCCTCAATCAGCTGGAAACCGCCGTGGGCCAGCAGCGGCAAAGCCTGGCCTGGCACCAGAACAACCTCAACCGCGCCCGGGAAACCTGGCAGCAGGCCTATGCCCGGGTCGAGGGCTTGCGCAAGCTGGTGCAACGCTACATCGATGAAGCCCGCCAACTGGAAGACAAGCGCGAGCAGAAGCTGCTCGACGAGCTGTCCCAGCGCCTGCCGCGCCAGGATCCGTACTGAGCGCCACCCCATTCGTCGCCGCCAGGCGCTCGTCAGCGACGCTTCGGCGGTTCGGGTTGCCCAGGCTTGTACGGGGTGCTAAACCTTGTACAGATTGCCAATCACAAGGAAGCGAATCATGTCAGTCGTTACTGAAGTTTCACCGGACGGGCACAAACTGACGATTTCGATCAAGGGGCGTTTCGATTTCGGCCGTCATCAAGAGTTTCGCGAGTCCTACGAGCACCTCAACACAAGGCCCGATTCCATAGTGGTCGACCTGAAAGACGCCACCTACCTCGACAGTTCCGCCCTGGGCATGCTCCTGTTGCTGCGCGATCACGCCGGCGGCGACGATTCCGACGTGCGAGTGATCAACAGCAACTCGGACGTGCGCAAGATTCTCGCCATTTCCAATTTCGACAAGCTGTTCGACATCAGTTGATCGACATGCAGTCGAGTGAGGCACCTCTGTGCGTGCTGATCGCCGAGGACGGCACCAGCGACCGTATGTTGCTGTCGAGCATCGTCCGGCGCCAGGGGCACAAAGTGCTGACGGCGAGTAATGGCGCCGAGGCAGTGGAGCTGTTCATCCAGCAGCGCCCGCACCTGGTGTTGATGGACGCGATGATGCCGGTGATGGACGGTTTCGAGGCGGCCCGGCAGATCAAGCATCTGGCTGGCGAAGCGCTGGTGCCGATCATTTTCCTGACCTCGCTCACCCAGAGCGAGGCGTTGGCGCGCTGCCTGGAAGCCGGTGGCGACGATTTTCTGGCAAAACCCTACAGCCCGGTGATCCTGGCCGCCAAGATCAAGGCCATGGATCGCTTGCGGCGCCTGCAGGAAACCGTGCTGCAGCAGCGCGACCAGATCACCCAGCACCATGACTACCTGCTCAACGAGCAGCGGGTGGCCAAGGCGGTGTTCGACAAGGTGGCGCATTCCGGCTGCCTGAACGCGCCGAATATCCGCTACCTGCAGTCGCCGTATGCGCTGTTCAACGGCGATTTGCTGCTGGCTGCCTTTACCCCGACAGGCGACATGCATGTGCTGTTGGGGGATTTCACTGGCCACGGCTTGCCGGCGGCGGTGGGCGCGATGCCCCTGGCCGAGGTGTTTTACGGCATGACGGCCAAGGGGTACGGGCTGCCCGAAACCCTGCGCGAGATGAATGCCAAGCTCAAGCGCATCCTGCCGGTCGGCATGTTCTGTTGTGCGACGCTGCTGTGCCTGAGTTTCCAGCGGCGGGCGGTGGAGGTGTGGAACGGCGGCATGCCGGATGGCTACCTGCATCGCCTGGCAAGCGGGGAGCGGGTGCCGCTGGTGGCGCACCATCTGCCGCTGGGGGTACTGGGCGCCGAGGCATTCGACGACCGCACCGAAGTCTTTCCCATGGCCCTGGGCGACCGGGTTTTCCTGCTGTCCGATGGGGTGATCGACACCTGCGACGCCAACGAGCAGTTGTTCGGTGTCGAGCGCCTGCAGCGGGTGTTTGCCGCCAACCACGAGCCGGACCTGTTGTTCGAGGAGATCCAGCGGGCCCTGAGCGAGTTTGGCGGGGATGCGCGGGACGATGTGAGCATGGTCGAGGTCAGCCTGCTCGAGGCGCGGAAGCTGACGCCGCCGGCGTTGGTGTACTCCGACAGCGGTCAGTCCTGCCCGCTGGACTGGTCGGCGAGTTTCGAGTATCGCGCCGCGACCCTCAAACGTTTCAACCCTTTGCCTTACCTGTTGCAACTGCTGCTGGAAGTCCATGGCCTGCGGGCGCAGAGCGGGGCGCTCTACAGTGTGCTGGCCGAGTTGTATTCCAATGCCCTGGAGCATGGCGTATTGGGCCTGGACTCGAGCCTCAAGCGCGATGCCCAGGGGTTTTCCCGCTATTACCGGGAGCGCGCGGTACGCCTCGAAGCCTTGCAGGAGGGTTTTGTGCGGGTGCACCTGCAAGTGGAGCCTCAAGGGGCTGGCGGTCGTTTGCTGATCCGGGTCGAGGACAGTGGCAGCGGTTTCGATGTCGGGCGGGTGATGGCGCGGCCCATCGATGGCGACCGCCTTTCCGGGCGCGGCGTCAGCCTGATCCGTCAGCTCAGCCGGCGTGCCAGCTGGTCTGACGATGGTCGTAGTGCCTGCGTGGAGTTTTCTTGGGAGCCTCTGGCATAATTCGCCGATTCTTGATCAAGGAGTGAGCAAGTGTCTGAGATTCATCTGGATCACGAGGTGCTGAACGCATTGCAGGAAGTCATGGAGGATGAGTATCCGTTGTTGCTCGACACCTTCCTCTGTGACTCCGAAGAGCGTTTGCGCCAATTGCACAAAGTCGACGACCCCCGTCAACTTGTCGCCACTGCCCACAGCTTCAAGGGCAGCAGCAGCAATATGGGGGCGATTCGCCTGGCCGAGCTCTGTCATCAGTTGGAGCAACGTGCCCAGGGCTCGTCGTTGCGCGGTATCGAGCAGCTGGTCGGCGAGATCGATGGCGAATTCGCCATTGTCCGCCAGCTGTGCGAGCAGGAACGCCAGCGTTTTCACTGCTGAAAAACCGCTGCAATCCAGGCTTTTCCCCGCGAGCCAGCAAAGCTGGCTCGACCTTTGCAATCAAGTCTCCCAACTGTACCTACGATCCCAGTGCAGCGGAGACCGTTTTCATGCCCCTTACCCCGAACATGCTTCTTCAGGCCGCCTCCCAGGCCAAGACTCAAGCGGTTTCCGCCACCCCCCAGGCCAGCGCCGCCGAGCCCGGGGACAAAGGCGCAAGCTTTGCCCGGGTGTTCGCCAAGGAGGCACTCGGCAAGCCGGTAGCGGCTGCCGACGGCCCGATCAAGCCGGCTCGCGACAAGGGAGGCGAAGCCGCTGCCAAGGTGGATCCGGGCAAGGGCAAGGCTGCCGCCGCTGAGCCTGCGGTTGCCGATAGCGGCAAAACCTTGCCTGCCGACAAGGCTGTTGCCAGTGACGAAAAAGTCGCCGATGACCAGGCCGCGAGCAGCGATCAGCCGCTGGCCGAGAGCACGCCGGTCGACCCGACCCTCGATCCGGCGCTGATGCAGGCGACCCAGCCGGTGCCGTTGCCGGCGCCCGAGCCGGAAGTGGCGGCCGCGCCGGTTCCAGCACAGCCGCCAGTGCAGTCGCAAACGCAGCCGGTTATACCGGTGGTGGCCAGCACCGCGATGCCAGTGCCGGTCGATCCGGAATTCGACCCTGAAGCCGATCCGCTGGATGCGCTGCCGGTGGTACGCCTGGCCATGGAGCAGAGCGGCCATGTCTCGGCTTCCAGCCAGGCGCAGAGCAAGGCGGCGCCGACCGTGGTGGCCGATGATGGGCCGACTTCGGCGCAGACCTTCGCCAGCGGCATGGCCACTATGCTGGACCTGCAGGTGGACAAGGACAGCACCGAGCAGGGCGGCGAAAAGGCCTTCAGCGGCCTGCTCGATGACGGTCTCAAGGACCTCAAGAGCGCTGCCAGCGACACCCGCGTCGACGATTTCGCCAACCGCCTGGCGGCCCTGACCCAGGCGGCCACGCCCAAGACCGCCAATGCCGTCCCGGTGAACCAGCCGCTGGCCATGCATCAGAGCGGCTGGACCGAAGAAGTGGTCAACCGGGTCATGTACCTGTCCAGCGTCAATCTGAAATCGGCCGAGATCCAGTTGCAGCCGGCCGAGCTGGGGCGCCTGGACATTCGCGTGAACATGGTGCCGGACCAGCAGACCCAGGTGACCTTCATGAGTGCCCATGTCGGCGTGCGCGAGGCCCTCGAAGGGCAGATGCATCGCCTGCGCGACATGTTCCACCAGCAAGGCATGGGGCAGGTGGACGTCAACGTCTCCGACCAGTCGCGCAACTGGCAGGGTGGCCAGGAGCAGGCCCAGCAGGGGCAGCATCGCAGCAACGGAGCCAGCGCCAGCGGTGGGCGCCTGGATGGCGTGGATGAAGAGTTGCCGCCGAGCGTCGCCGAAGTCGCCGCCAACACCAGCACGGTCATCGGCACCAGCGCCGTCGACTATTACGCCTGACCCGCTTCGGGCGTCATTGAACAGAAGATCGCCAGCCGTGTGACTCCTCGGCTGGCGATCTTTTGCTTTGCGCTTCCCCTATCCCTTCAGTTCACCCCGATTCAGACAAATCTGGCATAACACTTGCTCTTGCCTTGCCGTGCGACTGTGAAAACCCGATTAGTGACGGATTATTGGCATGGCGAAGAGCGAAGCAGCAGAGAAAACCCCCGCCGGGAAAGGCAAACTCAAGCTTATCCTCTTGATTGTTCTGGCCTTGTTGTTGGCGATCGGTTTGTCCGTCGGGGCGACCTGGTACTTCATGCACAGCAGTGCCCAGAGCAAGCCTGCCGAGACGGCCGAGACCACCAGCAGCGTCAAGCCGGCGGCCATCTATGAGCCCATGGCGCCAGCCTTCGTGGCCAACTACACGCAGAACGGCCGCCAGCGCTACATGCAGGTGAGCATCACCCTGCTGGCGCGCAACCAGTCCGATCTGGACGCGCTGAAAGTGCATATGCCGGTGATCCGCAACAACCTGGTCATGCTCTTCTCCGGCCAGAGCTTCGACACCCTGGCGACTCCGGTCGGTCAGGAAATGCTGCGTCAGAAGGCCACCGCCAGCGTGCAGGAAGTGGCCCAGAAAGAGGTCGGCAAAGTGGTGGTCGAGCAGTTGCTCTTTACTAACTTCGTACTGCAGTAGGAACACGACATGGCCGTGCAGGACCTGCTGTCCCAGGATGAGATCGACGCGCTGCTGCATGGCGTCGATGACGGTCTGGTACAGACCGAACACGCCGCCGAGCCCGGCAGCGTCAAAAGCTACGACCTGACCAGCCAGGATCGCATCGTCCGCGGACGCATGCCGACCCTGGAGATGATCAACGAGCGTTTTGCCCGCTACACCCGTATCAGCATGTTCAACATGCTGCGCCGTTCGGCGGACGTGGCGGTGGGCGGCGTGCAGGTGATGAAGTTCGGCGAATACGTGCACTCGCTGTACGTGCCGACCAGCCTCAACCTGGTGAAGATCAAGCCGCTGCGCGGTACCGCGCTGTTCATCCTCGACGCCAAGCTGGTGTTCAAGCTGGTGGACAACTTCTTCGGCGGCGACGGTCGTCACGCCAAGATCGAAGGCCGTGAATTCACCCCGACCGAATTGCGCGTGGTGCGCATGGTGCTGGAGCAGGCTTTCGTCGACCTGAAGGAAGCCTGGCAGGCGATCATGGAAGTCAACTTCGAGTACATCAACTCCGAAGTGAACCCGGCCATGGCCAACATCGTCGGCCCGAGCGAAGCGATCGTGGTCTCGACCTTCCACATCGAGCTCGATGGCGGTGGTGGCGACCTGCACGTGACCATGCCGTACTCGATGATCGAGCCGGTGCGGGAAATGCTCGACGCCGGCTTCCAGTCGGACCTGGACGACCAGGACGAGCGCTGGAGCAAGGCCCTGCGCGAAGACGTGCTGGATGTGGATGTGCCTTTGAGCGCCACGGTGGCCCGCCGGCAGTTGCGCCTGCGCGACATCCTGCACATGCAGCCAGGGGATGTGATCCCGGTGGAGCTGCCTGAAGACATGATCATGCGCGCCAACGGCGTACCGGCGTTCAAGGTCAAGCTCGGTTCGCACAAGGGCAACCTGGCCCTGCAAGTGATCGAGCCGATCGAGCGCCGTTGAGCGGCGTTGTTATGAATTCGCTTTGTTAATGATTTTTTGCCCGCCGAGGACAACATGGCTGACGAACACGAAATGACTTCCGCAGAAGACCAGGCCCTGGCTGATGAGTGGGCGGCTGCCCTGCAGGAAACCGGCGACGCCGGGCAAGACGATATCGATGCCTTGCTGGCGGCCGATGCGGCCAGCGCGCCGGCGTCCAATCGCCTGCCGATGGAAGAGTTCGGCAGCGTGCCGAAGAACAACGAGCCGGTGACCCTCGACGGTCCGAACCTGGACGTGATCCTGGATATCCCGGTATCGATCTCCATGGAGGTCGGCAGTACCGACATCAACATCCGCAACCTGCTGCAGCTCAACCAGGGGTCGGTGATCGAGCTCGATCGCCTGGCCGGCGAGCCGCTGGACGTGCTGGTCAACGGCACGCTGATCGCCCATGGCGAAGTGGTGGTGGTCAACGAGAAGTTCGGCATCCGCCTGACCGACGTGATCAGCCCGAGCGAACGCATCAAGAAGCTGCGCTAAGTGAGAAAGGCACTCGCGCTGTTCCTGGCCTGGCCGCTCTGGGCCCTGGCCGCCGAGCCGGTGGCCGGTACCGCCGCACCAGCGGTTGGCAGCAGCGGCGTGGCCGGGCAGCTGACCCAGCTGGTGCTGGGCCTGCTGCTGGTGGTGGGGCTGATCTTCTTCCTCGCCTGGCTGTTGCGCCGGGTGCAGCAGGCCGGACCGGCCGGCAAGGGCCAGGTCATCGAGCTGATCGGTTCGCGGGCGCTTGGCCCGCGGGACCGGCTGGTGCTGGTGCAGGTCGGCAACGAACAGATTCTGCTCGGCCTGACGCCGGGCACCATCACTGCGTTGCATGTGCTCAAGGAGCCGGTGCAGGTGCCGAGCACCGAGCAGGCGACTCCGGAGTTTGCCCAGCGCCTGATGGAGCTGCTGGGCAAGGATCAGAAGGATAAGAAGTAATGCCGTTGCGCCTCCTCTTGATGTTGGCCCTGATGCTGGCGGCGCCGCTGGCGCTGGCGGCCGACCCGTTGTCGATCCCGGCGATCACCCTCGGCACCAATGCCGACGGCCAGCAGGAATACTCGGTCAGCCTGCAGATCCTGTTGATCATGACCGCGCTGAGCTTCATTCCGGCGTTCGTCATGCTGATGACCAGCTTTACCCGGATCATCATCGTGTTCTCGATCCTGCGTCAGGCCCTGGGCCTGCAGCAGACGCCGTCGAACCAGATCCTCACCGGCATGGCGCTGTTCCTGACGATGTTCATCATGGCCCCGGTGTTCGACCGGGTGAACCAGGATGCCTTGCAGCCATACCTGGCGGAGAAGCTCAGCGCCCAGGACGCGGTGGCCAAGGCCCAGGTGCCGATCAAGGATTTCATGCTGGCCCAGACCCGCAGCAGCGACCTGGAGCTGTTCATGCGCCTGTCCAAGCGCACTGATATCGCGACGCCGGACCAGGCGCCGCTGACGATCCTGGTGCCGGCCTTCGTCACCTCGGAGCTGAAGACCGCGTTCCAGATCGGTTTCATGATCTTCATTCCGTTCCTGATCATCGACCTGGTGGTCGCCAGTGTGCTGATGGCCATGGGCATGATGATGCTGTCGCCGCTGATCATTTCCCTGCCGTTCAAGATCATGCTGTTCGTGCTGGTGGATGGCTGGGCCCTGATCATCGGCACCCTGGCGGGCAGTTTCGGTGGTGTTTAGAACCTTGTTGGCGGGTGACGCGTTATGACGCCTGAAGTCGCGGTAGACCTGTTTCGCGAAGCGCTCTGGCTGACCACCATGATGGTCGCCATCCTGGTGATCCCCAGCCTGCTGGTGGGCCTGCTGGTGGCGATGTTCCAGGCCGCCACCCAGATCAACGAACAGACCCTGAGCTTCCTGCCGCGCCTGCTGGTGATGCTGGTGACGCTGATCGTCGCCGGTCCCTGGCTGGTGCAGACCTTCATGGAATACATCCTGCAGTTGTACGGCAGTATTCCGCAGTTGATCGGCTGAATCATGTCTCTGCTGGCACTTACCGATACGCAGATCAGCACCTGGGTCGCCAGCTTCATGCTGCCGCTGTTTCGTATCGGCGCCGTGCTGATGACCATGCCGGTCTTCGGCACGACCCTGGTGCCGACCCGTATCCGCCTGTATTTCACCCTGGCCATCACGGTCGTGGTGGTGCCGGGCCTGCCGCCCATGCCAGCGGTCAATGCACTGGACCTCGGCGGGCTATTGCTGATTGCCGAGCAGATCATCATCGGTGCCTTGTTCGGTTTCTCCCTGCAGTTGTTCTTCCAGGCTTTCGTGATCGCCGGGCAGATCATTTCGACGCAGATGGGCATGGGCTTCGCCTCCATGGTCGACCCCACCAACGGTGTTTCGGCGGCGGTGATCGGGCAGTTCCTGACCATGCTGGTGACCTTGCTGTTCCTCGGCATGAACGGGCATCTGGTGGTCTTCGAGGTGCTGACCGAGAGCTTCACCACCTTGCCGGTGGGCAGCGCGCTGCTGGTCAACCATTTCTGGGAAATCGCCGGCAAGCTGGGTTGGGTGCTGGGCGCCGCGCTGTTGCTGGTATTGCCGGCGATCACCGCGCTGCTGGTGGTGAACATCGCCTTTGGCGTGATGACCCGCGCGGCGCCGCAGTTGAACATTTTCTCCATCGGCTTTCCGCTGACCCTGGTGCTGGGCCTGGTGATTTTCTGGGTCAGCCTGGGCGACATTCTCAACCAGTACCAACCGCTGGCCGTCGAGGCCCTGCAGTTGCTGCGCAACCTGGCACAGGCGCGTTGAACCATGGCTGAGAGCGAGAGCGGTCAGGACAAGACAGAAGACCCCACGGAGAAACGCAAGAAGGACTCCCGGGAAAAGGGCGAGATTGCCCGCTCCAAAGAGCTCAATACCCTGGCGATCACCATGATCGGCGCCGCCGGCCTGCTGATCTACGGCGCGGGAGTGGCCCAGGACCTGCTGGAAATCATGCGCCTGAATTTCTCCCTGCCGCGCGAGGTGCTGCTCAGCCCCGGCGCTATGGGCCTGTACCTGCTGCATTCGGGAAAAATCGCGATTATCGCCGCGATGCCGATCCTGCTGCCCCTGGTGCTGGCGGCGCTGATCGGTCCTATCTCCTTGGGCGGCTGGCTGTTTTCCACCAAGAGCCTGGCGCCCAAGTTCAGCCGCATGAACCCGCTCAGCGGTATGAAGCGCATGGTGTCCCCGACCTCGCTGATCGAGTTGCTCAAGGCCTTCGCCAAGTTCGTGGTGATCCTGATCGTCGCCTTGTCGGTGCTGTCTTCGGATATCGACGACCTGCTGCGGATCGCCCATGAGCCGCTGGAGCAGGCGATTATCCACAGTGTGCAAGTGGTGGCCTGGAGCACCTTGTGGATGGCCTGCGGGCTGATCCTGATCGCCGCGGTGGACGTGCCGGTGCAGCTGTACCAGAGCTACAAGAAGCTGCTGATGACAAAGCAGGAAGTGCGTGACGAGCACAAGGACCAGGAAGGGCGTCCGGAGGTCAAGCAGCGGATTCGCCAGGTCCAGCGCGAGATGTCGCAGCGGCGGATGATGGCGGCGATTCCCGAGGCGGATGTGGTCATCACTAACCCGACCCACTACGCCGTGGCGCTCAAGTACGACGCCGAAAAGGGCGGGGCGCCGGTGTTGCTGGCCAAGGGCAGCGATTTCCTGGCGCTGAAGATCCGCGAGATCGCCGTGGCCAACGAGGTGTTGTTGCTGGAGTCGCCGGCGCTGGCGCGTTCGATCTACTACTCCACCGAACTGGAGCAGGAAATCCCCGCCGGGCTTTATCTGGCGGTGGCCCAGGTGCTGGCGTATGTCTATCAGATTCGCCAGCACCGGGCCGGCAAGGGCAAGCGCCCTGATCCGCTCAAGGACCTGCCGATTCCGCCGGATTTGCGTCGCGATTCCTGAGGTCGGCGTTGGCTGTGCCGACGTTATCGCGAGCAGGCTCGCTCCTGCAGAGTCCACGCCCGGCCTGTAGGCGAGCTTGCTCGCAATGGCGCGAAAGCGCCTTGTGTGACGACTGATGGCGCAACGCCATAAATCAGTTTGTGTTCCAGGCCAAAGTTGGAAGGCTTCTTGCAATACCCGCCCTGCGCCGCCTCCAGGCGTCAAAAGTTTGCTTCAAGGGAACGGGGAATACCGGTGGATCGCTCTCAGTTAATCAGTACGGCTCGCACTAACCTGGCCGACCTCAGTCGGGGGAACCTGGGGGTGCCGCTGTTGCTGCTGGTCATGCTGGCCATGATGATGCTGCCGGTGCCGCCGTTCCTGCTGGATGTGTTCTTCACCTTCAACATCGCCCTGTCGATCGTCGTGCTACTGGTCTGTGTGTATGCCCTGCGGCCGCTGGATTTTGCGGTATTCCCGACCATCCTGCTGGTGGCGACCCTGTTGCGCCTGGCACTGAACGTGGCCTCCACGCGGGTGGTGATGCTCCACGGCCAGGACGGTCACGCCGCCGCCGGTAAAGTGATCCAGGCCTTCGGCGAGGTGGTGATCGGCGGTAACTACGTGGTCGGTATCGTGGTGTTCGCGATCCTGATGATCATCAACTTCGTGGTGGTGACCAAGGGTGCCGGGCGGATTTCCGAGGTGAGCGCGCGTTTCACCCTCGATGCGATGCCGGGCAAGCAGATGGCCATCGACGCCGACCTCAACGCCGGCCTGATCGACCAGGCCCAGGCCAAGGCCCGCCGCTCGGAAGTGGCCCAGGAGGCCGAGTTCTACGGTTCCATGGACGGTGCCAGCAAGTTCGTCCGCGGTGACGCCATCGCCGGCCTGCTGATCCTGTTCATCAACCTGATCGGCGGCATGGCGGTCGGTATCTTCCAGCACCACATGTCCTTCGGCGATGCCGGCCGGGTCTACGCCTTGCTGACCATCGGTGACGGTTTGGTGGCGCAATTGCCATCGCTGCTGCTGTCCACCGCGGCCGCGATCATGGTGACCCGTGCTTCCGGTTCCGAAGACATGGGCAAACAGATCAACCGGCAGATGTTCGCCTCGCCCCGGGCCCTGGCTGTCGCCGCTGGCCTGATGGCGGTGATGGGCCTGGTGCCGGGCATGCCGCACTTTTCCTTCCTGAGCATGGCGGCCCTGGCGGCCGGCGGCGCGTACCTGTTCTGGAAGCGCCAGAACGTGGTCAAGGTCAAGGCGCTGGAAGAGGTCAAGCGCCAGCAGGAACTGCTGCCATCGCCGGCCCGCGCCCAGGAAACCAAGGAGCTGGGCTGGGACGATGTGACCCAGATCGACATGATCGGCCTGGAAGTCGGCTACCGCCTGATTCCCCTGGTGGACCGCAACCAGGGTGGGCAATTGCTGGCGCGGATCAAGGGCGTGCGCAAGAAGCTGTCCCAGGACCTGGGCTTCCTCATGCCCACCGTGCATATTCGCGACAACCTCGACCTGGCGCCCAGCGCTTACCGGCTGACGCTGATGGGGGTGATCCTGGCCGAGGCCGAGATTTACCCGGATCGCGAGCTGGCGATCAACCCGGGGCAGGTCTATGGCACGCTCAACGGCATCAACGCCAAAGATCCGGCCTTCGGCCTGGAGGCGGTGTGGATCGAGATCAGCCAGCGCGCCCAGGCGCAGTCGCTGGGCTACACCGTGGTCGACGCCAGCACCGTGGTCGCCACCCACCTCAACCAGATTCTGTACAAGCACTCCAGCGAGCTGATCGGCCACGAAGAAGTCCAGCAGCTCCTGCAATTGCTGGCCAAGGGCTCGCCGAAGCTGGCGGAAGAGCTGGTGCCGGGCGTGCTTTCGTTGTCCCAGCTGCTCAAGGTGCTGCAGGCGCTGCTGGCCGAACAGGTGCCGGTGCGCGATATCCGCAGCATTGCCGAGGCCATCGCGAACAATGCCGCCAAGAGTCAAGATACTGCCGCTTTGGTGGCCGCGGTGCGTGTCGGATTGTCGCGTGCCATCGTGCAAAGCATTGTAGGCACTGAGTCCGAGCTGCCTGTGATCACCTTGGAACCCAGGTTGGAACAGATTTTGCTCAATAGTCTGCAGAAGGCAGGACAAGGCTCGGAAGAGGGTGTCCTGTTGGAGCCAAGCATGGCTGAGAAGCTGCAGCGTTCGTTGATCGAAGCCGCGCAGCGCCAGGAAATGCAAGGTCAACCGGTGATTCTGCTGGTAGCCGGTCCGGTCCGCGCGATGCTCTCGCGGTTCGGGCGCCTGGCGGTCCCGGGCTTGCACGTGTTGGCGTACCAGGAAATCCCTGACAACAAGCAAGTGACCATCGTTGCGACAGTAGGGCCCAACGGCTGAGGTAGTGGGTTATGCAAGTTAAGCGTTTTTTCGCCGCCGATATGCGTCAGGCCATGAAGCTGGTTCGTGATGAGCTGGGCGCCGACGCCGCCATCATTGGCAATCGCCGCATCGCCGGCGGTGTCGAGCTGACGGCTGCCCTGGATTACAAGCTGTCGGCGCTGGCGCCACGGGTGCCGAACATGGAGCTCGAGGACGAACTGCGCAAGACTCAGTCGCGCATTGTCACCGCCCAGGCCGAACTGAGCCTGCGTGGCGACGGCGATGCCAGCACCAATCGCCAGCTGTTCGCCGGCCTGCCGCTGACCGCCGCCGAGCCGCTGATCGAACCTACGTTCAACGAGCCCCAGCGCCCGGCCCCGGTGGTCGCTGCGCCGGCTGTCGATCAGCGGGCACTGGACTCGATGCGTTTTGAACTCAACGGCCTGCGCGAGCTGCTGGAAGTCCAGCTCGGCTCCCTGGCCTGGAGCCAGCTGCAAGGCAGCCGGCCCGAACAGGCCAACCTGTGGCGGCGCCTGCAGCGTATCGGCTTGTCCGGTCCGCTGGCCCGCGACCTGCTGGCGCTGATCACTGAAATCGACGAACCCCGCCAGGCCTGGCGCATGCTCCTGGCCCACCTGGCGCGGATGATCGCGACCCCGGAAGTCGAGCCACTGGAGGAGGGCGGTGTGATCGCCATGGTCGGCCCCGCTGGCATGGGCAAGACCACCACCCTGGCCAAGCTGGCCGCCCGTTACGTACTCAAGTACGGCGCGCAGAACATCGCGCTGGTGAGCATGGACAGCTACCGCATCGGCGCCCAGGAGCAGCTCAAGACCCTGGGCCGGATCCTCAACGTCTCGGTGACCCATGTCGACCCGGGCCAGTCCCTGGCGCAAGCCCTCGATCCGCTGCTGCGCAAGCGCGTGGTGCTGATCGACACCGCCGGCCTACAAGCCAGCGACCCGGCCCTGCGTATGCAGCTGGAAAGCCTGGCCGGACGTGGCATCCGGGCAAAAAATTATCTGGTCTTGGCAACCACCAGCCAGAAACAGGTTCTAACCGCCGCATACCACAGCTACAAGCGTTGCGGGCTGGCCGGCTGCATCCTGACTAAACTGGATGAAACCGCCAGCCTTGGTGAAGTGTTGAGCCTGGCGATCAGTCACGAACTCCCCGTTGCCTATCTGACCGATGGCCCGCGGATTCCGGACGATCTGCACTTGCCGCGCCGTCACCAGCTGGTCAGTCGTGCGGTGAGCGTGCAGATGCAGGAAGAACCCAGCGAAGAAGCCATGGCTGACATGTTCGCTGACCTCTACCACAACCCGACCAAGCGGGTTGGCTGAGGGAATCATGAAAAGATTGCAATGTACCTACATCGATGGTCTGCCAGGCATTGTTCCGTTGGTGAACGCGCAGCCAGTTATGTGGCCCCGTCTAAGTAAGACAAGGTAAAGAAAGAACATGGGCAGCATGCATCCCGTACAGGTGATCGCGGTGACCGGCGGCAAAGGTGGCGTCGGCAAGACTAACGTGTCAGTGAACTTGTCCCTGGCCCTAGCGGAGCTCGGCCGGCGCGTCATGCTGCTGGACGCCGACCTGGGCCTGGCCAACGTCGACGTGCTATTGGGGCTGACCCCCAAACGGACCCTCGCCGACGTGATCGAAGGCCGCTGCGAGCTGCGCGATGTGCTGCTCCAGGGGCCGGGTGGAATCCGTATCGTGCCGGCGGCGTCCGGCACCCAGAGCATGGTTCATCTGAGCCCGGCGCAGCATGCCGGCCTGATCCAGGCCTTCAGCGACATCGGCGACAACCTCGATGTGCTGGTGATCGACACCGCCGCCGGCATCGGCGACTCGGTGGTCAGCTTCGTCCGCGCGGCCCAGGAAGTGTTGCTGGTGGTCTGCGACGAGCCGACCTCGATCACCGACGCCTACGCGCTGATCAAGCTGCTCAACCGCGACTACGGCATGAACCGCTTCCGCGTGCTCGCCAACATGGCGCAGAGCCCGCAGGAAGGGCGCAACCTGTTCGCCAAGTTGACCAAGGTCACGGATCGCTTCCTGGACGTGGCCCTACAATATGTCGGCGCCGTGCCTTACGACGAATGCGTGCGCAAGGCCGTGCAAAAGCAGCGTGCGGTCTATGAGGCGTTTCCGCGTTCGAAATGCGCGCTGGCGTTCAAGGCCATCGCGCAGAAGGTCGATACCTGGCCGTTGCCGGCCAACCCACGCGGACATCTGGAATTTTTCGTCGAGCGGCTCGTGCATCAGACAGCGGGACCGGTGCTATGAGCGCCAGCGGCTACAACCTTTACAAAAAGTCGGCACGTGACAGCCAGTACGAATTGATCGAGCGCTATGCGCCTCTGGTCAAGCGTATTGCCTATCACTTGCTGGCGCGCCTGCCGGCCAGTGTCCAGGTCGAAGACCTGATCCAGGCCGGGATGATCGGTCTGCTCGAAGTGTCGACCAAGTACGACGCGAGCAAGGGCGCGAGTTTCGAGACCTACGCGGGTATCCGTATCCGCGGTGCGATGCTCGATGAGGTCCGTAAAGGTGACTGGGCGCCGCGTTCGGTACATCGCAATACCCGGATGGTGAGCGATGCCATTCGCGCAATTGAAGCTAAAACCGGTCGTGACGCTAAAGATCATGAAGTTGCGGCCGAACTTCAATTGAGTCTCGACGATTATTACGGGATTTTGAACGACACCTTGGGCAGTCGCCTGTTCAGCTTCGACGACCTGTTGCAGGACGGCGAGCATGAAGGGCTGCATGAGGATGGCGCGAGTGCTCATCTCGAGCCGTCGCGCGACCTGGAGGACGAACGTTTCCAGGCTGCGCTGGCGGACGCGATTGCCAATTTGCCGGAGCGTGAGCGACTGGTCTTGGCGCTGTACTACGACGAAGAGCTGAACCTCAAGGAAATCGGTGAGGTCCTGGGGGTCAGCGAATCGCGGGTCAGCCAGTTACACAGCCAGTGCGCGGCCCGTTTGCGGGGGCGTTTGGGAGAGTGGCGAGCGCGCTGACAGGCAGTGTGGGGGACACTGCGGACGAGACTGGCACGACGTGGCCGGGCTTGCGGTGTGTATTCCATGCAGTCGTTGAGTGCTCTGCCTGATTGATTGAATGGCGCGTTCAGGTGCTGGACGCGTTTAAGACTGCTTGGAGGTCGAATTGGACAAGAACATGAAAATCCTCATCGTTGATGACTTCTCAACGATGCGGCGGATCATAAAAAACCTGTTGCGTGACCTGGGGTTCACCAACACGGTCGAGGCTGACGATGGCACCACCGCCATTCCGGTCCTCAACAGTGGGAGCATCGACTTTCTGGTAACGGACTGGAACATGCCCGGCATGACCGGTATCGATCTGCTGCGCCATGTGCGCGCCGATGAAAAACTCAAGCACCTGCCGGTACTCATGGTGACCGCTGAAGCCAAGCGCGAACAGATCATCGAAGCGGCCCAGGCCGGCGTAAACGGTTATGTGGTCAAGCCCTTCACGGCCCAGGCGTTGAAAGAGAAGATCGAGAAGATCTTCGAACGCATCGGTTGAGAGTGGAATCATTCCGCCACGGGGGAGCTATGGAGCACAACGAATCTTCATTGGGCGATTTCGAATCGACCCTGAAAAAACACGCACTCGAACTGGTCGACAGCCTTGAAAAAGGCAAGTTCGGCGAAGCCGTGCAACTGATCCATGAGCTCAACCAGACCCGTGACCGCGGCCTGTACCAGGAGGTCGGCAAGCTCACCCGCGAGCTGCATAGCGCCATCGTCAATTTCCAGATTGACCCGCATATGCCGCAAGCCGAGGAAGTTTCACAGATCACGGATGCCACCGAGCGCCTGTCCTATGTGGTCAGGCTGACCGAGGCCGCGGCCAACCGCACCATGGATCTGGTCGAGAGCGCCACCCCGCTGGTCAATGGCCTGAGCAGCGAAGCCCAGGCCCTGAGCGCCGATTGGGGGCGTTTCATGCGCCGCGAACTGGGCGCCGAGGAATTCCGCGACCTGGCCCGCCGGGTGGACGGTTTCCTGACCCGCAGCGAGCAAGAGACGCGCGCGGTATCGAGCAACCTCAACGACATTCTGCTGGCGCAGGACTACCAGGACCTGACCGGTCAGGTGATCAAGCGCGTGACCCAGTTGGTCACCGAAGTCGAGAGCAACCTGCTCAAACTGGTCCTGATGGCCAGCCAGGTCGATCGTTTTGCCGGCATCGAACATGACCGTGAATCGATCCTCGCTGAAAAAGATCCGCAAAAACATCTGGCCAAGGGTGAAGGTCCGCAGATTCATGCCGATAAACGTGAAGACGTTGTATCCGGTCAGGACGATGTCGACGATTTGCTTTCCAGCCTTGGATTTTAGGCTCAGACCTAGTAGGAGCACCCATTAATGAGCTTCGGCGCCGATGAAGAAATCCTTCAGGATTTTCTGGTTGAGGCCGGCGAGATTCTAGAGCAACTGTCCGAACAACTGGTCGAGCTGGAAAGCCGGCCGGACGATGCGGATCTGCTCAACGCAATTTTTCGCGGTTTTCACACTGTAAAAGGGGGCGCCGGCTTCCTCCAGCTCAACGAGCTGGTGGAGTGCTGCCACATCGCCGAGAACGTGTTCGACATCCTGCGCAAGGGTGAGCGCCGCGTCGACGCGGAACTGATGGACGTCGTGCTCGAGGCGCTGGACGCGGTGAACGGCATGTTCGGCCAGGTGCGCGAGCGTACCGAGATCACCGCCGCCACCCCGGAGCTGCTGGCTGCCCTGGCCCGCCTGGCCGAGCCTGCGGGGGCCGAGGAGGTCGCCGCGCCGGTGGCCGAGGTTGAGACAGTTGTTGAAGCCGTTGCCGAGCCGGTCGCCGAATCGACCGAAAGCGAGTCCGGCGATATTACCGACAGCGAGTTCGAGCAGCTGCTCGATTCGCTCAATGCCGTCAAGGCCGAGGCCGAAGCTCCGGCTGCTGTTGCCCCTGCGGCACCCGTTGCCGGCAGCGAAGCGGCCAGCGACGAAATCACCGATGCCGAGTTCGAGTCGCTGCTCGATCAATTGCATGGCAAGGGCCAGTTCGCACCGGATGCGGTGGCCCCTTCGGCCACGGCGCCGGCTGCGGAAAAAGCCGCGGCCAGCGACGAAATCACCGATGACGAATTCGAAGCCCTGCTGGACCAGCTGCATGGCAAAGGCAACTTTGCGGTCGATGCGCTGGACTCCGCGGTGGCGGCGGCGGTACCGCCGGCTGCGCCAAGCGCGGCCGCCGCCGGTAGCGACCTGATCACCGACCAGGAATTCGAATCCCTGCTCGACGAGCTGCATGGCAAGGGCAAGTTCTCTGAAGTGCCCGCTGCCGCGGCGACCGTGGGTAGCGCAACGGCCGTCACGGCTCCGGCGCCTGCCGCCGTCGCCAAGCCCGCGGTGAAGAAGCCTGAAGCCAAGGCCGAAATGCCAAAACCGGCTCCAGCCGCTGCTGCGGCGCCCGCTCGTGCTCCGGCTGCCGCCCCGGCGGAAAAACCGGTCAGCGAAGCCGAAACCACCGTGCGGGTCGATACCGCGCGGCTGGACGAAATCATGAACATGGTCGGCGAGCTGGTGCTGGTGCGTAACCGCTTGGTGCGCCTGGGGCTCAACAGCGGCGACGAAGCCATGTCCAAGGCCGTGTCGAACCTCGACGTGGTCACGGCCGACTTGCAGACCGCGGTGATGAAGACCCGGATGCAGCCGATCAAGAAGGTCTTCGGGCGCTTCCCGCGCCTGGTTCGCGACCTGGCCCGCCAGCTCAAGAAAGAGATCAACCTGGAGCTGGTCGGCGAAGAGACCGACCTCGACAAGAACCTCGTCGAGGCCCTGGCCGATCCGCTGGTGCACTTGGTGCGCAACGCCGTCGACCACGGTATCGAGTCGCCGCAAGAGCGCGAGGAGGCGGGCAAGTCCCGTGGCGGCAAGGTGGTGCTGGCGGCCGAGCAGGAAGGCGACCATATCCTGCTGTCGATCTCCGACGACGGCAAAGGCATGGACCCGAATGTCCTGCGCGCCATTGCGGTCAAACGTGGGGTGATGGACAAGGATGCCGCCGATCGCCTGAGCGACACCGAGTGCTACAACCTCATCTTCGCCCCGGGCTTCTCGACCAAGACCGAGATCTCCGACGTGTCCGGCCGGGGCGTGGGCATGGACGTGGTGAAGACCAAGATTTCCCAGCTCAACGGTTCGATCAACATCTACTCGACCAAGGGCCAGGGTTCGAAGATCGTCATCAAGGTGCCGTTGACCCTGGCGATCATGCCGACCCTGATGGTGATGCTGGGCAACCAGGCGTTCGCCTTCCCGCTGGTCAACGTCAACGAAATCTTCCACCTGGACCTGTCGCGCACCAACGTGGTCGACGGCCAGGAGGTGGTGATCGTCCGCGACAAGGCGCTGCCACTGTTCTACCTCAAGCGCTGGCTGGTCAGCTCCGCCGCTCACGAAGAGCAGCGCGAAGGCCATGTGGTGATCCTTTCGGTCGGCACCCAGCGGATCGGCTTCGTCGTCGATCAACTGGTCGGCCAGGAAGAAGTCGTCATCAAGCCATTGGGCAAGATGCTCCAGGGAACCCCGGGCATGTCGGGCGCCACCATTACCGGTGACGGCCGCATCGCACTGATTCTCGATGTTCCGAGCATGCTCAAGCGTTACGCCGCACGGCGTATTTGAATACCGGAGGGGCGGGGCCATTTGCCTTGCCCCGCCTAACGGAGTGTTTATGGCAGTCAAGGTCCTGGTGGTGGATGATTCGGGTTTTTTCCGCCGCCGCGTCTCGGAAATTCTTTCAGCGGATATCAATATCCAGGTCGTCGGTACCGCGACCAACGGCAAAGAGGCGATCGATCAGGCACTGGCACTCAAGCCGGACGTGATCACCATGGACTACGAGATGCCGATGATGGATGGCATCACGGCCGTGCGGCACATCATGCAGCGCTGCCCGACGCCGGTATTGATGTTCTCCTCGCTGACCCATGAAGGCGCCCGGGTAACCCTGGATGCGCTGGATGCCGGCGCGGTGGATTTCCTGCCGAAGAACTTCGAAGACATCTCGCGCAATCCCGAGAAGGTCAAGCAACTGCTGTGCGAGAAGGTCCATAGCATCTCGCGCAGTAACCGTCGTTTCAGCAGCTACAGTGCGCCGGCGCCACAACCGGCGGCGGCACCGAAGCCTGCGCCAACGAGCACCAGCAGCTTCGGCGGCACGGCCCCGGCGCGCCCGGCTCCGGCGCCGATTCCCGCCCGCACGCCGGCCGCTGGCGCGTCGTCGCCGGCGCCCAAGCGCAAGGCCTACAAACTGGTGGCCATCGGTACCTCTACCGGTGGTCCAGTGGCGCTGCAGCGGGTGCTGACCCAGTTGCCGGCCAACTTCCCGGCGCCGATCGTGCTGATCCAGCACATGCCGGCGGCCTTCACCAAGGCGTTCGCCGAGCGCCTGGACAAGCTTTGCCGGATCAGCGTCAAGGAAGCCGAGGATGGCGACATCCTGCGTCCGGGCCTGGCGCTGCTGGCACCGGGCGGCAAGCAGATGATGGTCGACGGCCGTGGCGCGGTGAAAATCCTCCCGGGCGACGAGCGCCTGAACTACAAGCCGTGCGTGGACATCACCTTCGGTTCGGCGGCCAAGTCCTACGGCGACAAAGTTCTGGCGGTGGTCCTCACCGGCATGGGCGCCGACGGCCGCGAAGGCGCGCGCCTGCTCAAGCAGGGCGGTAGCGCGGTCTGGGCCCAGGATGAGGCGAGCTGTGTGATCTACGGGATGCCGATGGCGATCGTCAAGGCGGAGCTGGCGGATGCGGTGTACGGCCTGGACGACATTGGCAAGCATCTGGTCGAGGCCTGTCTCTGATGGATGTTCTAAGCCTCATCGGGATCATCATGGCGTTCGTCGCCATCATCGGTGGCAACTACCTCGAAGGCGGTCATCTGTCGGCCCTGGCCAATGGTCCGGCGGCGCTGATCGTGCTGGGCGGGACCATCGGCGCGGCGTTGCTGCAATCGCCGCTGAGCGCCTTCAAGCGCGCCATGCAGATCCTCGGCTGGATCCTGTTTCCGCCGCGGGTCGACCTGCCGGGGGGCATCGATCGTGTCGTCAACTGGAGCCTGACCGCCCGCAAGGAAGGCCTGCTGGGCCTGGAAGGCGTGGCCGATGCCGAGCCCGACACCTATTCGCGCAAGGGCCTGCAGCTGCTGGTGGACGGTGCCGAGCCGGAGTCCATCCGCAGCATCCTGGAAGTGGATTTCTACACCCAGGAAAGCCGCGACATCGAAGCGGCAAAAGTCTTTGAAAGCATGGGCGGCTACGCGCCGACCATCGGCATCATCGGTGCGGTCATGGGCCTGATCCATGTGATGGGCAACCTGGCCGACCCTTCGCAACTGGGCAGCGGTATCGCCGTGGCCTTCGTCGCCACCATCTACGGCGTGGCCAGCGCCAACCTGGTGTTGCTGCCGATCGCCGCCAAGCTCAAGTCCATAGCCTTGCGCCAGTCGCGTTATCGCGAAATGTTGCTTGAAGGAATCCTGTCGATTGCCGAAGGTGAAAACCCTCGTTCCATTGAGTTGAAGCTGCAAGGCTTCATGGATTGATGGGGGTAATGGACTATGTCCCGTCGTCGCCGGCATGAAGAACACGTCAACCATGAGCGTTGGCTGGTGTCCTACGCGGACTTCATCACCTTGCTGTTCGCCTTTTTCGTGGTCATGTACTCGATCTCCTCGATCAACGAGGGCAAGTACAAGGTCATTTCCGAAGCGCTGATCGGCGTGTTCACCGATTCGGACCGCGCCCTCAAACCGATTCCCATCGGTGAGGAGCGGCCCCAGACCGTGACCCCGGCCAAGCCGCTGGTCAAGGACAGCGAGCAGACCGATGCCGGTATCGCCGGTGCCAGCGATCCGCTGAAAAGCATCGCCGACGATATCAGCGCGGCTTTTGGCGACCTGATCAGTTCCAACCAGATGACCGTGCGCGGCAACGAGCTGTGGGTCGAGATCGAACTCAACTCCAGCCTGTTGTTCGGCAGCGGCGATGCCATGCCCAGCGACCTGGCGTTCAACATCATCGACAAGGTGGCGGCGATCCTCAAACCTTTCGACAACCCGATTCACGTCGAAGGCTTTACCGACAACCAGCCGATCCAGACCGCGCAGTACCCGACCAACTGGGAGCTGTCGTCGGCCCGCTCGGCGAGCATCGTGCGGATGCTGGCGATGCAGGGGGTCAATCCGCAGCGCCTGGCGTCGGTCGGCTACGGCGAGTTCCAGCCGGTAGCCAATAACGCGACGGCCGATGGCCGTGCCCGCAACCGTCGGGTGGTGCTGGTGGTGTCGCGCAATCTCGACGTACGCCGCAGCCTGACGGGCACCGGCACCGCCCATGCGACACCGGATGCGGCATTGAAGCGTGCTGGCACACAAACTGCACCTACGTCAGTCAAGACGCCGGGACGCGAGAGTGCCGTCAATTCTCCGTCACCGGCTTTATAACTGGGTGCTATTTCTCGGCTGGCCCGTGCCTGCCGGGAGGAACAATCTGAATGAGAGTCTGGGCAGTTGCCAATCAAAAGGGTGGCGTCGGTAAGACCACCAGTTCCATCGCTTTAGCCGGGTTGCTGGCCGAGGCGGGCAAGCGCGTGGTCGTGGTCGATCTCGACCCCCACGGCTCCATGACCAGCTACTTCGGCTATGACCCCGACAGCCTGGAACACAGTAACTACGACCTGTTCCTGCACAAGGGCAGTGTCCCCGAGGGCTTGCCCGGGCAGTTGCTGCTGTCGACCAGCGACGAACGTATTTCCCTGCTGCCCTCGAGTACCGCGCTGGCTACCCTGGAGCGCCAGTCGCCGGGGCAGAGCGGCCTGGGCCTGGTGATCGCCAAGAGCCTGGCGCAGTTGTGGCAGGATTTCGACTATGCGGTGATCGACAGCCCGCCGTTGCTTGGCGTGCTGATGGTCAATGCCTTGGCGGCGAGCCAGCAACTGGTGATCCCGGTGCAGACCGAGCACCTGGCGGTCAAGGGCCTGGAGCGCATGGTCAATACCTTGGCGATGATCAACCGCTCGCGCAAACAGGCGCTGCCGTTCAGCATCGTGCCGACCCTGTTCGACCGCCGCACCCAGGCGTCCCTGGGCACCTTGCGGGTGCTGCGCGACAAGTTCCCGGATGAGATCTGGCAAGGCTACATCCCGGTCGACACGCGCCTGCGCGATGCCAGCCGGGCCGGGCTGACGCCTTCGCAGTTCGACGGCAAGAGCCGCGGCGTGCTGGCCTATCGCGCCTTGCTCAAGCACTTGCTGGCCCAGCAACTTGTCCCGCAGGTGGCCTGACGTGGCGGAGCATTCAAGTCTGCTGCCGGTCTGGCCGATAAACCCTACAGGTCATTGTGCTGGGTTTTATCCGTGGGCATCCTTATGAACCGTCCTGTCGACGTCACGTCCCGACCGCAGCTGGCGCTGCAGTCCTACCTGGACGCGTTGCTGCAGGACGCCACCGAAGAAGAGTTCGCGGTTCCCGAGGCGCTGCCGCAGGTTCAGGCAGCGGTAGAAGAGGTGGCGGTGTCGAGCGAGGTCCTGGATGAGTTCCAGGCCGCGGTGCTCGAAGAACAGGCTCGCGATGCCCAGGTCCAGCGTGCGCCGGCTGCGGTTGTCGCGCCGGTAGTACGGGTCGAGGAACCGATGGTCGCCCCCGTGCTGGAGGCGCCCGCGCCATTGCCGGCCACCTTGTCGACCGTTGCGCCCTTGCTGCAAGGCCTGGTCGAACCGGTGGTCGAGGTGCATCGGCCGCCCAGCAGCACGCCACCCCCGGTGGCGGGTGACGACCGGCCGAGTTGGGCGGTGGAACCATTCGAGTGCCTGCTGTTCGATGTCGCCGGGTTGACCCTGGCGGTGCCGCTCGTTTGCCTGGGGTCGATCTATTCCCTGGCGGGGCATGAACTGACACCGCTGTTCGGCCAGCCGGAGTGGTTCCTCGGGATCCTGCCGAGCCAGGCCGGCAACCTGAAGGTGCTGGATACCGCGCGCTGGGTGATGCCCGATCGCTACCGCGACGACTTCCGCCAGGGCCTGCAATACGTGATCTCGGTCCAGGGCTACGAGTGGGGGCTGGCGGTGCATCAGGTCAGCCGCTCGTTGCGCCTGGACCCGAACGAAATCAAATGGCGCAGCCACCGTGGCCAGCGGCCATGGCTGGCGGGCACGGTCATCGAGCATATGTGCGCGCTGCTGGACGTTTCCGAGCTGGCCGAGCTGATCGCCAGCGGCGGCGCGAAACACTTGGCTATCAGCAAACCGGCGCCGAAGCCGATATAGACCAACAACAGGCTGCGCCGACGGTGCGGCCACACAGAACACACACCGTTTCCAACGGTTTTTTGAGGGGTCAGGGGTATGAATAAGTCGTCGTCTGCACAGAGTTCCGAAGATCCGATCCTGCAATGGGTAACCTTCAAACTGGATAACGAGTCCTACGGCATCAACGTGATGCGCGTGCAGGAAGTCCTGCGCTACACCGAGATCGCGCCGGTACCGGGTGCCCCGAGCTACGTGCTGGGCATCATCAACCTGCGTGGCAATGTGGTGACCGTGATCGACACCCGCCAGCGTTTCGGCCTGGTGCCCACCGAGGTCAATGACAATACCCGCATCGTGATCATCGAAGCCGACAAGCAAGTGGTCGGGATCATGGTCGACAGCGTGGCGGAAGTGGTTTACCTGCGTCAGTCGGAAGTCGAGACCGCGCCGAACGTCGGTAACGAAGAGTCGGCCAAGTTCATCCAGGGCGTGTGCAACAAGAACGGCGAGCTGCTGATTCTGGTTGAGCTGGACAAGATGATGAGCGAAGAAGAGTGGTCGGAACTGGAGAGTATCTGATTGATTCTCGAGGTTGCGGTTATTGTCCTGTTCCTCTTTTGGGCAGGCACACTGGCGATGTTCCTGGCCTATATTCGTGCTCAGCGGCAGATCGCCGCTCAGCAGGCCCAGGGCGATGCGCTGCGCGATCAGCGCATCAAGGACCTGGCCAAGCGCGTCGACGATTACCAGAACGGTACGGTGCGCATGGGCGAAGACCTGCATGAGCTGCGCGCGGTGGTCGGTCCGTTGCCGGACAAGCTGGCCCAGCTGGAACAGCGCGATCCGTCGAGCCTGTCCTTCGCCCAGGCCGCGCGCCTGGTGGGCATGGGCGCCAGCGTCGACGAACTGACTCAGTCCTGCGGCTTGACCCAGGCCGAGGCCGAGTTGATGAGCAAGCTGCACAAGAGCTGAAATCCCTCTGTAGCCGCTGCCGCAGGCTGCGCCAAGGCCGAAGGCCTTCAGCGATCCTGAGATCCCTGCGGCCGTACCGGCCGATCGCAGCCTGCGGCAACGGCTACGGATCAGTAATCCTCCCCGCTTTGCGTCACATCCTTCTCCAGCGCCGCTTCCTGCGGCTCATGCCCGGCCGGGAACTTGCCCTTGAGGTTCCAGGCGAAGGCAATGATTTCGGCGATGGTCCGGTACAACTCCTCGGGAATGCTGTCGCCCAGTTCCATGCGCGCCAGCAGTTTCACCAGTTCGGCGTTCTCATAGATCGGCACATCACAGTCGCGGGCGATTTTCAGGATGGCTTCGGCCAGTTCGTCGTCGCCCTTGGCGGTCAGCGTGGGCGCGTGCTGGCCGTCGTACTTGAGGGCGATGGCCTGGCGTGGCGGGTTTGAATTATTCATGCGGTTTCATCGACCCAGCGTTGTTCCAGTCGGGTTTTCGGGCCCTGCGGCGGCGTGCCGAGATGGCAGTCCAGATCGCCGACATCCAGGCCGGACGCGAGCAGCCGTTCACGCAGGCTGCCCAGATGGCTTTCTATCAGGCTCGCGGTAAATGGCCGCTGCGCCCAGAGCTGGCTGGACAGGCGGCCCTTGAGCAGTTGCGCCTGCACCTGCAGCGGGCCCAGGGGTTCGAGGTCGAACGCCAGTTCGACGCGCCACAGCTGCTGTTTCGGTTCGCGTTCCTGGCGTTTTTCCTCGGGCGGTTTTTCCGCCGGGTCTTCGCGCTGGAACTTGACCTGCAAGGGCACGACGTCCTGCATCGTGCGCATCGGGATCTCCAGTTGCCAGGTGGTCAGCAGCCGCCCGTCATCGGTCAGGCCGCTCTGTTCCAGGCTCGCCAACTGATGGCTCTGCAAGCGCGAAACAGCGGCCGCGGCCAGGCGCAGCAGGTGTTCCAGGTCGCCTTCCTCCTCAAGGCTTTGCAGCAGCCGCGAGGGCAGGGGGAAGCCACCCGGCTGGGGCCTGGCGCTGACCTGGCCGAGGGTGCCCAGGGCGCTGCGCACAAAGCTCGGCAGCATCTGGGCCAGGGTATTGGCGGCAATGATCGCGTTGAAATTGGTGCTGGCCGGCAGGCCTGGCGTCATCTGGGCGATCAGGCGCAGCAGGTTGCCTTTCAGGTCAGCCGCCAGGGCCGGATTGTCGCCGGCCAGCAGCCGCGACTCGAGGAAGGCACCGCTGTTGCCCAGGGCCTGGGCCAGCGCCTTGGGATTGCTCAGTTGCTGCAGGTCGGGCAGGCCGGCGAGCAGCTTGTCCACCGCAGCGCGCAGCTCGCTGGAGGTGTCGTCGGAGGGCGGCAGGTTCTGCAACGCATTGATCAGGCCTGTCAGCGAGGCTTGGCGGCTTTGCTGGGCGGCCAGTTGCTGGGCGATCGCCAGTTGCTCCTGGCGCCCGCTCAGCGGCACGAAGCTCAAGCTCTGCGAGCCTTGCACCAGGGCGCTCAGCAGGCTGCCGATGCGCAAGGGTTGCGGGCTGTCGATGCTCAGGGTGCTGCCGCTCAGAGCGGTGTTGAGCAGGCTCACCAGCGAGCGGTAGACCGCCGGTTGTCCGGCTGCCTGGGGTTGTAGCTGGGTGGTCAGCACCTTGCCTTGCAGCAGGGTGCCCACGGGAAGCTGTGCGGTGTCCAGGCGGGTCAGGGTGGCGACGCTGGCGGCAATCGCCTGCTGCACGGTGATGGCCAGGTTGCCCGCCGAGGGCTGGGTCACCGCCAGGCTGGTGCCCAGGGGCAGTGGCTGGTTGCTGGTGGCCTGGACGGTGGTCTGCCGGCCGCTGTCGAGGGTCAGCTTGAGCAACAGTTGGAACGTCTGGTCCGCCTGCTTGAGCGACAGTACTTCGGCCTTGGCCGATTGGCCGGCGGCGATCAGGCCTTCCAGGGGCTGCAGCAACTTGAGCAATTCACCACTGATCGGCAGCGCGCGCACGGTTCCCGGCGTCAGTTGGGGCAGCGGAGGAAGGGTGATTTCGCCTGTCATCTGGACACAACCTGTGGAGAAATAAGCCCTCTTGAGAGTAGGGCATCGCATGTATAATGCCGCCCGTCTTCGGGGAGCGTGGCGAAAACATCGCAAAAGTTTGACGCAGCTCTCTGGAACAGGCCGCCGATGCGTTTATTCTGCATCTCTTTAACGGCTGCTCCACCGCCGACTTGAACCGTAAAGGCCCGCGATCATTTGACCAGTCCTCTTCTAGAAGCCGTAGCGCTTGCCTGTGAGCGCGACCTGCGGCTGCTCTTCGAAAAGCTCGAACTGCGTCTGGCCAGCGGCGACATGTTGCAGATCAGCGGTCCCAACGGCAGCGGCAAGACCAGCCTGTTGCGCCTGCTGGCAGGGCTGATGCAGCCGACCAGCGGCCAGGTGCTACTCAACGGCCAGCCGCTCAACGCCCAGCGCGCGGAACTGGCGCGCAACCTGTTGTGGATCGGCCATGCGGCGGGGATCAAGGACCTGTTGAGCCCCGAGGAAAACCTCAGCTGGCTCTGCGCCCTGCATCAGCCCGCCGATCGCGAGGCGATCTGGCAGGCCCTGGCGGCGGTCGGCCTGCGCGGTTTCGAGGATGTGCCCTGTCACACCCTGTCCGCCGGCCAGCAGCGCCGGGTGGCGCTGGCCCGGCTGTACCTGGACAGCCCGCCGCTGTGGATTCTCGACGAACCCTTCACCGCCCTGGACAAACAGGGCGTGGCGCAACTGGAAGAGCATCTGGCCGGCCACTGCGAACGCGGCGGCATGGTGATCCTCACCACCCACCACGCACTGAGCCGCCTGCCGGCCGGCTATCGCGACATCGATCTGGGGCATTGGGCCGTATGAGTGTTTTCGGACTGCTGGTTGCCCGCGAATCCCGGCTGCTGTTCCGCCGTCCCGCCGAACTGGCCAACCCGCTGGTGTTTTTCGCCATCGTTGTCGCACTGTTCCCGTTGGCGGTGGGACCTGAGACACAATTGTTGCAAACCTTGTCTCCAGGGCTAGTCTGGGTAGCGGCCCTGTTATCGGTTTTGCTCTCGCTGGACGGGCTTTTTCGCAGTGATTTCGAGGACGGATCCCTGGAGCAGTGGGTCCTTTCGCCGCACCCCCTGCCTCTTCTGGTTCTGGCCAAGGTGCTGGCACACTGGGCCTTTTCCGGCCTGGCACTGGTATTGCTTGCGCCCCTGTTGGCACTGATGCTCGGCCTGCCCACAGCCTGTCTGCCGGTGCTGTTGCTGTCCCTGTTGCTGGGCACTCCGGTGCTCAGCCTGCTGGGCGCGGTGGGCGCGGCGTTGACGGTAGGGCTCAAGCGTGGCGGCCTGTTACTGGCGCTGCTGATCCTGCCCCTGTACATCCCGGTATTGATTCTCGGCAGCGGCGCCTTGCAGGCGGCCTTGCAGGACATGCCGGCGACCGGTTACCTGCTGTGGCTTGGGAGCCTGACCGCCCTGGCAGTAACGCTGACACCTTTTGCAATAGCGGCTGGCCTGAAGATCAGCGTCGGCGAATAATGAGGTCTGATCAAATTTTGATCAGTAAAGACCCTGGCTGTGCGTGACAACGCGCGGCACCCGTGATGGAAACAGTATGAACTGGACCTGGTTTCATAAGCTCGGCTCGCCCAAGTGGTTTTACGGCATCAGCAGCAAGCTGTTGCCCTGGCTGAGCATCGCAGCCTTGCTGCTGATCACCGTCGGCGTCGTTTGGGGCCTGGCCTTCGCGCCGCCGGACTATCAGCAAGGCAACAGCTTTCGCATCATCTACATCCACGTTCCCGCGGCCATGCTGGCCCAGTCCATCTACGTGATGCTGGCGGTGTGCGGGGTGGTGGGCCTGGTGTGGAAGATGAAACTGGCCGATGTCGCCCTGCAATGCGCGGCGCCCATCGGGGCCTGGATGACCGCCGTGGCGCTGGTCACCGGGGCCATCTGGGGCAAGCCGACCTGGGGCTCGTGGTGGGTCTGGGACGCGCGCCTGACCTCCATGCTGATCCTGCTGTTCCTGTACTTCGGCCTGATCGCCCTGGGCAACGCCATCAGCAATCGCGACAGCGCGGCCAAGGCCTGCGCGGTGCTGGCCATCGTAGGGGTGATCAACATCCCGATCATCAAATACTCGGTGGAGTGGTGGAACACCCTGCACCAGGGCGCGACCTTCACCCTCACCGAAAAGCCGGCGATGCCCGTCGAGATGTGGCTGCCGCTGTTGCTGACGGTGCTGGGCTTCTATTGTTTCTTCGGCGCCGTGCTGTTGCTGCGCATGCGTCTCGAAGTGCTCAAGCGCGAAGCCCGCGCCAGCTGGGTCAGGGCCGAAGTGCAGAACAGCCTGGAGGCGGCATCATGAGTTTTTCTTCCTTCGCCGACTTTCTCGCCATGGGCCATCATGGCCTGTATGTCTGGTCAGCCTACGGCATCTGCCTGGTGGTGCTGATCCTCAACGTGGCGGTGCCGTTGCTGGCCCGCAAGCGTTACCTGCAACAAGAGGCGCGTCGTCTGCGCCGGGAGAACAATCAGTGAATCCGCTGCGTAAAAAGCGTCTGTTGATCATCCTCGGCGTGCTGGGCGGCGTGGGCGTTGCCGTCGGCCTGGCGCTGAGCGCCCTGCAACAGAACATCAATCTGTTCTACACCCCGACCCAGATCGCCAACGGCGAAGCCCCCCATGACACGCGGATCCGCGCTGGCGGCATGGTGCAGATGGGCTCGCTGCAACGCTCGGCGGATTCGCTGGACGTGCGCTTCGTGGTCACCGACTTCAACAAGGCCGTGACCATCACCTACCGCGGCATTCTTCCGGACCTGTTCCGCGAAGGGCAGGGCATTGTCGCCCTGGGCAAGCTCAACGCCGATGGCGTGGTGGTGGCCGATGAAGTACTGGCCAAGCACGACGAGAAGTACATGCCGCCGGAAGTGACCAAGGCCCTTAAAGACAGTGGGCAAATGGCGCCGGCTCCGGCCAAGGAGGGCTGAGCGATGACATCTGCAATCTTCATTCCCGAGCTTGGCCATCTGGCGATGATCCTGGCCCTGTGTTTTGCCCTGGTCCAGGCCGTGGTGCCACTGCTCGGCGCCTGGCGCGGCGACCGCCTGTGGATGGGCCTGGCGCAGCCCGCGGCCTGGGGGCAGTTCGCCTTTCTGACCTTCGCCTTCGGCTGCCTGACCTATGCCTTCATGGTCGACGATTTCTCGGTGGCCTATGTCGCCAGCAACTCCAACAGCGCCTTGCCCTGGTACTACAAGTTCAGCGCGGTGTGGGGCGCCCACGAGGGCTCGCTGCTGCTCTGGGCGCTGATCCTCGGGGGCTGGACCTTCGCCGTGTCGGTGTTCTCCCGGCAGTTGCCGCAAGTGATGCTGGCGCGGGTGCTGGCGGTGATGGGCATGATCAGCACCGGCTTCCTGCTGTTCCTGATCGTCACTTCCAACCCCTTCGCGCGGATTCTGCCGCAGGTGCCCGGCGACGGCCGCGACCTCAACCCGCTGCTGCAGGACATCGGCCTGATCGTGCACCCGCCGATGCTCTACATGGGCTATGTCGGTTTCTCCGTGGCCTTCGCCTTCGCCATCGCCGCCTTGCTCGGCGGGCGCCTGGACGCGGCCTGGGCGCGCTGGTCGCGGCCCTGGACCATAGTCGCCTGGGCATTCCTCGGCATCGGTATCACCCTCGGCTCCTGGTGGGCCTACTACGAACTCGGCTGGGGTGGCTGGTGGTTCTGGGACCCGGTGGAAAACGCCTCGTTCATGCCCTGGCTGGTGGGCACCGCGTTGATCCACTCGCTGGCGGTCACCGAAAAGCGCGGCGTGTTCAAGAGCTGGACCGTGTTGCTGGCCATCGCCGCGTTCTCCCTGAGCCTGCTGGGGACCTTCCTGGTGCGTTCCGGGGTGCTGACCTCGGTCCACGCCTTCGCCTCGGACCCCGAGCGCGGCGTGTTCATCCTGATCTTCCTGCTGTTCGTGGTCGGCGGCTCGCTGACCCTGTTCGCCTTGCGCGCGCCGGTGGTCAAGAGCCAGGTCGGCTTCAACCTGTGGTCGCGGGAAACCCTGCTGCTGGGCAACAACCTGGTGCTGGTGGTGGCGGCCTCGATGATCCTGCTGGGCACCCTGTACCCGCTGGTGCTGGATGCCCTGACCGGGGCCAAGCTGTCGGTCGGCCCGCCGTACTTCAATGCGCTGTTCATCCCGCTGATGGCGCTGCTGATGGTGGTGATGGCGATCGGTGTGGTGGTGCGCTGGAAAGACACCCCGGTGAAATGGCTGGTGAGCATGCTGACTCCGGTGCTGCTGGGCAGCGCCGCGCTGGCGGTGGTAGCCGGTATCGTCTACGGCGACTTCAACTGGGCAGTGCTGGCGACCTGCATGCTGGCGGCCTGGGTGTTGCTCGCCGGGGTCCGCGACATCGTCGACAAGACCCGCCACAAAGGCCTGGTCAAGGGCCTGCCGGGCCTGACCCGCAGCTACTGGGGCATGCAACTGGCGCACCTGGGCATCGCGGTCTGCGCCCTGGGCGTGGTGCTGTCGAGCCAGAACAGCGCCGAGCGCGACCTGCGCCTGGATCCGGGCGAGTCCATGGACCTGGCCGGTTATCACTTCGTCTTCGAGGGCGCCAAGCACTTCGAAGGCCCCAACTTCACCTCCGACAAGGGCACGGTGCGGGTGGTCCGCGACGGCAAGGAAGTTGCCGTGCTGCACCCGGAAAAACGCCTCTACACAGTACAGAACTCGGTGATGACCGAGGCCGGCATCGACGCCGGTTTCACCCGTGACCTCTACGTCGCCCTCGGCGAGCCGCTGGGCGATGGCGCCTGGGCCGTGCGGGTGCACGTCAAGCCGTTCGTGCGCTGGATCTGGTTCGGCGGCCTGCTCACCGGTTTCGGTGGCCTGCTGGCGGCCCTCGACCGGCGTTACCGGGTCAAAGTGAAAACCCGGGTGCGCGAAGCCCTGGGCATGACAGGAGCCACTGCATGAGACGCTGGATAATGTTGTTGCCGCTGGCGCTGTTCCTGCTGGTGGCGGTGTTCCTGTACCGCGGGTTGTACCTGGACCCGGCCGAGCTGCCATCGGCGATGATCGGCAAGCCGTTCCCGGAGTTCTCCCTGCCGTCGGTGCAGGGCGACAAGACCCTGACCCGTGCCGACCTGCTGGGCAAGCCGGCGCTGGTCAACGTCTGGGGCACCTGGTGCATTTCCTGCCGGGTCGAGCACCCGGTGCTGAACAAGCTGGCGCAGCAGGGCGTGACCATCTACGGCGTCAACTACAAGGACGTCAACGCCGACGCCCTGAAGTGGCTGGTCGAATTCCACAACCCCTATCAGCTGGATATTCGCGACGAGGAGGGCACCCTGGGCCTGAACCTCGGGGTGTACGGCGCGCCGGAAACCTTCTTCATCGACGCCAAGGGCATCATCCGCGACAAGTACGTTGGGGTGATCGACGAAACGGTGTGGCGCGAGAAGCTGGCCGCCAAGTATCAGGCCCTGGCCGATGAGGCCAAGCCATGAAGCGTTGGCTGGCCGCGGCCGTCCTGGGCCTGAGTATCGCTGGCGTGGCCCACGCCGCGATCGATACCTACGAATTCGCCAACGACGCCGAGCGCGAGCGCTTTCGCGAGTTGACCAAAGAGCTGCGGTGCCCCAAGTGCCAGAACCAGGACATCGCCGACTCCAATGCGCCGATCGCTGCGGACTTGCGCAAGGAAATCTTCCGCATGCTCGGCGAAGGCAAGGACAACCAGCAGATCATCGACTTCATGGTCGATCGCTATGGCGACTTCGTGCGCTACAAGCCGGCCCTGACCGGCAAGACCGCCTTGCTCTGGTTCGGCCCCGCCGGCCTGCTGCTGGGGGGCGTGGTGATCATCGCCGTGATCGTCCGGCGTCGGCGCGTGCAGCGCAGCGACAGCCCGAGCACACTTTCTGCCGAGGAGCGTCAGCGCCTCGACCAACTGTTGGATAAAGACCACGAATGATTGATTTCTGGCTCGCCGCAGGCCTGCTGCTCCTGGTAGCCCTGAGTTTTCTGCTGATCCCGGTTCTACGCGGCCGTCGCGCCCAGCGTGAAGAGGATCGTACCGCGCTGAACGTGGCGCTTTATCAAGAACGCGTGGCCGAGCTGCAAGGCCAGCAGGCCGAAGGCGTGCTCAGCGCCGAGCAGATGGACAGCGGCCGCGCCGAAGCCGCGCGCGAACTGCTGGCCGACACCGAGGGCGCGGAACCGGCTGGGGTATCGCGCCTGGGCAAGCCGCTGCCATTGCTGGCGGCGCTGCTGGTGCCGCTATTGGGCTTGGGCCTGTACCTGCATTTCGGCGCCAGCGACAAGGTCGAGCTGACCCGTGAATTCGCCCAGGCCCCGCAATCGATGGAAGAGATGACCCGCCGCCTCGAGCGCGCGGTCGCCGCCCAGCCGGATTCCGCCGAGGGCCTGTACTTCCTCGGCCGTACCTACATGGCCCAGGACCGTCCGGCGGACGCGGCGAAGATCTTCGAGCGCACCGTGGCCCTGGCCGGGCGCCAGCCGGAACTGCTCGGCCAGTGGGCGCAGGCGCAGTATTTCGCCGACGGCAAGCGGTGGTCGGACAAGGTCCAGGCCCTGACCGACGAAGCGCTGAAGGCCGATCCGAAGGAAGTCACGAGCCTCGGCCTGCTGGGCATCGCCGCCTTCGAAGGCGAGCGTTATCAAGAGGCTATCGATTACTGGAACCGCCTGCTGGCGCAATTGCCGGCGGACGACAACTCGCGCGCCGCGCTGCAGGGCGGTATCGACCGGGCCACCGAGAAGCTGCTGGCCAGCGGCGGCAAAGTGGCCCAGGCGCCTGCGCCCAAGGCTGCTGCGCTGCTCAAGGTACGTGTCGACCTGGCCGCCGAGCTGAAAGCCAAGGTGCAGCCGGGCGACAGCGTGTTCATCTTTGCCCGCGCGACTTCCGGGCCGCCGGCGCCGCTGGCGGCCAAGCGCCTGACCGTGGCCGACCTGCCGGTGACGGTGGAGCTGGGGGACGCCGACGCGATGATGCCGCAGTTGAAACTGTCGAACTTCCCGGAAGTCCAACTGGTTGCACGCATTTCCCGCGCCGGCCAACCGACTGCCGGCGAGTGGGTCGGTCGCAGCAAGCCCCTGGCCAGCAGCACCACCGCGCCGCAACAACTGACCATCGACAGCCCGGATAACTAAGAGAAGCCGCCATGACCGCCATTGCCCGCATCACCCTGTTAACACTGGTCCTGGGGTTGAGCGCCTGTGCGGTCCAGCAGCCGACGCCGCCCGAGACGCTGCCACCGATTCCGCCCGCGCAGCCCAGCACCAAGCCGGCGCCGCCCAGTACCCCGAGTAAACCCGCCACGCCAATCAAGCCGGCCAAGCCGCTGCCGCGCACTTCCGCGAGCTTCGCGCCGCCGCCGGGTGGCAACAGCCACTGGGATCCGCGCCTGGGCGTCTATGTGCTGGATAACCAGACCAACACTTTCTACCGCCAGCGCACCTACTACCGCTGGAACAACGGCTGGAGCCGTTCCATCAGCCCCGACGGGCCATGGGAAGAGACCGATATCCACGGTGTGCCGTCGGGCCTGGGGCGCCAGTTCCAGTAAGCGGCTCCCAGTAAGCGGCGACCACTGAGCGGACCGCGGGCGAGTCCGGTTCAAGCGGTCGGTTGGATGGCCGATACCCCGGGGTGTTCCTGAGTATCGCCATCCGAGCGCCCGATGAAGAAAAGCCTGAACAAACCCTATTTCGCGCCCATGGCCTTCTGGCTCTGTGTTGTCGCTGTGTTGCTCGCCCTGCATGGCTTCACCGATGTCGAAGTGCCGCAGCTGATCTACTTCTCCCTGGCACCGGTGTATTTGCTGGTGCTGTTTATCTTCCTCTACTACTTCTTCTGCTGGAGCTTCATCTCGGTCTTTCCCCTGGGCGAGATCGGCTGGAAGCGCGTGGACTACGGCTGGCTGTTGCTGGCGTCGCTGGCGCTGATCGGCGAGACCCAGAGCGTCAGGACCGAATGGTTCCAGAGCGACTATCGGCTGGCCGAATTCCATGAAGCCTCGACCCAGAGGCGCCTCAAGGCCGAGATCGACGATCTGTTGGGCCCGGAGCATTGCCGTGCCGCCGCGACTCTCTATAGCGCCGCCGATGCCGCGCAGGTGAGCGAGCTCTGTCAGCGTTTTGCCACGTTAGAGAGAACGGCGCAGGGGCGGCTGGCGGCGCTCTCGATGGGGACGGTGGTCCAGGCGCTGGATGAGCTTCGCGCCCGGTATTCGGCGCCGCCTGTATTGGCGTGGCTCGGCCGCCTCGATGAAACCCTGGGCGACCAGCGCAAGGCCCGGGGCGAGGTTTCCAGGCTGTATGAGCTGACCCGCGTCACCAACGCCGAGACCGTTTATCGCTACTTCGTTCCGGTATTGCTGGTGTTCGCCCTGGCCCTGCGCGCCTCGAAGGTCACCGGTGAGGTGCTGCTCAAGGCCCCGCGCAAACGCAAGGTATGGATGATCATCAACCGGCGCATGGTGATCGATGGCCTGGGGTTTGTCCGCGGCGCCCGCAGCCGCTTCGACGAAGCGCTGCGCAACTGGCGCGTGGCGAAGTGGGACGTGGTGCACCTGGCCTGTCCGTTCCTGCCTGAAGTCAGTGCCGTCGATGCCCAGGTCGCCGTGGTGCCCGGCTTTTACGAAAACGAGTTCCAGCTGGCGGCTATCGACACCTTCGAGCAGTGCGGGTTTGTCGAGTGGGCGGCTGCCCAATCGATCGAAACCTTGTATCTGGTGGGCGAAACCGACTCTGCGCTGATCGAACGGGTCCAACGCTGGGGCGAGGCGGCCAAGGTCGAAGTGCTGGTACGTGGGCGAATCTGACGTCACTCAACCTTGAGTGGCATCCGTGCGGGCCAGCAGCTGCTGGACAAACTCGACGAAGGCCCGGGCCTTGGCGCTGGTCAGCCGCCCGGTAGGGAACACCGCCCATAGCTCCTGGCGGGGCAGCGTCCAGTCCGACATCACTTCGCGCACCGCGCCACTGGCCAGCTCGGAGGCGAACATCCATTGCGAGGCCATAGTCAGCCCCTGGTGGGCCAGCACCGACTCGCGCAGCCCCTCCGCGGCGCTGACGCGAATCCGCCCGCGGACCGTCACCGATTGCTGTTCGTCGCCCCGTTCGAAGCGCCAGTGGGCACCACCGCCGAGGCTGTAGACGATCGCCTGGTGCTTGCTCAGGTCGGCGGGGCAGGCGGGTTCGCCGTGGCGGGCGAAGTAGTCCGGGGTGGCCAATACCACGCGCCGGCATTCGCCGATCCGCCGTGCGGTCAGCCCGGAGTCGCTCAAGGGGCCCATGCGCAGGGCGACGTCGATGCCGGCCTCCACCAGATTGATATTGCGGTCATCCAGCACCACGTCGATGTCGAGCTCGGGGTGGCGTTCGAGAAAGCTCCCCAGGTGCGGCACGATGTGCAGGCGGGCGAAGGTCACCGCGGCGCAGACTCGCAGCGTACCGCGCAGCCCCGTACTGGCACCGCGCGCCGCGAGATCGGCTTCGTCGGCCTCTTCGAGGGCCCGCCTGGCGCGCTCGAAAAACGCCATGCCGGCCTCGGTGGGCGTCAGGCCGCGGGTCGACCGCAGCAACAGCCGCACCGCCAGCCGCGCCTCCAGCTGGGCGATGGTTTTCGACACGGCCGGCTGGCCGATATCCAGAAGCCGGGCGGCGGCGGAAAAGGACCCGCTTTCCACCACATGAACGAAGGTTTGCATGGCTGCCAGCCGGTCCATTGGGACTCCTTGTGTGTGAGCGATCGAGCAGGGTCTGGAGCGTTGCCTTGTCCTCCGGTTTTGCGACTGGGGGAATGCATCAGGCCGTGATAGGCAGCGCCTTCTGCGAGGTGCCCAGGAAACGCAGCAGGGCCAGCAGCGGCAAGGCGCTGCCGACGCCGACTATGCCCAGCCAGCCGGCGTGTTCGTACACCGCGCTGGCAATCGACGAGCCGACCGCGCCGCCGATGAAGATGCTGGTCATGTACAGCGCGTTCAGGCGGCCGCGGCTATGGGCATCCAGCGCGTAGACCGCGCGCTGGCCGAGGACCATGTTCATCTGCACGCAGAAATCCAGGACCACGCCGGTCACCGCCAGGCCGATGACGCTGTAGGCCGGGTGGACAAAGGCCGGCAGGAAGCTCAAGGCGGCGAACAGCATGGCCAGCAAGGAGGCGACGCGGGTGTGGCCGGCATCCGCCAGGCGTCCGCTGATGGGCGCGGCGATGGCGCCGATGGCTCCGACCAGGGCGAACAGGGCGATCTGGCTTTGCGACAGGCCGTGGTTGCGCGCCAGCTCCAGCGGCGCCGCGGTCCAGAACAGGCTGAAGGTGGCGAACATACAGGCCTGGTAAAACGCTCGCTGGCGCAGCACCGGTTGCTGGCGCAGCAGGGTGCCCAACGAACCCAGCAACTGGCCGTAGGTGGCGCTGTGGGCAGGCTGGCGCTTGGGCACGGTCAGCAGCAGGACCAGGCTGATGGCGGCCATCAGCACGGCGGCGGCGATAAACATCGCGCGCCAGCCGAACAGGTCGGCCACCACGCTGGACACCGGGCGTGCCAGCAGGATGCCCAACAGCAGGCCGCCCATGATGCCGCCGACCACCCGGCCACGGGATTCCTCCGGCGTCAGGTGGGCGGCCAGGGGAATCAGGATCTGTACCGACACCGAGCTGAAGCCGATCAGCAGCGAGACCAGCAGAAAGGCGTTGGGCTGCTCGGTGAACCCGGCGCACAGCAGGCTGGCGATGGCCACCAGGCTGGTGAGGATCATCAGCCGGCGGTTTTCCAGCAGGTCGCCCAGGGGCACCAGGAAGAACAGGCCCAGGGCGTAGCCGATCTGGGTCAGGGACACGATCAGGCTGGCCATGGTGCTGCTCAGGCCGATGTCCGGGGCGATCAGCTCGATGATCGGCTGGGCATAGTAGATGTTGGCGACTATGGCGCCGCAGCAGAAGGCGAACAGCAGCACCATGCCGCGGGTCATGGTCGTGGTGGCGGCGGGCAGACCCTGGGTCGTGGAAGTCATGGCGATTCTCGTTGCAGCGAAAAGGATGCGGGCGAGGCTAAGGGGCTGGCCCGTGACGCGGTAGAAGCTGACGAGCGATAGCATTCATGCCCGGGAGGAATAAATGCCTGGCGGGGCCGGCCGAGAGCGGCAGACGACGACCGGGATCGCGTTGCGATGATACATTTACTTACATTCAGTTCCATAACTCGCTCATTGTTCCGTGGACGCTGGAGGGCTTTCGTTTAGACCTCTGTGCCACCTTTCATCACAGGAAGCCCGTCCCATGAATCTGTGTCTTCGCCGCCTGCTCGGCGGCGCCCAAGCGATCACCCTCGGCGCACTGCTGCTGGCCGGCCCGGCCCAGGCCCAGGACGCGCCGGGCATGCGCATCGGCGTGCGCGGGGAAATCACCAGCATCGCCGGCGACGCGGTGCGGGTGCACGTCAACAGCGGCGAGAACGTCACCATCAACCTCACGCCGCAGACCCAGGTCCGCGCCGTGACCCTGGCCAATATCGAGGACATCAAGCCCGGCAGCTACATAGGTTCGGCCGCCGTGCCGCAGGCCGATGGCAGCCTCAAGGCGCTGGAGGTCCATGTGTTTCCACCGCAGATGGCCGGCACCGGCGACGGCCATCGGCCTTTCGATCTGGTCAAGGGCAGCAGCATGACCAATGGCCGCGTCGGCGACCTGGTGGTGAGCAACGGCCGGACCCTGACCGTCAACTACAAGGGCGGCCAGCAGACGATCCTGGTGCCGGACGACGTGCCCATCGTCAACCTGGTGCCGGGCGACCGCAGCCTGCTCAAGGCCGGGGTCAAGGTGGTGATGTTCGTCTCGCAGAGCGCGGACGGCACGCTCACCGCGCAATCGATCTCCGCCGGCAAGGATGGGGTGACGCCGCCGATGTAGCTGGCTGGCGGTTACGTTGCCAGGTGTTTCAACGACCTGGTTTCGGATGGCCTTGTGCAGGGGCTTGGTTTAGGGTTTGCGGTCGTCTATCGCAGCGGAGGTCCCATGCACGCATCAGTCTACAATCCGCCCAGTGTCTTCAATTCCCTGCAGTACGGTTTCAGCCAGGCCGTGGAGGTGCGCGGTGGGCGGCGCCTGCTGCTGTCCGGCCAGGTGGGTGTCGACGCGCGCGAGGTCTGCGTCGGCCCGGGGCTGCGCGAGCAGACCGAGCAGAGCTTCGACAATATCGCTCGGGTCCTGGCGGCGGCGGGTGGCGACCTGAGCCACGTGGTCATGCTGCGGATCTACATCGCCGAAGCAGCCCGCGACCAGCAGGAACAGATCAGCCAGGTGCTGTTGCAGCGTTTCCCCCAGCAGCCGCCGGCGTCTTCGTGGATCATCGTCAGCGGCCTGTCCTTGCCCGAGTGGCTGATCGAGATCGAGATCGAGGCCGAGGCGATGTTGCCTGAGCTGCATCAGGCGGGGAAGGCGGTGCTGTTCGAAGCTGCCGCCGGGCTTTAGATTCCTGACCCGCAAAATACTGTAGCCGCTGTCGAAGGCTGCGATCGCACACAGCGTGTGCGCAAGATCTGACGATCGCTGAAGGCCTTCGGCCTTATCGCAGCCTGCGGCAGCGGCTACAGGTGTTGTTACTTACCGCCGTAGATCTGGTCGAAGACCCCGCCATCGTTGAAGTGGGTCTTCTGCACGGTACGCCAGTCGCCGAAGGTTTTTTCCACCGACAGGAAGTCGACTTTCGGGAAACGGTCGGTGTACTTGGCCAGGACTTTCGGGTCCCGTGGGCGCAGGTAGTTGTTGGCGGCGATTTCCTGGCCTTCCGGCGACCACAGGTACTTCAGGTATTCCTCGGCCGCGGCGCGCGAGCCTTTCTTGTCGACCACCTTGTCCACCACCGACACCGGCG
Source organism: Pseudomonas sp. LAMO17WK12:I10 (assembly GCF_900215185.1). Classification (NCBI taxonomy): domain Bacteria; kingdom Pseudomonadati; phylum Pseudomonadota; class Gammaproteobacteria; order Pseudomonadales; family Pseudomonadaceae; genus Pseudomonas; species Pseudomonas sp. LAMO17WK12:I10. Next base: position 239,921 of record NZ_OBDX01000002.1, on the reverse strand, counting down.
GCTCGGCTTCGGCGGAGACGCTCGGGTAGATGACTTCGAACTGATCGCGGCCGAATTCGCGGGCGATCATTTCCGCTTCGTTCTCGAAGGTCACCAGCACGTCGCCGATCTGGTTGGTCATGAAGGTGGTGGTGGCGGCGCGACCGCCGGTGTCGAGCACCGGTGCCTGCTTGAACAGCTTGCCGACGAAATCCTTGGCCTTGTTCTCGTCGCCGCCGTTCTTCAGCACATAACCCCAGGCCGACAGGTAGGTGTAGCGGCCATTACCCGAGGTCTTCGGGTTCGGCACTATCACCTGTACGCCATCCTTGAGCAGGTCCGGCCAGTCTTTCAGGGCCTTGGGGTTGCCCTTGCGCACGATGAACACGGTGGCCGAGGTGAAGGGTGCGCTGTTGTTCGGCAGGCGGGTCACCCAGTTGTCCGGCACCAGCTTGCCGTTGTCCGCCAGGGCGTTGATGTCGGTGGCCATGTTCATGGTGATGACGTCGGCCGGTAGGCCGTCGATCACCGAGCGCGCCTGTTTGCTGGAGCCGCCGAAGGACATCTGCAGGGTGATGTTCTCGTTGTACTCGGCCTGCCAGTGCTTCTGGAAGGCGGTGTTGTAGTCCTTGTAGAAGTCTCGCATCACGTCGTAGGAAACGTTGAGCAGGGTCGGGGCGGCCTGGGCGACGCTGCCCAGTGCCAGGCCGGCGGCCAGGAGAGAGGCGCTAACGAGTTTTTTCACTGCACATTCCTTTTTGTTGAGAGTGAATTCGAGAGTGAAGGCATTTTGCCGCCGACTATAGCCGGGGCGGTATATCTCTTTAAAGATTAAAAGCTGCTTTGCTTATTCAGTTTTTCTGAACCACTTTCGGGAACAGCGCGTTGCCACACCGCGAGCAGAACGCGGCGCCGTGTTCATGGTTGTTTTTACTGCACACCGGGCAGTCGTGCTTGAGCTGTTCGCCGCGCATGGCATTGGCCAGTTCCGCGGTGAAGATCCCGGTGGGCACGGCGATGATCGAGTAACCGGTGATCATCACCATCGATGAAATCACCTGACCCAGCGGCGTCTTCGGCACGATGTCGCCAAAACCCACGGTGGTCAGGGTGACGATGGCCCAGTAGATGCCCTTGGGAATACTGGTGAACCCGTGCTCGGGTCCCTCGACCACATACATCAGGGTGCCGAACACCGTGACCAGGGTCGACACGCTGAGCAGGAACACGATGATTTTCTGCTTGCTGCCGCGCAGCGCCGACATCAGGTAGTTGGCCTGCTTGAGATACGGGCTGAGCTTGAGCACGCGGAAGATGCGCAGCATGCGGATCACCCGGATGATCAGCAGGTACTGGGCGTCGCTGTAATACAGGGCGAGGATCCCCGGCACGATGGCCAGCAGGTCCACCAGCCCGTAGAAACTGAAGGCGTAGCGCAACGGCTTGGGCGAGCAATACAGGCGCAGGCCGTATTCGATGGCGAAGATCAGGGTAAAACCCCATTCGATATAGGCCAGCACATTGGCGTAGTTCTGATGCACCTCGTCGATGCTGTCGAGGATCACGATCACCAGGCTGGCGAGGATGATCAGCAACAGGGTGCTGTCGAAGCGTCGACCGGCCACGGTGTCGGTCTGGAAAATCATGACGTAGAGACGCTCGCGCCAATGCCGGTTGTTGTCCGTGTTGCTGTCCATGTTGTTCGCCTGAATCGAAGGTCAGCGAAGCCTAGGGGGATTGGCCCCGGTAGCGCAAGGCGTGCTGTCCATGGCGGCCTGGCGCAGCACCCGCAGCGCGGCGCGGACCAGCCAGCAGGCGAGGATAAAGGGCGCGGTGAGAACGGGCAGGCCCAGCGCGGCGAAGCCCGGGGCGAGCAGCAGCGCCAGCAGCATGCCCGGCAGGGCCAGCCAGGATCGGCGGCGGTCCTGGCTCAGGGCCAGGGCGACCAGGGCACAGTTGTAGCCGCCAAGGCCCGACAGGGCATCGGCATGGTCCTGTTGCAGCAGGGCGAAGCCCAGGCCCGCCGCCGAACCGAACAGCGCCCAGGCGGCCGCCCGGCGATCAGCCAGCAGCAACCCCAGGGCGATCAACACCCCGGCCAGCGGATGCTCGAGGAACATCACCTGGCCGAGCCCCTGGATCAGTGCCTGCAGCAGCGCCAGCGCATCGGGCTCGACCCAGGGCGCGGCGGCACCCGCAGGCAGTGGCGCGGCCAGGCCCAGCAGCAACCAGCCGAGGCCGACGAAGGGCGCGGTGTAGGCCGGTAGGCAGTATGGGTCGCGGGCGCGTTTGAGCCATTGCCGGGTGAGGATCGCACTGAGGCCGCCGCAGGCGATGATCAGCGGTGGCAGCAGCACCGACCAGTCGAAGCGCAGGCTCAGGAGCAGGCCGAGCAAGACCCCGTTGTAGCTGAACAGCCCGGCTTGCCGGTCGGCCTTGGCATAGCCCCGGCGCTGCGCGGTGAGCAGCCCGGCCACGCCGCCCAGCAGCGCGCCACCGAGCAACGCGGGAGCGCTCAGGAGGATGGCCAGCATGCACAGCAGGCCGCACAGCGGATGGCGCTGGAGGAAGATCTGGCTGAAGCCGTTGAGCAGGGCGGTGGCCCAGTCGGGGCAGTGCGCGTTGAAGTGTTCTGAAGGCATGAAGATGGGCTCTTGTAGCCGCTGCCGAGCACAGCGAGGCTGCGATCGGGCGCGTAGCGGCCATCAATCAGGCAATGCCGTGTTCCACAGGCAAGTCCAGTGCTCGGGCCTGGCGAAGACTGCGTTTTCGAGCGCAGCCTCGCAGGCTCGGCAGCGGCTACAGGCTCAGATCAGGGTTTCGATGCGCAGCGAGTTGGTCGAGCCCGGCTGGCCGAACGGCACGCCGGCGGTGATCAACAGCGTGTCGCCACGTTGGGCCATGCCTTGCGCCTGGGCGATTTCCAGGGCGGTGGAGCAGACCTCGTCGACCTGGCGCAGGCGGTCGTTGACCACCGAGTGCACGCCCCAGGCCACTGTCAGGCGGCGCGCGGTGGACAGGTTCGGCGTCAGGTTGAGGATCGGCACCGCCGGCCGCTCCCGGGCCGCGCGCAGGCTGGAGCTGCCGGACTCGCTGTAGTTCACCAGCACCGCCACCGGCAGGATGCTGCTGATACGGCGGATCGCGCAGCTGATGGCATCGGACACCGTGGCTTCGGCCTGGGGTCGGCTGACGTCGAGCTGGGCCTGGTAGTCGGGGCCGCTTTCCACCTGGCGGATGATCTTGCTCATCATCTGCACCGCTTCCAGCGGGTATTCGCCGGAGGCGGTTTCCGCCGAGAGCATCACCGCGTCGGCGCCTTCGGCCACCGCGTTGGCCACGTCCGTGACCTCGGCCCGGGTCGGGGCAGGGGAGAAGCGCATGGATTCGAGCATCTGCGTGGCCACCACCACCGGTTTACCCAGCTGGCGGCAGGTGCCGATGATGTTCTTCTGGATCTGCGGCACGCTTTCGGCCGGCACTTCGACGCCCAGGTCGCCACGGGCCACCATGATCGCGTCGCTCAGTTCGGCGATCTCGCGCAGTTGGGTGACCGCCGAGGGTTTCTCGATCTTGGCCATCAGGAACGCCTTGTCGCCGATCAGCGCGCGGGCTTCGCGAATGTCCTCGGGGCGCTGCACGAACGACAGGGCGACCCAGTCCACCCCCAGCTCCAGGCCGAACTCCAGGTCGCGGCGATCCTTGGCGGTCAGCGGGCTGAGGTCGAGCACCGCCTGCGGGACGTTGACGCCTTTGCGGTCCGACAGCTCGCCGCCGTTGAGCACCGTGGTGTCGATGGCGTCGGCGTGTTTGGCGATGACCCGCAGGCGCAGCTTGCCATCGTCCAGCAGCAGGTCCATGCCCGGCTCCAGGGCTTTGAGGATTTCCGGGTGGGGCAGGTTGACCCGGCGCTGGTCGCCCGGGGTGCTATCCAGGTCCAGGCGCAGGGCCTGGCCACGGTGCAGCTGGACCTTGCCTTCGGCGAACGTGCCGACCCGCAGTTTCGGGCCTTGCAGGTCCATGAGGATGCCCAGCGGGTAGTTCAGCTGCTTTTCGACTTCGCGGATCCACTGGTAACGCTGGGCGTGATCGGCGTGGTCACCGTGGCTGAAATTGAGGCGAAAGATATTCACCCCGGCCTGCACCAGCTCGCGGATATCGTCGATGCCGTCGATGGCCGGGCCGAGGGTGGCGAGGATTTTGACCTTTTTGTCAGGCGTCATGTTGGGGGCTCTCGAGGATCAGGATAGCGCGGAAGTCGTTGACGTTGGTGCGGGTTGGTTCGGTGACGATCAACCCGTCCAGGGCCGCGAAGTAGCCATAGCCGTTGTTGTTGTCCAGCTCGTCGCTGGCACTCAGGCCCAGGGCGGCGGCGCGGGCATGGCTGTCCGGGGCCATGATGGCGCCGGCGTTGTCTTCGGAGCCGTCGATGCCGTCGGTGTCGCCGGCCAGGGCGTAGACGCCGGGCAGGCCCTTGAGGCTGTCGGTGAGGCTCAGGAGGAACTCGGCATTGCGCCCGCCGCGGCCATTGCCGCGCACGGTGACCGTGGTTTCACCGCCGGAGAGGATCACGCAAGGCGCCGCCAGCGGCTGGCCATGCAGCACCACCTGGCGGGCGATGCCGGCGTGGACCTTGGCCACCTCGCGGGCCTCGCCTTCCAGGTCGCCGAGGATCAGCGGGCTGAAACCGGCCTGGCGGGCTTTCACCGCGGCGGCCTCCAGCGACTGCTGCGGCCGGGCGATCAGCTGGAAGTGACTGCGGGCCAGGTTCGGGTCGCCGGGCTTGACGGTTTCCGACTCCGGGCTTTGCAGCCAGGTGCGCACCGCCGCCGGTACTTCGATGGCATACCGCTTGAGGATCGCCAGGGCCTCGGCCGAGGTGCTGGGGTCGGCCACGGTGGGGCCGGAAGCGATGACCGTGGCCAGGTCGCCCGGTACATCGGAAATCGCGTAGGTGTAGACGGTGGCCGGCCAGCAGGCCTTGGCCAGGCGGCCGCCCTTGATCGCCGAGAGGTGTTTGCGCACGCAGTTCATCTCGCCGATGGTGGCGCCGGACTTGAGCAGGGCCTTGTTGATCGACTGCTTGTCCGCCAGGCTGATGCCCGCGGCGGGCAGGGCCAGCAGCGCGGAACCGCCGCCGGACAGGAGGAAGATCACCCGGTCCTGTTCCGACAGGTCGCTGACCAGCTCCAGCACGCGCTTGGCCACGGCCAGGCCGGCGGCATCGGGCACCGGATGGGCGGCTTCGACCACTTCGATTTTTTCGCAGGGGGCGCCGTGGCCGTAGCGGGTGACGACCAGCCCGCTGACTTCACCCAACCAGCAGCGTTCGACCACCTGGGCCATGGCCGCGGCGGCCTTGCCGGCACCGATGACGATCACCCGGCCGCTGCGGTCGCTGGGCAAATGGGCTTCGAGGACGTGCTGCGGGTGGGCGGCGTCGATGGCTGTGGCGAACAGCTCACGGAGGAATTGTTGCGGATCGACCGACATGGCGGGCTCCCGGATTTCTTGTTATTCGAGGTGTGGCTGTAACGCAACCTGTAGCCGCTGCCGCAGGCTGCGATAAGGTTCGAAGAACCTTCCTGCGATGTGCAAGTGCACGCCTGCTGCGCAGGCGAGCGCAGCCTTCGGCAGCGGCTACAGGGGATTTCCTGGCGTTCTCTTACTGGTCGCGGATCGAGAAGTTGGCCATGTGTTCCAGGCCCTTGATCAGCGCCGAGTGGTCCCAGTTGCTGCCGCCGATGGCCGCGCAGGTGCTGAACACTTGCTGGGCGTTGGCGGTGTTGGGCAGGTTGATGTTCAGCTCCTTGGCGCCTTGCAGGGCCAGGTTCAGGTCCTTCTGGTGCAGGCTGATACGGAAGCCCGGGTCGAAGGTGCCCTTGATCATGCGCTCGCCGTGCACCTCGAGGATCTTCGAGGAAGCGAAGCCGCCCATCAGCGCCTCGCGCACCTTGGCCGGATCGGCGCCGTTTTTCGCGGCGAACAGCAGGGCCTCGGCCACCGCCTGGATATTTAGGGCGACGATGATCTGGTTCGCCACCTTGGCGGTCTGGCCGTCGCCCTTGCCGCCGACCAGGGTGATGTTCTTGCCCATGGCCTGGAACAGCGGCAGGGCGCGCTCGAAGGCCTGGCTGTCGCCGCCGACCATGATGCTCAGGGTCGCCGCCTTGGCGCCGACTTCACCGCCGGACACCGGGGCGTCCAGGTACTGCGCGCCTTTCTCGTTGATCCTGGCGGCGAAGGCCTTGGTCGCGGTCGGCGAGATCGAACTCATGTCGATCACCACCTTGCCCGGGCCGACGCCCGCCGCCACGCCGTCGGCGCGAAACAGCACGTCGTCGACCTGCGGGGTATCCGGGACCATGACGATGATGAATTCGGCTTCCTGGGCCACTTCCCTGGGGCTGGCCAGGGCGACCGCGCCGGCGGCGACCAGGTCGGCCGGGGCCGCGTCGTGGTGCTGGGACAGGAACAGACTGTGACCGGCTTTCTGCAGGTTGGAGGCCATTGGGTGGCCCATGATGCCGGTGCCGATGAATCCGATTTTAGCCATGAGAAAATCCTCTCTTGTTATTGCTCTATAAGGTGCGGGGTACCAAGACCTCCGTCTCGCGGGCAAGCCTCGCTCCTACAGGAATGCAGGCTCTTGTAGGCGCGAGCGGGCGGCGATCCGGCTTGCCCGCGATAAACGATGACGCGCTGCTCGATCAGATTGCGTTGTGGCTCTTGAGCCAGCCCAGGCCCGCTTCGGTGGTGGTCAGCGGCTTGTATTCGCAGCCGACCCAGCCCTGGTAGCCGATCTTGTCCAGGTGCCCGAACAGGAAGCGGTAGTTGATCTCGCCGGTCCCCGGTTCGTGACGCCCCGGGTTGTCCGCCAGCTGGACATGGTTGATCGCGTCCAGGTGGCCGGACAGGGTTCGGGCCAGATCGCCCTCCATGATTTGCATGTGGTAGATGTCGTATTGCAGGTACAGGTTGCTGCTGCCGACCTGCTCGCGAATCGACAGGGCCTGGGCCGTGTTGTTCAGGTAGAAGCCCGGGATGTCGCGGGTGTTGATCGCTTCCATCACCAGCTTGATGCCCGCGGCCTGGAGTTTTTCGGCGGCGTACTTGAGGTTGGCGACGAAGGTCTTTTCCACCGTGGCATCGTCGAAACCTTGCGGACGAATGCCGGCCAGGCAGTTGATCTGGGTGTTGCCCAGCACCTGGGCGTAGGCGATGGCCAGGTCGACCCCGGCGCGGAACTCTTCGACCCGGTCCGGCAGGCAGGCGATACCGCGCTCGCCTTTCCCCCAATCGCCCGCAGGCAGGTTGAACAGCACTTGGGTCAGGCCGTGGGCGTCGAGTTGCGCCTTGATCTCGGCGGAGCTGAATTCGTAGGGGAACAGGTATTCGACACCACTGAAGCCAGCCTCGGCGGCGGCCTTGAAGCGGGCGAGGAAGTCCTGTTCGGTGAACAGCATGGACAGGTTGGCGGCAAAACGCGGCATGGTGGTCTCCTGTGAAAAGGGGGCTCTGTAGCCGCTGCCGCAGGCTGCGACAAGGCCGAAGGCCTTCGACGATCCTGAGATCTTGCGCATCCCGCGGATGCGATCGCAGCCTGCGGCAGCGGCTACAGAGGGGGTCAGTCGAGCAGGGAAATCGCGGTCGGGGCGTCGTTGCCGACCAGCGCCAGGTCTTCGAATTCGTTGACCGCGTTGATCTCGGTGCCCATGGAGATGTTGGTGACACGCTCCAGGATGATCTCGACGATCACCGGCACCTTGAACTGCTGGAGCATTTCCTGGGCCTGGCGCAGGGCCGGCTGGATGCCCGACGGCTCGAATACCCGCAGCGCCTTGCAGCCCAGGCCCTCGGCGACCGCGACGTGGTCCACACCGTAGCCGTTGAGTTCCGGGGCGTTGAGGTTGTCGAAGGACAGCTGCACGCAGTAGTCCATGTCGAAACCGCGCTGTGCCTGGCGGATCAGGCCCAGGTAGGAGTTGTTCACCACCACGTGGATGTACGGCAGCTTGAACTGCGCGCCCACGGCCAGCTCTTCGATCATGAACTGGAAGTCGTAGTCGCCGGACAGCGCCACTACTTTGCGCGATGGATCGGCCTTGACCACCCCCAGCGCCGCCGGAATGGTCCAGCCCAGCGGGCCGGCCTGGCCGCAGTTGATCCAGTGGCGTGGCTTGTACACGTGCAGGAACTGTGCGCCGGCAATCTGCGACAGGCCGATGGTGCTGACGTAGCAGGTGTCCTTGCCGAACACCTGGTTCATCTCTTCATACACGCGCTGCGGCTTGACCGGCACGTTGTCGAAGTGGGTCTTGCGTTGCAGGCTCGACTTGCGTTGTTGGCAATCCTGCAGCCAGGCATTGCGGTTCTTCAGCTTGCCGGCGGCCTGCCATTCGCGAGCGACTTCGATGAACACGGTCAGCGCCGAACTGGCGTCGGAGACGATACCCAGGTCCGGGGTGAACACCCGGCCGATCTGGGTCGGCTCGATGTCCACGTGGATGAATTTGCGGCCCTCGGTGTAGACGTCCACCGAACCGGTGTGGCGGTTGGCCCAGCGGTTGCCGATACCCAGGACCAGGTCCGACTTGAGCAGGGTGGCGTTGCCGTAGCGGTGGGAGGTCTGCAGGCCGACCATGCCGACCATCTGCGGGTGATCGTCGGGAATGCTGCCCCAGCCCATCAGGGTCGGGATGACCGGGATGCCGGTCAGTTCGGCGAACTCCACCAGCAGTTCGCTGGCATCGGCATTGATGATGCCGCCGCCGGCGACCAGCAACGGACGCTCGGCCTGATCCAGCAGGGCCAGGGCCTTTTCGACCTGGACCCGGGTCGCCGACGGCAAGGCCAGTGGCAGCGGCTGGTAGGCGTCGATGTCGAATTCGATCTCGGCCATCTGCACGTCGAACGGCAGGTCGATCAGCACCGGGCCGGGGCGGCCGGAGCGCATTTCATAAAAGGCTTTCTGGAAGGCGTAGGGCACCTGGCCCGGTTCCAGGACGGTGGTCGCCCATTTGGTCACCGGCTTGACGATGCTGGTGATGTCGACGGCCTGGAAGTCTTCCTTGTGCAGGCGGGCACGCGGGGCCTGGCCGGTGATGCAGAGAATCGGGATCGAGTCGGCCGAGGCGCTGTACAGGCCAGTGACCATGTCGGTGCCGGCAGGGCCGGAAGTACCGATACACACGCCGATGTTGCCGGCCTTGGTGCGGGTGTAACCCTCGGCCATGTGCGAGGCGCCTTCGACGTGGCGAGCGAGGACGTGATCGATGCCGCCGACCTTTTGCAGGGCGGAGTACAGCGGGTTGATGGCTGCACCCGGGATGCCAAAAGCGGTATCGACCCCTTCACGGCGCATCACCAGAACGGCGGCTTCGATTGCTCTCATTTTGCTCATGGTTTTGTGCCTCTTACGTTTTGTAATTGTATACAAGTGGCTTTGCGCAGAGTGTATTCACGGCGAGCGTCGCAGGTCAATCCATTTTCTCTAGCGCTGGGGTGCGTTCGTCCGGTGCCGGTAAACAGGCAGCTTTTCGTCGGAAGCAGGGATTTGCGAAGATTATTGTATACAAAAACAAAGTTTGTTGTGTTCTATTTGTTGTATCGATCTTCTTATCGGAACACCCAGATTTTTCCCAATAACAAAATAAGGACGGCACCCATGAGCGCTTTAACCTTGAACGTTGCAGTCAGCCTGGCCGGCAAGGCCCTGGCCTTCGGCCGCGAGATCAGCGCGGCACCCTTGACCATCGCGGTACTCGACGCCGGCGGGCATCTGGTGACCTTGCAGCGCGAAGACGGGGCTAGCCTGCTGCGGCCACAGATCGCTATCGGCAAGGCCTGGGGCGCGATCGCCCTGGGCAAGGGCTCGCGCCTGCTGGCGCTGGATGCGCAGCAGCGGCCGGCGTTCATTGCCGCGCTCAACAGCCTGGGGCAGGGCAGCGTGGTGCCGGCACCGGGTGGGGTGTTGATTCGTGATCAGCAGGGGGTGGTGGTGGGGGCGATCGGCATCAGCGGCGACACCTCGGACATTGACGAGCAATGCGCGATCAGCGCCATCGAGGCGCAGGGCTTACTGGCGGATGCGGGCGTGAGCGCATGATCTGTAGCCGTGTAGCCGTGTAGCCGCTGCCGCAGGCTGCGATAAGGCCGAAGGCCTTCAGCGATCTTCAGATCTTGCGCACACGTTGTGTGCGATCGCAGCCTGCGGCAGCGGCTACAGGAGCTGGCTTACTTGTCTGCTTCGCAGCCCTTGAGCACCAGGCGGATGATGGTCTGGGCGGCGGCTTCGTAATCGGACTCGTCCAGCTTGGCCTTGCCGGTCACCACCGAGATCTGCCAGTCGAAGTCGGCATAGGTCTGGGTCGCGGCCCAGATGCTGAACATCAGGTGGTGCGGGTCGATGGGGGCGATCTGGCCACGATCGATCCAGGTCTGGATGCAATCGATATTGTGCTTGGCCTGGGCGTTGAGCTGCTCGACCTGGTCCGGGCTCAGGTGCGGAGCGCCGTGCATGATCTCGCTGGCGAATACTTTGGAGGCGAAGGGCAGGTCGCGGGAGATGCGGATCTTCGAGCGGATGTAGCCGCTCAGCACTTCACTGGGCACGCCGTCGGCGTTGAACGGGGTCGAAGCCTGGAGGATCGGCTCGATGATGCTTTCCAGGACCTCGCGGTAGAGGTTTTCCTTGGATTTGAAGTAGTAGTAGACGTTGGGTTTGGGCAATCCTGCCTTGGCCGCGATATCGCTGGTTTTGGTCGCAGCGAAGCCTTTGTCGGCAAACTCTTCACTGGCGGCACGCAGGATCAGTTCTTTGTTGCGCTCGCGGATGGTGCTCATAAACCAGGTGATTCCTTGCCTGTTCGGGCGGTTGCGCATGGTAGCACCGGCCTTGCGCGAGGCTCAAGAATGCCCCGCCAGACCCCGTGGCGCGCTATGCTTCGCAACATTTATGACCTCAAGGAACCCTGATCCATGGCCGGAAGCAGTTTGCTGGTGCTGATCGACGATATTGCCGCGGTACTCGATGACGTGGCGCTGATGACCAAGATGGCGGCGAAGAAGACCGCCGGGGTGCTGGGGGACGACCTCGCGCTCAATGCCCAGCAGGTCTCCGGGGTACGCGCCGAGCGCGAATTGCCGGTGGTCTGGGCGGTGGCCAAGGGCTCGTTCCTGAACAAGCTGATCCTGGTGCCCGCGGCGCTGGCCATCAGCGCGTTCGCACCCTGGCTGGTGACGCCGTTGCTGATGCTCGGCGGCGCCTACCTGTGCTTCGAGGGCTTTGAAAAGCTCGCCCACACATTTCTCCACAGCAAGGCCGAGGATCAGGCCGAGCACCAGCAACTGATCGAGGCCGTGGCGGACCCGGCCACCGATCTGGTGGCCTTCGAGAAGACCAAGATCAAGGGCGCGATCCGCACCGACTTCATTCTCTCGGCCGAGATCATCGCCATTACCCTGGGCACCGTCGCCGACGCGCCGTTGATGCAGCAGGTGGTGGTGCTTTCGGGCATCGCCATCGTCATGACTGTCGGTGTGTATGGCCTGGTGGGCGGCATCGTCAAGCTCGACGACCTTGGCCTGTGGCTGACGCAGAAGCCGGGCCAGGTGGCGAAAAACATCGGTGGCGCGATCCTGCGCGCGGCGCCCTACATGATGAAAAGCCTCTCGGTGATCGGCACCGCGGCCATGTTCATGGTCGGCGGCGGCATCCTGACCCATGGCGTGCCGGCGGTGCATCACTGGATCGAGACTGTCACCGCGCACACGGCCGAGGCGGTTGGCGGGTTTTCGCTGATCATGCCGACGCTGCTCAATGCCGTGGCCGGCATCATCGCCGGTGCTGCGGTACTGGTCGTGGTGTCGCTGGGCGGCAAGCTGTGGCGCGCGGCCAGGGCCTGATCCGCTGATGCCCCTCGCCACGGCGGCGAGGGGCAGGCGCGAGGGGTGTCAGGCGGGGAGCAGTTGCGCGACCGCCAGGCCGATCTTGATGATCGCCTGTTCGATCTTGCGGTTGGGCGTACCGGCAAAGTTCAGCCTGAGGCAATTGCGGTACTTGCCGGCCGCGGAAAAGATATTGCCGTTGGCGATCTGGATGTCCTCGGCTTCCAGCAGCCGGTTCAGGGTGTAGGTGTCGAACTCGTCCGGCAGCTCCACCCACAAGGTGAAGCCGCCCTGGGGTTTGCTGACCCGGGTGCCTTCCGGCAGATAGCGGCTGACCCACTCGGTCATCAGGTCGCGATGGCGCTGGTACTGTTTGCGCATCCGCCGCAGGTGCGGCAGGTAGTGACCCTTGGCAATGAACTCGGCCACCGCCAGCTGCGGCTGGGTCGCGGTGGTGCCGGAGCCGACGTATTTCATGTGCAGCACTTGCGGCAGGTAACGCCCCGGGGCGATCCAGCCGATCCTCAGTCCTGGCGCCAGGGTTTTCGAGAACGAACTGCACAGCAGCACGCGCCCGTCGTCATCGAATGACTTCAGGGTGCGCGGCCGCGGGTAGCGGAACGCCAGGTCGCCATAGATATCGTCTTCGATGATCGGCACGTCGTAGCGCTGGGCCAGGCGGATCATCGCGCGCTTGCGGTCGTCCGGCATGATGTAGCCCAGCGGGTTGTTGCAATTGGGCGTGAGCTGGATGGCCTTGATCGGCCATTGTTCCAGGGCCATTTCCATGGCCTCCAGGCTGATGCCGGTGACCGGGTCGGTGGGAATCTCCAGGGCCTTGAGGCCGGCGGCCTTGAGCAGCTGGATGATGCCGTGGAAGCAGGGGGAGGCGATGGCCACGATGTCGCCGGGTTCGCACAGGGCGCGGATGGCGATGGACAGGGCTTCCTGGCAGCCGCTGGTGACGACGATTTCCGCGGGCGTCAGGCGGCAACCGGAGTCGACGCCGAGGCGGGCAATCTGCTCGCGCAGGCTCAGTACACCTTGCAGGTGGTTGTATTGCAGGCTAGGGCTGTCGCTGCGCCGGCTGATCCGCGCCAGGGCGGTCAGCAGCGGCTTGAGGGTCGGCGCAGTGGTGTCGGGCATGCCGCAACCCAGTTGAATGGCATTGGCGTTCTGCTCCTGGCGCATCAGTTCCTGCACCAGGTCCCACTGGGAAATATCCACAGGCCGCAACGACGGCCGTCCCATCTTCGGCAGCTCCGGCAAGCGCCGGCCGGCCGGGACGAAATAGCCCGACTTGGGCTTGGGGATAGCCAGTCCCGAGCTTTCCAGAACCCGATAGGCCTGTTGCACGGTGGTGAGGCTGACGCCGTGCTCGAGGCTCAGGGCTCGCACCGAAGGCAGACGCTCCCCCGGCCCGTATAACCCCTGCTCAATGCGGCTGCTGATGTATTCGGCGAGATTCAGGTATCGAGTCATGCGGGGGACTGTAGCGACTCATCTGTCGTATAAAAAGTTACAGATTTCACTTTTTTTGAAAATTTTTCAGGGCGAAAAGGCAATCTGTACTGAGAAAAATCATCCGTCGTGTACCTATAAGACAGTGGTTGCCTTTGGGAAGATGGCCCGCATCGCGCTGTACTGGTTGTTCTTAAATACAGTTGCGGCGCAATTCAGAGTCCCCCCGGGCAACGTGTAACGGGCTTCCCCCTCAGGCTACTTTAGACGATGACTTCTCAAGGAAGAGCAGGGTAATGACGGCAAGGATCAAACTGACTCCGCAGATGGCTGAGTACGAGCAGAAATTCACCGACGGTGGTGAGGTTCGCTGGCTTCCTTATTTGATGTATTTCCATCCTACCGACCACCGTTCGGAGGTGGTCAATACAGATGCCTCGGGCTTCCGCTATTCGGAGTTGCTGGGCATACAGTATTCGGTGGCCAACAGCCGCCACGCCAAGAGCGTGCGGGTGCTGGCCGGTAGCTCGACCGTGTTTGGCATCGGTGCCAGCTCGGATGCCTGGACGCTGCCTTCGCGCCTGGCCGAGAACGATCCGGACAGCAAACCCTGGATCAACTTCGGCGGACGCAGCTTCAACTCGACCCAGGAACTGACGCTTTTCACCCTTTATCGTCATTTGCTGCCCAAGGTCGACGAGATCGTGCTGTTTTCCGGGTTCAACAACCTGGGGCTGGCCCGCCAGCCACGCAGCAGCCGTGGCGAACACGGTGCTTTCTTCAACTGCAATCAGTTCTTCGACGCCATGCGTCCGGAGACTCAGGCCCCCAAGCGCGGCATGTTCCGCGCCTTGCTCGGCAAGGAACAGGAAGAGCCGGCGCCCGAGCCGCCACCGACCATGGAAGAGCAGATCGACTACGCCGCCGACCTGACCCTGCGTCACCTGGATACCTGGCGCGCACTGGCGGCCGACATGGGCGCCAAGCTGACCTTCATTCTGCAGCCGCTGGCCGGCTGGGTCCGGGAAAAGGGTTGCGACGAGGAAGAACAGCTGTTCGCCGAGCTGGATCGCGCCGGCAGTTTCAGCGAGGTCTATGGCGACATCCTGCAACCCAGCGTCTGCGAGGCCTATGCCGCCCGCCTGCGCGAGGGCGCACAGAAGATGGGCGTGCGTTTCGTGAACATTACACCGCTGCTGTCCGAGGCCCTGCGGCCTGAACAGTGGTTGTTCGTCGACCGTATTCATTTCACCGACCAGGGGAACGATTTCGTCTCGAAAATCATCCTCGATGTTCTTTAAAGGAGTCTGCCATGAGTTACATCAAGAGCTTGTTCCAACGCCTGTTCGGCAAGAAGAAAAAGAAGAAGCCGGATTCGTCGATCTACCCGATGTTCTGATCTCGACACCCGACGTCATTGCTTGCCGATGACTGAGGGCCGGCAATGGATTGCCTCGGTCTCCAACCTGGAAGGGAAGTAAACAGTATGTGGCGCCAGTTTTATCGATCAGTCAGCAATCCCGAGAGCTTTCTGGGGGATGTCAGTATTCGGCGCCTGATGGGCCTGGCCGCACCGTGTGAAGCCGGTGCGGGTGGCCTGGCCGGGTTGCGGGTACAGATCGAGCACTGGCGTGACGAGCAGGCCCGGGCTTACCGCGAACTGGCCAGCCAGGCCGCGGAGCTGGGCAACCAACGGGAATTCGCCGAGGCGCTGCTGGCGCACTCGGCGCCACTGGCCTCGGTATTGGGCTGCTGGTTGCAAGGCATGAGCGCCCCCGGGGTCTTCGAGGACAGCGCGCAGCTCAAGCTCATGGAGTTGCTGGCCCACGACGTGGGCGTCGGGCGGCCCCTGGCATCGCGCGCCGATCACTTCAAGTCGCTGTTGGTACAGTCGGGGCTGACCGCCTATGCGGTTTCGCCGTTCGAACTTTCCACGCTTCCCGACCTGCCTGACGAACTGTTCGAATTACCCGCATTGCTGCAAGCGGTCAGCCGCCGCAGCGATGCTTTTGGCGACACCCTGTGCGGCATCGATTATGCCTGGCGTGCCCTGGGGCTGAGCCCATGGTGGTCCGTGCTGGACGTCCGCCGGCTCGACCTGAACCAGCTGGATGAAAGCGCGGGCGACAGTTCGGCGCTGGAAATCTCCCAGTGGGTCTGCGAGCAGGTCGCCAGCCAGGGCAGCCTGCGCCGCCTGCAACTGGAGGCGGGCGCCCAATGGTTGTTCGCGGCCCTGAAAACCTTCAACGAACGATTGCTGGCGCACTGTCGGGCCGCGGTATCGCCCGAGCGCCTGATGGGCAAGATGATCCAGCGCATGGCCCGGGCCGGCGCGGTCTATCACCAGGATTACAAGATGGAAGGCCGCAGCCTGGCGCAGTGGCTGCGTGAGGCCCAGGTCGACCCCGTGCCGCTGCTGGAAATGCTTTCGCGCAGCCGCCTGATCGTGCCGGGCAATGCCGAGAAGAGCCTGCTGGTCAATACACTGGTCGCGCCGAACGGGCGCATGTTCCGGATTTTCAGCGAGGCCGACCTGAGCGTCATCCGCAAGTGGATCGATGGCCTGTCCGGCCCGATCCAGCGCGCGGAAGTTGCCGAAGCACCAGCGCCAACCCCTTGCAATGCGGTGGTTCGGCAGGTGCTGGGCGAGGATATTCAAGAGCAGGGCCAGTGGCCCAAGAGCTTGCGCGAGGCCTATTTCGTCTTGCAGGGCAGGGCGCTGGCGCCGCGCACCCAGGCTTTTGCCCAGGCTTATGTGACCCGTTGGCTGGAACAGTCGCGGCGCTCGCTGCAAAGCTCCGAACGCACTTTGCCTGAAGCCTGGAATGTTGGCGTCTTGCGCGAATGGTTGCTGGACAAGCACGACCGCCACGGCCAGGAGTTCGAAGAAAGCGACCCGGCGGCCATGCCGTCGCGCGAAGAAATCGTCGACTCCACCCTGCAACTGGCACCGCTGACCCTGATCGACGGCGCCTGGCTCCAGGGTTTCACCGACCTGACGCTGGCCTCGTCCCATGTCGGTTACGCGCTGTTCCAGACCTATTGGGATGAGCTGGGTAACGGCTCCTATGCGTTGAACCATCCGAAAATCTACCGCGACGGCCTGCGCCAGATGGGCCTGGAGCTGGCGCCCACCGGTGCCCGCGAGTTCGCCGAGGATGAGCGGCTGCGCGAGGCGTCGTTCCGCTTGCCGGTCTACTGGCTGTGCCTGGGCAAGTTGCCGGTGACCTTCATGCCGGAAATCCTCGGCATGAACCTGGCGATGGAGCTGTCGGGGGTGGGCGGCAGCTATCGCTCGGCCCGGCGCTTCCTCAGGCACTACGGCTTCAGCACCGCGTTCGTCGACCTGCACAACACCATCGATAACGTCTCCACCGGGCATTCGGCCTGGGCGGTGGACGCCATCGACGCCTACATGCGCCAGGTCGCCGCCTCGAAACCGGCGGAACTGGCAGAACACTGGCAGCGGGTCCGCGTCGGCTACGAGTCCCTGGCACCGCAGCCGGACCGCCTGACGTCCTGGTTGCGGCGCCTGGGTATCGGCTCCGCGGGCGCGGTGCTGCCCCGGAGCAAGACGCGGGGCGAGGACCAGGCGCTGTTCCATCACGAACCTATTGTCCCTGCCGCGCCGCTGGGCGTAACGGCCTGAACATCAAGGAGTATCCATGTCTCTGGTCAATGTGCACAACGAGTGGGATCCGCTGGAAGAAATGATCGTCGGCGTCGCCCAGGGCGCACAGGTGCCGCGACCTGATCGCGGGCTGTTCGCCCTGGACTACAGCGAGCAGCACGATTACATCGAGGAGATTCCATCCGGCCCCTATCCGCAGCAGGTCATCGAGGAGGCCAGCGAGGACCTGGACGCCTTTGCCGCCTTCCTGCGTTCCCACGGGGTCATAGTGCGGCGCCCGGACATCACTGATCATCGAGCGGTATTCGGCACCCCAGCCTGGAAAACCGACGGCGAATATAACTATTGCCCGCGGGATGTGCTGCTGCCCATCGGCCAGACCATCATCGAGGCGCCGATGGCGTTGCGCAGCCGTTACCTGGAGCCGTTCGCCTATCGTCGCCACCTGGCCGAATACTTTGCCAGCGGCTCCAACTGGATCTCTGCGCCCAAGCCGCAACTGCTGGACAGCACCTACCGGATCAACCCCAAGGACGGCTCGATCATTGCCAATGACGAGCCGATCTTCGACGCCGCCAACGTGATCCGCATCGGCGAGGACATCCTCTATCTGGTTTCCCGCAGCGGCAACGAACTAGGCTGCCAGTGGTTGCAGCGGGTGCTGGGCGAGCGTTACCGGGTGCACCCGGTGAGCGGCGTGTACGACGGCACGCACCTGGATACCACCATCACCGTGGTCCGCCCGGGGCTGGTGGTGCTGTGTCCGGAGCGGATCCGCAAGGACCAGGTGCCGGCGCTGTTCAAGAACTGGGACATCATCTGGGCGCCGGAAATGGTCGACACCGGCTATTGCTGGTCCTACCCGCGCGCATCGATCTGGCAGGGCATGAACTTCATCATGGTCAACCCGGCGCTGGCGGTGATCAACGACCAGCAGGTGCCGCTGATTCGCGCCCTGGAAAAGCACGGTATCGATGTGGCGCCGCTGAAAATGCGCCATGCCCGCAGCCTCAGTGGCGGCTTCCATTGCGTGTCGGTCGACATTCGTCGCCGCGGCACCCTTGAAGACTATCGTTGAGCGGAGCCTGGGGCATGCAGAATCTGGACTACTACGCCGTCATCCTGTTCGCGATTTCCACCTGCGTGACGCCGGGGCCGAACAACGTGATGCTGATGTCCTCCGGGGTCAACTTCGGCATCAGCCGCACCCTGCGCCACGTCGCGGGCATCAACATCGGCTTTCCACTGATGCTGATCGCGGTGGGGCTCGGCGCCGGCGCGGTATTCCATCGTTATCCCAGCCTGCACGACATCCTGCAGGTGGTCGGTGCCCTGTACATGCTGTACCTGGCCTATCGGATCGCCACCGCGCCCACGGTCGATCTCGACGACCAGGGCGGGCGCCCGCTGGGCTTTACCGGCGCGGCGCTGTTCCAGTGGGTCAACCCCAAGGCCTGGATCATGGCGGTGGGCGCGGTCCTGGCCTACACCACGCCGGTCGGTTCCTACAGTGCGCAGATCCTGCTGATCGCGTTGATCTTCTTTCTCTTCGGCTCGCCCTGTTCGATGGTCTGGGTGTTGTTCGGACGTTATTTGCGGCGCTTTCTCAGCGAGCCGAACCGGCTGCGGCTGTTCAATATTTCAATGAGTGTGTTGTTGGTGGTGTCGTTGATTCCGGCATTAAAAAGCCTGCCGGTCTCAAGTTGGTTGCACGGATGACGGACTGTGCACAGACACAGGGAATTTCCATGGATTGGCATGAAGCTATGAGGATGAGCGTTTAAATGGCTACTTACGTATTAGGGATTTCGGCGTTCTATCACGACAGCGCAGCAGCGCTGGTGAAGGACGGGGTGCCGGTGGCGGCGGCCCAGGAAGAGCGCTTCACGCGGGTGCGGCACGACGCGGCGTTTCCGGCCAATGCCATCAAGTACTGCCTGGACGCCGAGGGTATCGGCCTCGATGAGCTGACCGCGGTGGTCTACTACGAAGACCCGCAGGAAAAGTTCTCGCGGATGATTTCCTCCTTCGCCAGTGGCGGCATCAGCGGCGCGCGCACCTTCATCAGCACCATGCCGGAATGGATCCGCTGGAAGCTCAATGTGCTCAAGTTCATCGACGAGAAACTCGAGGAACTGGGACGTGGTACCGGCCCGCTCACCATCGCCTCGCAGCACCACCGTTCCCATGCCGCGGCGGCGTTTTTCCCGTCGCCGTTCGAGCAGGCGGCGGTGCTGTGCATCGACGGCATCGGCGAATGGCATTCGACCACGATCTGGAAGGGCGACGGTTCCAAGCTCGACCTGATGAACTCGATTTCCTATCCGCACTCGGTCGGCCTGTTCTACTCGGCGTTCACCTACTACTGCGGCTTCAAGGTCGACTCCGGCGAGTACAAGCTCATGGGCCTGGCACCCTACGGCCGTCCGATCTATGCCGACAAGATCCGTAAGGAACTGATCAACATCCGCGCCGACGGCTCCTTCACCCTGAACATGAAGTACTTCGAGTACCTGCGTGGCGAGCGCATGGTCGGCGAGGCGTTCGAGGATTTGTTCGGCGGTCCGGTGCGCAAGCCGGAGAGCCCGATCACCCAGCGCGAATGCGACCTGGCGGCCTCGGTACAGC
This sequence comes from Pseudomonas sp. LAMO17WK12:I10, assembly GCF_900215185.1. NCBI lineage: Bacteria > Pseudomonadati > Pseudomonadota > Gammaproteobacteria > Pseudomonadales > Pseudomonadaceae > Pseudomonas > Pseudomonas sp. LAMO17WK12:I10. The sequence continues at coordinate 220,333 of NZ_OBDX01000002.1, read as the reverse complement.
AGGTGACCGAGGAAGTGGTGCTGGGGCTGGCCACCGCGGCCGTGCGGCAGACCGGTTACCGCAACCTGTGCCTGGCCGGTGGCGTGGCGCTCAACTGCGTGGCCAACGGTGTGCTCAGCCGTTCCGGACGTTTCGACGCGATCTGGATTCAACCCGCGGCCGGTGACGCCGGTTGTGCCCTGGGGGCGGCCATGGACTATTCGGTCAAGCGCACCGGGCGCCCGCACCTGGGCAGCAAGAAGCTCGACGCCATGAGCGGCAGCCTGTTGGGGCCGGGCTTTGGCGATGAAGAGATCCAGGCGTTTCTCGACGCCAACCAGTATCCGTACCGGCGCTTCGAGGGTGCCGAGCTGTATGACGAAACCGCGCGGCACCTGGCCGACGGCGCCGTGGTCGGCTGGTTCCAGGGGCGCATGGAGTTCGGCCCGCGAGCCCTGGGCGCGCGCTCGATCCTCGGCGATCCACGCAATCCCGAGATGCAGCGCACCATGAACCTGAAGATCAAGTACCGCGAATCCTTCCGGCCCTTTGCCCCGGCGGTGCTGGACGAGGACGCCCAGGTCTACTTCGACATCTGCGAGAAGAGCCCGTACATGTTGATGGTTTCGCAGGTCACCGACTCGATCAAGACCGAGGAATCGCGCAAGCCGGGTGGCCCCGAACGTGGCCTGGGCAGCATCAATTCGATCCGTTCGCAGTTGCCGGCGGTGACCCACGTCGACCTGTCGGCACGGGTGCAGACGGTGACCGAAGAAAACAACGCGCCATTCACTCATCTGCTGCGCAGCTTCAAGAAGCGCACCGGCTGCTCGGTGCTGGTCAACACCTCGTTCAACGTGCGCGGCGAGCCGATCGTGTGCAAGCCGGAAGAAGCCTACGCCTGCTTCATGCGCACCGAGATGGATGTGCTGGTACTGGGCAACTTCATTCTCGAGCGCACGACCCAGCCGGAGTTCGTCGAAGAGGTCGACTGGCGCAACGAGATTCCGCTGGACTGATCGCTCACTCACTTTTTATTCAGGAGACAAGGCCATGCTCAGGTTGCTTTCGTTGTTGATGTTCGCTGTGGTGTTGCTACCGATCGGCTGGGCGCGCCGGATTTTCAATTCGTCGCGCTTCAGCCAGCGTTTCCATCAAGGCTCGACGGCGTGGGACCACCCGGAAAACACCCGTTAGGCCGCATAACTGCAAGGGCTCGGATCCATGTCAACGGTCATCTACAAGAACTTGAATGCCTCACCGATTCTCGCCGTCAATGGCGCTGGGGTCTGGCTTGAGGATGCCTCGGGCAAACGCTACCTCGACACGTGCGGCGGGGTGGCCGTTTCCAGCCTGGGACATGGACACCCACGGATCGCCGCGGCCATCGAGCAGCAGGCGAAAAAGCTCAGTTGGGCCCATGCCGGCAGCTTCACCACGGCTGCCGCCGAGGAGTTGGCGGACCTGCTGGTGGGGGCCTCCGGCGGGTTGGCCAAGGCGCAGTTTCTCTCCGGCGGCTCCGAGGTCATGGAGCTGGCGATGAAAATTGCCTACCAGTATCAGTGCGAGCGCGGGCTGCCGGGCAAATCGATCTTTATCTCGCGGCAGCAGAGCTACCACGGCAGCACCCTGGGGACCTTGTCGATATCCGGCAACCTGCAGCGTCGCGGAGTATTCGAGCCGTTGCTGGGGGCCGCCGAATTCGTCTCGCCCTGTTATGCCTATCGCCATCAGGGCGCCGATGAAAGCGACGAGCAGTACGGGACGCGCCTGGCGCTGGAGCTGGACGAAAAAATCCGGGCGCTGGGCAGCGACAGGGTCGCGGCGTTTTTCGCCGAGACCGTGGTCGGCTCCACCAACGGCGCGGTGCCGCCGGTGCCGGGTTACTTCCGCAAGATCAAGGCGGTGTGCGAGCGCCACGACGTGCTGCTGATCCTCGACGAGGTGATGGCCGGCATGGGCCGTACCGGCAGGTTCTTCGCCTACGAAGACGACGGCATCGTGCCGGACATGGTCGCGGTCGGCAAAGGCCTGGCGGCCGGTTACCAGCCGATCTCGGCGTTGCTGGTCAGCAGCCAGGTGCACGAGGCCATGGCGGGCAACTCCGGGGTGCTGGGCAACGGCCAGACCCACGTCAACCATCCGCTGGCCTGCGCCGTTGCGCTGGAGGTGCAGCGGGTCATCGAGGACGAGAACCTGCTGCAGGCCGTGCGCCTGCGCGGCGAGCAACTGCGCCACGGCCTGCGCGAGTGCCTGGCGCGCTTCGAGCATGTCGGCGATGTGCGCGGGCGCGGGCTGTTCGTCGGCGTGGAGTTCGTTCAGGACCGGAATACCCGCGAGCCCTATCGCGGTGGTGGCCGTTACGCCGCGAGTCTCAAGACGCAGGCGCTGGAACAGGGGCTGCTGATTTATCCGGGCAGCGGAACCGCCGACGGTGTTCACGGTAACCACGTGCTGTTCGCGCCGCCGTTCATCTCCAGCGAGGCGGAAATCGCCGAAATGGTCGAGCGCTTCACGGCGGTGGTCGAGGCCTGCCAGCGGGGTTAGCGGGAGGGCGGACCGGGGGTGTTTTCAAAATGTACCAACAGCCAATAGTGGAAAAGACTATGCAGACCATCGAACCATGCAAGGACAAAGTTCTATTGTCGGTGTGCACCATGGACTGGTGCGATCACGGCGTTGAATTCGCCAAAACGGTTTTTTCCAACCTGGAAGTGTTCTGTTGGGACCCGGGCGACCCCTATCCGTATCACCTGGAAGACTGGGAAGGCGACTGGATCATTTCCTATCGTGGCGACTTCATCTTTCCGCCGAGCATCTATCAGAGGGCCCGTAAGGGCGCGATCAACCTGCACCCGGCGCCGCCCAAGTACCGCGGCCTGGGCAGCCAGCATTACGCGATCTACTACCAGGACGAAACCTACGGCTCGACCTGCCATCACCTGGCGCCCTCGGTGGACAGCGGCGACATCATCCATGTCGCGCGTTTCAACATCGCCCCGGCGGAAACCGCGTCTTCGCTGCGCCTGCATGTCGGCGCCTATTGCCTGCAGCAGTTCATCCACCTGTTGACCGACTACATCCTGCAAGGTCGTCCGCTGCCGGTTTCGCCCGAGCGCTGGGGCGAGCGGCTGTACAAGCAATCCGAACTCAAACCCTGGATGGAAAAGATCCGGGCCGAAGAACCCGATCATCGCTGCTTCAAGTAGCGAGGAGGGATGCCGGCCCGCGCGGGGCGGCATCCCGGTTGGTAAACCCTGCTCCCGCGACTTCTACGAGAGACCGTCAAATGTTTGATTTATCGAGCTTTGGTGCTGCTATGGCCGTTTATGTCATCGGAACCGCCAGCCCTGGCCCGGGTAACCTGGCGATTGCCAACACCTCGCTCAGCTACGGGCGTACCCCGGGGCTGGCGCTGGCGGCCGGGGTCATTTCCGGTTCGTTGTGCTGGGGCGCGATGACGGCCGCGGGCGTCTCGGCCTTGCTGATGTCCAACACCCAGGTCCTGGTCTGGCTGAAGATCCTCGGCGCCTGCTATCTGTTGTGGCTGGCCTACAAATCCATCCGCGGGGCCCTGAGCTCGAGTGCGGTCAACCTGAATCGCGCCCGGGCCAAACAGAGCCGCACGCTGGGGTTCTACCTGCAAGGGCTGGGCATCCACCTGACCAACCCCAAGGCGGCCCTGACCTGGTTCACCGTGACCACCGTCGGCCTCAGCGCCACGGCGCCATCCTGGGCCAGCTTCGTGCTGGTGGGCAGCTGTGCGGTCGCCGGTTTCGTGATTTTCTGCGCCTATGCCCTGGCCTTTTCCGCGCGTTCGGCGGAGCCGTTTTTCGTCCGCACGCGCAAGGCTTTCGGCTTGGTCTGCGGCGCGTTCTACGCGATGGTCGCCGCGGGCTTCATCGGGTCCTTGCTGTAAGCGTGGATAAGCCTCGCCCGTGGGTATCGCCGGGGCGAAAACAATGACTCAGGGCTCTGTTCGGAGCATGTACTTCTCAGGATGACTGTATGCCGTTGTCGATCGACTTGTTGTTGGCTTTCGCCTTGTTTGCCTTTGTCACCTCGGTAACCCCCGGACCGAACAACACCATGCTGCTGGCCTCGGGCGTGAATTTCGGATTCCGCCGCACGGTGCCGCATATCCTCGGGATCAGTTCGGGGTTCCTGGTGCTGGTGCTGGCCGTCGGCCTGGGCCTGGGCGCGGTGTTCGAGGCCTACCCGGTGCTGTACAAGGTGCTGCGCTACGTCGGTGCGGCCTATCTGCTGTACCTGGCCTGGAATATCGCCCGTTCCGGGCCGGTGTCCCAGGAAGTCGACGGCAAGGGCCGGCCGCTGGGGTTCTGGGGCGCCGCGGCGTTCCAGTGGGTCAACCCCAAGGCCTGGGTCATGGCGCTGGGGGCCATCAGCACCTACACGCCGTTGCAGGGCTACTTTTTCAACGTGGTGGTGATCGCCAGCCTGTTTGCCTTGATCAACGCGCCGAGCGTCGGGGTCTGGGCCGGGTTCGGCAGCGTCCTGCGCAATGTCCTGCGCGACCCGCGCTGGCTGCGCCTGTTCAACTACGGCATGGCGTTGCTGCTGGTGATTTCGCTATTCCCGCTGCTGCAAGCCTGAGGGGCTTTCGCAGGGCGTTATACCGCCACCCGCCGCCACCGGCGCGTGGCGTTTTTTTTTGCCTGCTTATTGCCCCGGGGTAACCGCCGCGACACCGGGTTCATGGCGAGTCAGGCGGCACCATTTGTGCCAGGTGAATTGCAGTTGCAGCAGCGCCGCCCTGGCCATTTCCAGATCCTGTTCCGGCAGTTGCGGCGCCTGTTCCAGGGCCTTGAGCAGGGCGACGGTCGGAACGTCCAGTCGATCGCTGCGGCGTGGTGTCGGTCCGCCTGACTTGAGCTGCGTGGCGATGCTCAGCAGGTAGTGCCCGCGTTCCATGGCCAGGGCGCCGGTCGCCGCGCCCAGGCTGGCGCGCAGTTGCAGCAGTTCGTCGCCCAGGTCGAGCCCGAGCAGGCCGTTGTCCCAGTGCTGGCGGCGTTCCTGGGGCAGGCTTTCGGAATAGCGCGCCAGGCGGATCAAGCGATCGGCCATGCGTCCGCCGAACCAGCTCTCGGCTTGCTCCAGCGGGCGCGAGGTGAGTTGCGCCAGGTCGAACAGCGAGGCGCGGAACATCCGCCGATAGTGATGTTCGCCGGGGTTGAGGCTGACCAGGCGGAACACCAGGACCGCGATGCCGACGCCAACCAGGGTGGCCATGGCCTTGTTGAGGAAGTTGGCCAGGTCGTAGGTCATCAGGTTGCCGGGGCCGACGTTGTTGATGAAAAAGATGCAGAACGCCGAGGCGATCGGCGCCATCCGCGGCTTGCTCATGCACGGCGAGGCGCAAAACAGCGGCACCCCCAGGCCCATGCACAGCAGCGGGAAACCGTCCCAGCCAGGCAGCAATCCCAGGCCGACGAAGCCGGCGACCGGCACCGACAGGGCGATGCCCTTGAGAAAGTTGAGGCTGGAGGCGCAAGGGTTTTCCCGGCCGGCGAACAGGCTCAGCACCACCCCGCAGATCGATACCGCGCCCAGGCCGGAAGGCCAGGCCGAGATTACCCAGAAGCCGGCCACGGCGAGAAACGCCAGGGCGCTGCGCACGCCGCCGAGAATGCCTTGCTCGATATCACGGTGCCAGGACAGGGCGCCAGGCGCGCCATGGGGCACTCGGGCTTGCTCGACGGCCTGCAGGGTTTGGGCACTGCGTTCGAGCAGCACCGGCACTTGTGCCAGTTGCATCAGGCACAGATGCGCGTCCTGAGGCAAACTGCGGTCCTGCAGCGCCTCTTGAAGGCTTGCCGAGACTTGGGCGATGTCTTGCTCGTGGCTGTGCTCCAGGGCCGTGGCCAGCTGTTCGATCAGGGGAGCCACGCTGGCATTCGCCGCGCTGTCGAGCATCAGCCGCTGGCGGGCCACGCCACGGGCGGCGCGCAGCAGGCTCAGCAAGTCGCGACTGAGCACCCGCAGGGCCTGTGAACGCCGCCGTCCCTGGGGGCCTTCGAACCAGGCGTGATCGCGCTGGGCATCGACCGCCACCAGCTTGCCGAGGGCTTCCAGCAGACCCTTGCGCTGGTCCTGGCCGATCAGTTCGGAGGCCGCGGCGCGTATGCCGGCTTGCCACGCGAGCTTGCCCTGGGTAGCCAACGCCTGTTCGACCCGGCGCGGCCAGAGCACGGTGCTGGCGATCGCCGCGCAGATGATCCCCAGGCTGATTTCCGAACAGCGGGCCACGGCCTGGTCGAACACCAGCAGTGGATGTGCGGTGGCGGGCAGGGCGACGATCGCCGCGGTGTAGCCGGCCAGTACGAAGCCGTAGGAGGCGTGATTGCGCAGCAGCGAGGCACCGGTAGTGCAGAAGGCCAGCCACAGCGCCATCGCCAGCAGAAACAGCAGGGGCGCCTGGCCGAACAGGCCGATCAGCACGATCGAGGCCACGGCCCCGCTAAAGGTGCCGAGCAGGCGGAAGGCACCTTTGGCCAGGACCATGCCGCTGCTGGGCTGGCTGACGATGAATACCGTGGTCAGGGCCCATTGCGGCTGCTCAAGGTTGAAGCGAAAGGCCAGGTACAAGGCAATGACCCCGGCGATCATGTTCCTGATGGCGAACAGCAGGTCATTGCGGCTGGGAGCCAGGACGGCCAACCAGAAATCGGGGATTCGCAGGGCGAGGCTTTTCATTGGCAAGGCACATAGATAGCTAGCTAATGATTAGCATCGTATCTACTTGCCTGGGAAATTCCAATGAGGATTTTTCCGGGGCCGGAGAAGGTACAGGTGGTGAGAGGAGGGGCGAAGAAAAGGGCCCTGCGCGGATGGCAGGGCCCTGGAGGAATCACTCGGCGATTTGCAGCTTGCGCGATTCGGTGTAGACGTAGCGGACTTTCTCGTATTCGAACGGCGAGTCCAGCTGGCCGTAGCGGAAGCCGGTTTGATAGCGCTTGTCGATAGCGCGCAGGACCCAGAGTTCCGGGTGATTCGAGCTGACCTCGGACACGTTGAGGAAGTTGATCGCTGATTCGGTGGTGTAATCCACGGCCAATCCGGCGGTATCGCGAAGGTTCGAGGGCCCGAGTATCGGCAGGACGAAATAGGCGCCGCCCGGCACGCCGTAGAAGCCCAGGGTCTGGCCGAAGTCTTCGCTCTGGCGTGGCAGGCCCATGCGGGTGGCGGGGTCCCAGAGACCGCCGATACCGAGGGTGGTGTTGACCAGCAGGCGGGCGGTGGTATTCAGCGAGCGCTGGCCCTTGAATTGCAGCAGGCTGTTGACCAGGTTCGGCACGTCGCCCAGGTTGTTGAAGAAGTTGCTCACACCGGTGCGCAGGAAGCTCGGGGTGATGTAGCGATAACCGTCGACCACCGGCAGGAACACCCACTGATCGAAGCGGTAGTTGAAGTGGTACACCCGACGGTTCCACGATTCCAGCGGGTCGTAGACGTTCAACGCATTGAGGCTTGAGCGCTCGAACTCGCGTTGGTCCAGGCCTGGGTTGAACTTGAGCCGCTTGAGCGGTTGGGTGAAGCCGTCCCCGTCCGCGACCACGGGTGTCGCGGTCTGGCCGTCGTCGGCATTGGCATAGCCTGCGCAGAACAACGCAGCGATGAGCAGGAGATGTTTAGCCACGGAAGAACTCCAGCATGGCGTCGCTGTTGACGCGGTAGTTGAGGTTGCCGCAATGGCCGCCATGGGGGTAGACCGTCAGCCGGTCGCCAAAGGTCTTGCGCAGGAACCCCAGGTCGCCCGGGCCGAGGATCACGTCGTCGGCGTTGTGCATCACGGCGATTTTCGGACTGTCCTGCAGGTAATCCTTGAGTGCGTACAGGCTCACCTGGTCGATCAGTTGCAGCACGCTGCCGCCGTCGGTGCGGGCGCGCCACATCGGAATCACCTGCTCGGTGAGGTAGCAGTCGAAGTCGCATTGCAGGGCGCGCTTGAGGAACGGCGTGAGGTTGGTGCCTTCGCTGATCGGGTACTTGGGCGGGGTGATCAGGCCGCGGCGATTGATCAGGTCCGAGGTGAACGCGATGTCGGCGGCGGAGAAGCGGAACGAGGTGCCGATCAGCATCGCCATCTGCTCGTTGCTCAGGTGCTGCTTGGACTGCTGGAAGTCGTAGAGCAGGGCATCGTTGAGGTCGATGTAGCCCTTCTGCTGGAAGTAGCGGGTCAACTTGTTCAGTACCAGCTCGTAGAAGGTGGTGGTGTTATTGATGCCCTTGACCTCGGTCTGCACCAGCTTGTCGAGGTTGGTGATGGAGGTATAGAGGTTGACCGGCGGGTTGAGCAGCAGGACTTTCTTGAAGTTGAAGCTGCGTCGGGTTTCGTCCAGCTTGCTGACGAAGGCCGCATTCAGGGCACCGAGGCTGTAGCCGGTGAGGTAGAAGTCGGTGACCGGCAGTTTCGGGTTCTGCGCGCGCACCGCCTGCATCACGCGGTATAGGTCTTCGGCATCTTCCTTGGTCACGCCGGGGGTGGCGAACCGCGAGGCGGCGCTGATGAAGTCGAAGCTGGTGGGCGAGGACAGCTGCACCACATGGTAGCCGGCCTGGTAATAGAGCTTCTTCAGGTACTCGTTGAGGCTGCTGTCATAGCGCGCGCCGGTGCCGGCGATGAGGAAGATCAGCGGCGCGGCATGGTCCTGCTCGGCGATGCGGTAGGTGAGCTTCTTCACGGCCCAGAAGTTGTCCGGCAGGATGAACTCGCGCTCGGGGCGCAAGGTCAGGCTGCGGTCCGCCTGATTGATGTCGTCGTTACTCGGCAGCTTCGGACGCAGGTCCGGTGGAGTGGTGGCAATGGTCGCCTCGAATGGATTGGTCAAGGGGTAGCCATAGCTGGCGGCATCGATGTCGACCGCGAGCGCGGACGCACTCGAAATAAGGCCGCCAAACAGGGCAGCGAAGCGCAAGGAACGGAGCATGACTAAATCCCTGTAGAGGAAGGTGCCGGGTGAAGTTCGCAGGCTATGACCACCGGGTTGCTGCCGAAGTGCCATGGCTCGGCACAAAAAACGATCAAGGCAGGGCAAGGCCGGATCGGCGGTAATAGTCGCCAGACGATACACTTTGCCGCTGTTTGCTGAACAGCTATCTATGTAACAAGCTTGCTTACCGGCCTCGGGCGATTATGCTGGGCGCCGTTTTCGTTTATCGGAGTGCTTCATGTCCCGCCGTCTTCCCCTGATTCTGCTGCTTGTTGTTCTGCCGTTGTGGCTGGCCGCCAGTTATGGCGTGCGCTACGGCTTCATGGAGGACGCTCGATGGGTCGGCGTCTGTGTCGACGAGGCCAGCCGCTGGGAGTGCCAGGCGCGTTCCAGCCTGGGGTTGCTGATCCACTTCAAGGTCATGGGCTGGGCGGCGCTGGCGGCGTCCCTGATCGCCTTCGTGGTGCCGGGCCGTTCTGGCTGGGGCCTGGCGGTGCTGGCGCTGCTGTTCGGCTTTCCGGCGCTGGCGCTCTACAACACCAGCCTGGCGGTGTTTGCCATCGTCATCGGCGCCTTGCGACTGGTAAGGGCGCCTCGCGCGGTGGCGTGAGGCGAATCGCCGGTAATAAAAAAGGGATGACCATGGTCATCCCTTTTTTCTGTCAGGCTTTGCGAGCCCGCAAGCTGCGCCACAGGGCGGCGACCATCAGCACGCTGACCAAGGCCCAGCCCCAGGCCTGTTGGTTTTCCAGGCCTTCGCGATACAGCTGGGGGGCGATGCCGGCGCCGACGATAAAGGTCAGCAGGGCGATTTCGCGACGCGGCACCCGCACCGGGCGGCACAGGTAGACCAGGGCCGGCAGGAGCAGGGCGGCGCTGGGGAAGCTGCGATAACGCGGCTCGAACACCAGCTCCAGCATCATCACCGCGGCGGCGAAACCGGCGGCGGCGAGCAGCCAGCCGGCACGTTTTTCCAGGCCGTTGAAAGCGTGCTGGCGCCAGCCGGCGCGGGTGCTCAGGCTCAGTGCCGCGTGGGCCAGTACCAGCAGGTTCAGGGCCAGTAGCAGGCCCGCCCAGAACCATTCCCCGGCAAAGCGGCTGGTGACCCGCGCCAGCTCGCCCCAGGCGCCGATGGAGCAGGCGGCCAGGGCGCCAAGCAGGGGCAGGACCAGAGCCGCACGAGTGCCGCGGACCCGGCCACCGAGAATCAGCGTGGCAACGAAGATCACCCCGCCCACGCCCAGCCACAATGGCCAGTAAGGCAGGTTCGACACCGGCCCGGCGAGTACGCCCTTGTCCTGGCGATCGGCATCGAACAGCCCCCAGTAACCGCCGACCGCACCTTCGCTGGCGCGCTTCCACGGCTGGTCGAAGGCTTCGATCAGGTTGTAATGCCAGCCATTCTGTTCGGCCATGACCACAAAACCACGGATGAACTTGGCCTCGTTGACCCGGCTCGGCAGGGCGGTTTCACGCTGGCGGCCTTCGCTGGGCCAGCCGGTCTCGCCAATCATCACGTCCTTGGGCGCGAACTTGTTGCCGAACACCTGGCGCACCTGCGCCACATGGTTCAGCGCGGCATCGATGTTGGACGGATCGTCTTCCCAGTAGGGCAGCAGGTGGATGGTCAGGAAGTCCACCGCCGGCGCGATTTCCGGGTGCTTGAGCCAGAACTCCCAGACGTCCGCGTAAGTGACCGGCTGCTTGACGTGAGCCTTGACCTTGTTAATCAGCCTGGCCAGTTGCGGGCCGGTGACTTCCTTGCGCAGCAGGGCTTCGTTGCCGACGATCACCGAGCTCACCACGTCCGGGTTGGCATTGGCCGAGGCGATCAGCAGGTCGACCTCTTTTTCGGTATCCACCGGGTTGCTGTTGACCCAGGCGCCGATCATTAGCTTCAGGCCGTGCTTGCGCGCCAGGTCCGGCAGGGCTTCGAGGCCGGTCATGGAGTAGGTGCGGATGCACTCGAAGCGGGTCGCCAGCAGCGCCAGGTCGGCGTCCATGCGCTCCGGGCGCAACTTGAACGGCTGGTCGAAGGGCGACTGGTCCTTGTCGAACGGGGTGTAGGACGCGCATTGCAGCTTATGGCTGGCGCTGGCGACATCCGGCAGCACCACCGGCTGGCCGAGGCCGTACCAGAAACCGCAGAGCGCGAAGACTCCCAGCAGGCAGGCGAATAGATAGGGCAGGAGCGGGAAACGGGCAATCGAGGGCATGGTCAGGCCGTCAGGAAACAAAGCCGGGCATCTTACCCGGATTTACCGCTGCTCAGGTGGCCTGCATGATTTTGACATGCAAAGTTCGGGCGGGATTGGGCGGCTGTTTTGGGCATGCCCTGATTACTGGCGAACTGGTGTCGCTGCTGAATGTCTTGAGGTCGCAGTCAGAGCAGGTCGCCTTTGGCGTCAGGTTGATGATCGACGCGTCAGGGCTCTCATAGGGCAATCGCGCTGATGTTCGAGCAAGTTGGTGGGGCGTGATGAGGGCGCTGTGCACCATAACAACAGGTTGACGCGGCTCGGCATCCGTCGGGCGCAGCACTTTCGGGGAAGTAACGATGAAGATGCGACGACTCTTGGGCGCAGGTGCCGGTCTGGTACTTGCGATCAGCTCTACCCTGGCCAGCGCCGACAGCAAAACCCTGAGCATCGGCTATGTCGACGGTTGGTCGGACAGTGTGGCGACCACCTATGTAGCGTCTGAGGTGATCAAGCAGAAACTCGGTTATGACGTGAAGTTGCAGGCGGTGGCGACCGGGATCATGTGGCAGGGCGTGGCCACCGGCAAGCTGGACGCCATGCTGTCGGCCTGGCTGCCGGTGACCCACGGCGAATACTGGACCAAGAACAAGGACAAGGTGGTCGACTACGGCCCCAACTTCAAGGACGCGAAAATCGGCCTGATCGTGCCGGAGTACGTCAAGGCCAAGAGCATTGCCGATCTGAAGGGTGATACCACCTTCAAGAACAAGATTGTCGGTATCGATGCCGGCTCGGGCGTGATGCTCAAGACCGACCAGGCCATCAAGGACTACGGTCTGGACTACAAACTGCAAGCCAGCTCGGGCGCGGCAATGATTGCCGAGTTGACCCGCGCCGAAGAGAAGAACGAATCCATCGCGGTCACCGGCTGGGTGCCGCACTGGATGTTCGCCAAGTGGAAGCTGCGCTTCCTCGACGATCCGAAAGGTGTTTACGGTGCCGCTGAAACCGTCAACAGCATCGGCAGCAAAGGTCTGGAGAAGAAAGCGCCGGAGGTTGCGGCCTTCCTGAAGAAGTTCCAGTGGGCTTCCAAGGATGAAATCGGTGAGGTGATGCTGGCAATTCAAGAGGGCGCCAAGCCGGAAGCAGCGGCCAAGGACTGGGTGGCCAAGCACCCTGAGCGCGTTGCCGAATGGACCGCTAACTGACCGGGAAGCGTCTACGTCGCAGGTCTCGAGGCCGCCGGGTGTTCGCACCCGGCGGCCTTTTGTTTTGCCCGGCGCAAAAGCCCGTGTCAGGGGTACTGTCGTTCTAATACTAAGGTCGTCTGGAATCGGCTCCAGAGCTGCATAGAGTGGACTACGTTCCAACTAAAATCTGTGCTGCGAGGATAAAAACAATGAACGACAGCATTTACCTCTCGATCCAAAACAGCTCGCGTTTCAAGGAGCTGGTCAGCAAGCGCGAACGATTCGCCTGGATACTGTCGGCGATCATGCTCGGGCTTTATTCGGGCTTCATCCTGCTGATTGCCTACGGACCCCATGTGCTGGGGGCAAAACTCAGTCCTGAATCATCCATCACCTGGGGCATTCCCATTGGTGTCGGGTTGATTGTCGCGGCCTTTGTCCTGACCGGTATCTACGTGCGACGCGCCAACGGCGAATTCGACGACCTGAACAATGCGATTCTCAAGGAGGCTCAGCAATGATCCGGCGTCTATTGGCTTTTTTTAGCGTCGCGGCCTTTGCTCCAAGTCTCTGGGCGGCCGATGCCCTGACCGGCGAAGTGCATAAACAACCCCTCAATGTCTCTGCGATCATCATGTTCGTGCTGTTCGTCGGGGCCACCCTGTGCATCACCTACTGGGCCTCCAAGCGCAACAAGTCGGCGGCCGACTACTATGCCGCGGGCGGCAAGATCACCGGTTTCCAGAACGGCCTGGCGATTGCCGGCGACTACATGTCGGCAGCGTCCTTCCTGGGGATTTCCGCCCTGGTGTTCACCTCCGGCTACGATGGCTTGATCTATTCGATCGGCTTCCTGGTGGGCTGGCCGATCATTCTGTTCCTGATCGCCGAGCGCCTGCGCAACCTGGGCAAGTACACCTTCGCCGACGTGGCGTCCTATCGCCTCGGACAGACCCAGATCCGCTCGCTGTCGGCCTGCGGCTCGCTGGTGGTGGTGGCGTTCTACCTGATCGCGCAAATGGTCGGTGCCGGCAAGCTGATCCAGCTGCTGTTCGGCCTCGATTACCATGTGGCGGTGATCCTGGTGGGTATCCTGATGGTGCTGTACGTGCTGTTCGGCGGCATGCTGGCGACCACCTGGGTACAGATCATCAAGGCGGTCCTGCTGCTGTCCGGTGCCTCGTTCATGGCGTTGATGGTCATGAAGCATGTCAACTTCGACTTCAACATGCTGTTCTCCGAAGCCATCAAGGTTCACCCCAAAGGTGAAGCGATCATGAGCCCGGGCGGCCTGGTGAAGGATCCGATCTCGGCGTTCTCCCTGGGCCTGGCGCTGATGTTCGGTACCGCCGGCCTGCCGCACATCCTGATGCGCTTCTTCACCGTGAGCGACGCCAAGGAAGCGCGCAAGAGCGTGCTGTATGCCACCGGCTTCATCGGCTACTTCTACATCCTGACCTTCATCATCGGTTTTGGCGCGATCCTTTTGGTCAGCACCAACCCGGCGTTCAAGGACGCGGCGGGCGCTCTGCTCGGCGGCAACAACATGGCGGCGGTGCACCTGGCCAATGCCGTGGGCGGCAGCGTGTTCCTCGGCTTCATCTCGGCGGTGGCCTTCGCCACTATCCTGGCGGTGGTGGCTGGCCTGACCCTGGCCGGTGCCTCGGCGGTTTCCCACGACCTGTACGCCAGCGTGATCAAGAAGGGCAAGGCCAACGAGAAGGATGAGATCCGCGTCTCGAAGATCACCACCGTGTGCCTGGGTATGCTGGCGATTGCCCTGGGCATCCTGTTCGAGAGCCAGAACATCGCGTTCATGGTCGGCCTGGCGTTCTCCATCGCGGCGAGCTGCAACTTCCCGGTACTGCTGCTTTCCATGTACTGGAAGAAGCTCACCACCCGCGGCGCCATGATTGGCGGCTGGCTGGGCCTGGTCAGTGCCGTGGGCCTGATGGTCCTCGGCCCGACCATCTGGGTGCAGATCATGGGGCATGAAAAAGCCATCTTCCCTTACGAGTACCCGGCGCTGTTCTCGATGATCATTGCCTTTATCGGGATCTGGTTCTTCTCCATCACCGACAAGTCCACTGCGGCTGACAATGAGCGGGCGCTGTTCTTCCCGCAATTCGTGCGTTCGCAGACTGGCTTGGGAGCCAGCGGGGCGGTATCGCACTAAGGCTTCTATATATAAGCTGCGTTAAACCCCAATGCCCCTCTCGAAAGACAGGGGCATTTTTATTGGCGTCGCCCTTTGTAGCCGCTGGCGCAGCCTGCGATCGAGTGCGTAGCACTCGCAAGCTCGTTCAGCGTGAGAGTGATGTGGCGTTGGCATTCCACATCCGCTGTGCGGCCGAATGCAGGCAGCTACAGGGTAATGGCGGGGGAGGGGAGTACAAACAAATACGGCCTCTATAAAGAGGCCGTATCCGCTGCAGTCAAGACGTTAGCGCAAGGCAACAGGTCTTACTTGCGATCTTCCAGCTTGGTGATGTCGCGCGACTCGTAGCCGGTGTATAGCTGGCGAGGACGGCCGATCTTGTAAGGGCTGGAGAGCATTTCTTTCCAGTGCGAGATCCAGCCGACGGTACGCGCCAGGGCGAAGATCACGGTGAACATGCTGGTCGGAATGCCGATGGCCTTGAGGATGATCCCCGAGTAGAAGTCGACGTTCGGGTACAGCGAGCGCTCGATGAAGTACGGGTCGGTCAGGGCGATCTCTTCCAGGCGCATGGCCAGTTCGAGCTGCGGATCGTTGGTGATGCCCAGTTCCTTCAACACTTCGTCGCAGGTCTGCTTCATGACGGTGGCGCGCGGGTCGCGGTTCTTGTAGACGCGGTGACCGAAGCCCATCAGCTTGAACGGATCGTTCTTGTCCTTGGCCTTGGCGATGAACTTGTCGATGTTCGAGACATCGCCAATTTCGTCGAGCATGGTCAGTACTGCTTCGTTGGCGCCGCCGTGAGCCGGGCCCCAGAGTGCAGCGATACCGGCAGCGATACAGGCGAACGGGTTGGCGCCCGAGGAGCCCGCCAGGCGTACGGTGGAGGTCGATGCGTTCTGCTCGTGGTCGGCATGGAGGATGAAGATCCGGTCCATTGCCTTGGCCAGCACCGGGCTGATCGGTTTGATCTCGCACGGGGTGTTGAACATCATGTGCAGGAAGTTTTCCGCGTACGACAGGTCGTTGCGCGGGTACATCATGGGTTGGCCCATGGAGTACTTGTAAACCATCGCGGCCAGGGTCGGCATCTTGGCAACCAGGCGGATCGCGGAGATTTCGCGATGCTGCGGGTTATTGATGTCCAGGGAGTCGTGGTAGAAGGCAGAGAGGGCGCCGACTACGCCGCACATGACCGCCATCGGGTGGGCGTCGCGACGGAAGCCGTTGAAGAAGGTCTTCAACTGCTCGTGAACCATGGTGTGGTTCTTCACGTTGCCGACGAACTGGGCCTTCTGTTCTGCGGTCGGCAATTCGCCGTTGAGCAGCAGGTAGCAGGTTTCCAGGTAGTCCGACTTTTCAGCCAACTGTTCGATCGGGTAGCCGCGGTGCAACAGAATGCCGTTGTCGCCGTCGATATAGGTGATTTTCGACTCGCAGGAGGCGGTCGACATGAAACCCGGGTCAAAGGTGAAGCGGCCCGTGGCCGTCAAGCCCCGAACATCGATTACATCGGGACCAACGGTGCCGGTTAAAATGGGCAGCTCGACGGGGGCTGCGCCCTCGATGATCAACTGCGCTTTTTTGTCAGCCATGTGGCCTCCTATTTATGCTTGAAATCATCAGACAGACCCCCCACGCAGGGCCCGCACCACTATAGTGAGATAAATCCGAATGTCAATTTGCCTAAAGTCTTGCCCCAGAAGGCTTTAACCGGACTTTTTCCTCGAAATTCCCCGCCATTTACGCCTTTTATCCGCCTAACGCAATGAGCTATTAGGGGAAGGTGATTGCGTTGTCATTAGTAGCCTAACTGTCTATACTCGGCCACCGACCGCCATGGGCTTTCGGGCCCGGTTTGATGGGGGTCGTCACTCCCTGGGTGGTGGGTACCTGACCAGTGCACTCCCCAACAACTTTGCCCTGATTGTTAGGGGCTCTTCAGTGTGAAAAAAGCCGTGAATAGCCAACGACCTGTAAACCTAGACCTAAGGACCATCAAACTCCCAGTCACTGCTTACACGTCCATCCTTCACCGTATTTCCGGTGTCATCCTCTTTGTGAGCCTTGCCATCATGCTTTATGCATTGGACAAGTCGCTCAGCTCCGAGGAAGGCTTCGGCGAGGTGAAAGCGTGTCTGACCAGTCCGCTAGCCAAGCTAGTGATTTGGGGCATCCTGTCCGCCTTGCTGTATCACTTGGTTGCCGGTGTGCGCCATTTGATCATGGACATGGGCATCGGTGAGACGCTGGAAGGCGGCAAGCTGGGCTCTAAAATCGTTATCGCCGTATCCGTGGTGGTAATCGTTCTGGCAGGAGTTTGGATATGGTAACTAACGTCACGAACCTGTCGCGTTCGGGCCTCTATGACTGGATGGCACAACGTGTGTCTGCGGTCGTTCTCGCGGCTTATTTCATCTTCCTGATCGGATACCTCGTTGCGAACCCGGGCCTTGGCTACGAGCAATGGCACGCACTGTTCTCCAACAACTGGATGCGTATCTTCAGCCTGCTGGCCATGGTTGCTCTGGGCGCTCACGCCTGGGTCGGCATGTGGACCATTTCGACCGACTACCTGACGCCGATAGCGCTGGGCAAGTCGGCGACTGCAGTACGTTTCCTTTTCCAGGCAGTATGCGGCGTTGCAATGTTCGCCTACTTCGTCTGGGGTGTGCAGATTCTCTGGGGTATCTGATTCATGGCTAACATTCCAACGATTTCTTTCGACGCCATCATCATTGGTGGCGGCGGTGCCGGCATGCGTGCCGCATTGCAGCTGGCCCAGGGCGGCCACAAGACTGCAGTGATCACCAAGGTGTTCCCGACCCGCTCGCATACTGTGTCGGCCCAGGGCGGCATCACCTGCGCCATCGCGTCGGCCGACCCGAACGATGACTGGCGCTGGCACATGTACGATACCGTCAAGGGTTCCGACTATATCGGTGACCAGGACGCTATCGAATACATGTGTCAGGAAGGCCCGGCCGCGGTTTTCGAGCTGGACCACATGGGGCTGCCGTTCTCCCGCACCGAAACCGGTCGTATCTACCAGCGTCCTTTCGGCGGTCAGTCCAAGGATTACGGTAAAGGCGGCCAGGCTGCCCGTACCTGCGCAGCTTCCGACCGTACCGGTCACGCGCTGCTGCACACCCTTTATCAGGGCAACCTGAAAGCCGGCACCACCTTCCTGAACGAGTACTACGCCGTTGACCTGGTGAAGAACCAGGACGGCGCGTTCGTCGGTGTGATCGCGATCTGCATCGAAACCGGCGAAACCACCTACATCCGCGCGAAAGCCACCGTATTGGCGACCGGCGGTGCAGGGCGTATCTATGCATCCACCACCAACGCCCTGATCAACACCGGTGACGGTGTCGGCATGGCGCTGCGTGCCGGCGTGCCGGTACAAGACATCGAAATGTGGCAGTTCCACCCGACCGGCATCGCCGGCGCCGGTGTACTGGTTACCGAAGGTTGCCGTGGTGAAGGCGGCTACCTGATCAACAAGCACGGCGAGCGTTTCATGGAGCGTTATGCTCCGAACGCCAAGGACCTTGCCGGTCGTGACGTTGTTGCCCGTTCGATGGTTAAGGAAATCATCGCCGGCAACGGTTGCGGCCCGAATGGCGACCACGTGATGCTCAAGCTCGACCACCTAGGCGAGGAAGTGTTGCACAGCCGTCTGCCAGGTATCTGCGAACTGTCCAAGACTTTCGCTCACGTTGACCCGGTGGTTGCTCCGGTTCCGGTTGTTCCGACTTGCCACTATATGATGGGCGGCGTTGCCACCAACATTCATGGTCAGGCGATCACCCAGAACGCCGAAGGCAACGACGAAATCATCCCTGGCCTGTTCGCAGTGGGTGAAGTGGCTTGCGTATCGGTTCACGGTGCCAATCGTCTGGGCGGCAACTCGCTGCTCGACCTGGTGGTATTCGGCCGCGCTGCCGGCCTGCACCTGGAAAAAGCGCTGACCGACGGTATCGAATACGACGACGCCACCGACGCCGACATCAATGCGGCCCTGGCACGTCTGTCCGCCCTCAACGAGCGTACCGACGGCGAAGACGTGGCTACCCTGCGTCGCGAGCTGCAAAGCTGCATGCAGAACTACTTCGGCGTATTCCGCACCGGCGAATACATGCAGAAGGGCATCGCCCAGCTGGCCGAGCTGCGTACTCGCATCGCCAACGTCAAGATCAACGACAAGTCGCAGGCGTTCAACACCGCACGTATCGAAGCACTGGAACTGCAGAACCTGCTGGAAGTGGCCGAAGCCACTGCCATCGCTGCCGAAGTGCGTAAAGAGTCCCGCGGCGCCCACGCCCGTGAAGACTTCGAAGACCGCGACGACGAAAACTGGCTGTGCCACACCCTGTACTTCCCGGGTGAGAAGCGCGTTGCCAAGCGTGCCGTTAACTTCTCGCCGAAGACTGTTCCGACTTTTGAACCAAAAGTCCGGACTTACTAAAGGGTGATCGATATGTTGCAAGTCGAAGTTTATCGTTACAACCCTGACACCGACTCCGCGCCGAAAACCCAGGTTTTCCAGGTCGACACCGGTGGCAAGGATCTGATGGTGCTGGACGTACTGGCGCTGATCAAAGAGCAGGACGAAGGTTTCTCCTATCGTCGCTCCTGCCGTGAAGGCGTTTGCGGTTCCGATGGCATGAACATCAACGGCAAGAACGGCCTGGCGTGCATCACGCCGCTGTCTGCCGTGGTGAAGAACAACAAGCTGGTTGTTCGTCCGCTGCCAGGTTTGCCGGTTATCCGTGACCTGGTCGTCGATATGAGCATCTTCTACAAGCAATACGAGAAGGTGAAGCCATTCCTGCAGAACGACACGCCGGCTCCGGCCATCGAACGTCTGCAGTCCCCTGAAGAGCGCGAAAAGCTCGATGGTCTGTACGAGTGCATCCTGTGTGCTTGCTGCTCGACTTCCTGCCCGTCCTTCTGGTGGAACCCGGACAAGTTCCTGGGTCCAGCTGCCCTGCTGCAAGCCTATCGCTTCCTGGCAGACAGCCGCGACACCAAGACGTCCGAGCGCCTGGCTTCGCTGGATGATCCGTTCAGCGTATTCCGCTGCCGCGGCATCATGAACTGCGTCAACGTTTGTCCGAAAGGCCTGAACCCGACTAAGGCCATCGGTCACATACGTAACATGCTGCTCTCGAGCGGCGTGTGATTCAGCTGCTGTAACCCAGTTGTTGTAAAGGCAGGACCGCTGTACCCGTAGAGGCTACGGCGCAGGCTTCAACCGGCGCCGTAGTTTTAAGCTGAGCAGCAGCTCACAAAGTTGCCGCTCGTATTTTGAAGAAATGAGACAAGCAGGGGCATCCGGGCTGGTACCCGGACTATCAGCGTGATCCTAAGTGGCTTGTTTTGGTCGCTGCACTCGGACTTTTGCAAGTTTGCTCGGTGTCTTCGCCGGTGGTGTTCCCCTAACCGAGGGTGACCAAGCATGCAAGAAAGCGTGATGCAGCGCATGTGGAACAGCGCCTACCTATCCGGTAGTAACGCTGCCTATGTGGAAGAGCTCTACGAGCTCTACCTGCACGACCCTAACGCTGTGCCAGAAGAGTGGCGCACTTACTTCCAGAAGTTGCCTACCGACGGCAGCACTGCCATTGATGTTTCGCACTCGACAATCCGCGATCATTTCGTGTTGCTGGCAAAGAACCAGCGCCGCGCCCAGCCGGTATCCGCCGGTAGCGTGAGCAGCGAGCACGAGAAGAAGCAAGTTGAAGTGCTGCGATTGATCCAGGCCTACCGTATGCGTGGCCACCAGGCAGCCCAGCTTGACCCGCTGGGGCTGTGGCAGCGTCCTGCACCTGCAGACCTGTCAATCAATCATTACGGCTTGACCAATGCCGATCTTGATACGACCTTCCGTGCCGGCGACCTGTTCATCGGCAAAGAGGAAGCGAGCCTACGCGAAATTCACGAAGCGTTGCAGCAGACATATTGCCGCACCATCGGCGCTGAATTTACGCATATCACCGATTCCGAGCAGCGCCAGTGGTTCCAGCAGCGTCTGGAAAGCGTACGCGGCCGTCCGACCTACTCCACGGATATCAAGGGTCATCTGCTCGAGCGCGTCACCGCAGCTGAAGGCCTCGAAAAATACCTGGGCACCAAGTACCCGGGCACCAAGCGTTTCGGCCTGGAAGGTGGCGAGAGCCTGATCCCGATGCTCGACGAGCTGATCCAGCGTTCCGGTTCCTACGGGACCAAGGAAGTTGTGATCGGCATGGCCCACCGTGGTCGCCTCAACGTCTTGGTCAACACCTTCGGCAAGAACCCGCGCGAGCTGTTCGACGAGTTCGAAGGCAAGAAGAAGGTCGAGCTGGGCTCCGGTGACGTGAAATACCACCAGGGCTTCTCGTCCAACGTGATGACCACCGGCGGTGAAGTTCACCTGGCCATGGCCTTCAACCCGTCCCACCTGGAGATCGTTTCGCCAGTGGTCGAGGGTTCGGTGCGCGCCCGTCAGGATCGCCGCAACGACCAGACCGGTGACAAGGTTCTGCCAATCTCCATCCACGGTGACGCTGCATTCGCAGGTCAGGGCGTGGTGATGGAAACCTTCCAGATGTCGCAGACCCGCGGTTTCAAGACCGGCGGTACCGTGCACATCGTGATCAACAACCAGGTCGGTTTCACCATCAGCAACCCGCTGGACTCGCGTTCCACCGAGTACGCCACCGACGTCGCGAAAATGATCCAGGCGCCGATCCTCCATGTGAATGGTGATGATCCGGAAGCCGTATTGTTCGTGACCCAGCTGGCCATTGACTACCGCATGCAGTACAAGCGCGATGTGGTGATCGACCTGGTCTGCTACCGTCGTCGCGGCCACAACGAAGCGGACGAGCCAAGCGGCACCCAGCCTCTGATGTACCAGCAGATCGCCAAGCAGCGCACCACCCGTGAGCTGTATGCCGATCGTCTGGTCCAGGCCAACGTGCTCGACGCCGAGCGTGTTCAGGCGAAAGTCGATGAATACCGCAACGCGCTGGACAACGGCCTGCACGTCGTGAAGAGCCTGGTCAAAGAGCCGAACAAAGAGCTGTTCGTGGACTGGCGTCCATATCTGGGCCACGCCTGGACTGCGCGTCATGACACCACCTTCGATCTGAAGACCCTGCAGGAACTGTCCGCCAAGCTGCTGGAGCTGCCGGAAGGCTTCGTGGTTCAGCGCCAGGTCGCGAAGATCTACGAAGACCGTCAGAAGATGCAAGCCGGCGGCCTGCCGATCAACTGGGGTTATGCCGAAACCATGGCATACGCGACCCTGGCGTTCGAAGGTCACCCGATCCGCATGACCGGCCAAGATATTGGTCGCGGTACGTTCTCGCACCGTCATGCGGTCCTGCACAACCAGAAAGACGCCAGCACCTACATTCCGCTGCAGCACCTGTACGACGGCCAGCCACGTTTCGATCTGTACGATTCGTTCCTGTCCGAAGAAGCCGTGCTGGCGTTCGAATACGGTTACTCGACCACCACGCCAAACGCGCTGGTGATCTGGGAAGCCCAGTTCGGCGACTTCGCCAACGGTGCCCAGGTGGTGATCGACCAGTTCATCACCAGTGGCGAGCACAAGTGGGGTCGTCTCTGCGGCCTGACCATGCTGCTGCCGCACGGTTATGAAGGTCAGGGTCCGGAGCACTCTTCGGCTCGTCTGGAGCGTTACCTGCAGCTGTGCGCCGAGCACAACATCCAGGTCTGCATGCCGACCACCCCGGCCCAGATCTACCACCTGCTGCGTCGTCAGGTGATTCGCCCGCTGCGCAAGCCGCTGGTGGTCCTGACTCCGAAGTCGCTGCTGCGTCACAAACTGGCCATCTCGACCCTGGAAGATCTGGCGGAAGGTTCGTTCCAGACCGTTATTCCGGAAATCGATGCCCAGGATCCAAAAGACGTGAATCGTCTGATTCTGTGCAGCGGCAAGGTCTACTACGACCTGCTGGAAAAACGCCGTGCCGAAGGCCGCGACGACATCGCCGTCGTGCGTATCGAGCAGCTGTACCCATTCCCTGAGGACGACTTGAACGAAGTCCTGGCTCCGTACACCAACCTCAAGCATGTCGTTTGGTGTCAGGAAGAGCCGATGAACCAGGGTGCCTGGTACTGCAGCCAGCACCACATGCGCCGCATCGTTGGCAATCACGACAAGTCGCTCGTACTCGAGTACGCGGGCCGTGAAGCCTCTGCTGCACCGGCATGCGGTTACGCGTCGATGCACGCCGAGCAGCAGGAAAAACTGCTGCAAGATGCTTTCACTGTTTAACGCCTTCGCGCACCTGAAACCGAATTTAAGGAACCACAGATAATGGCTATCGAGATCAAAGCCCCCACTTTCCCGGAATCGGTTGCCGATGGCACCGTTGCCACCTGGCATAAAAAGCCGGGCGACGCCGTCAAGCGCGACGAGCTGATCGTCGACATCGAAACCGACAAGGTCGTGCTGGAAGTTCTGGCCACCGCTGACGGCGTGCTGGGCGCTATCGTCAAGAACGAAGGCGACACCGTTCTGTCCGACGAAGTCCTGGGCTCCATCGCTGAAGGCGCTGCCGCCGCTGCTGCTCCAGCCGCTGCTCCAGCCGCTGCCGCACCGGCTGCCGCCCAGGCCGCAGCGCCTGCCGCCGAAGGCGAAGACGATCCAATCGCTGCTCCTGCCGCGCGCAAGCTGGCTGAAGAGAACGGCATCAACATCGCTTCCGTTGCCGGTACCGGCAAGGGCGGCCGCGTGACCAAGGAAGACGTGGTTGCCGCCGTTGCTGCCAAGAAAGCCGCTCCGGCTGCCGCGCCTGCCAAGGCCGCAGCTCCTGCCGCCGCTGCTCCGGTATTCGCTGCTGGCGACCGCGTCGAGAAGCGCGTTCCGATGACCCGCCTGCGTGCCAAGGTTGCCGAGCGTCTGGTCGAAGCCCAGTCGAACATGGCGATGCTGACCACGTTCAACGAAGTCGACATGACCGAAGTCATGGCCCTGCGTTCGAAGTACAAGGATCTGTTCGAGAAGTCCCACAACGGCGTACGCCTGGGCTTCATGTCGTTCTTCGTCAAGGCTGCTACCGAAGCGCTGAAGCGCTTCCCTGCGGTCAACGCCTCGATCGACGGCTCCGACATCGTTTACCACGGCTACGCCGACATCGGTGTTGCCGTGTCCAGCGACCGCGGCCTGGTGGTTCCGGTTCTGCGTAACGCCGAACTGATGAGCCTGGCTGAAATCGAAGGCGGCATCGCCACCTTCGGCAAGAAAGCCCGTGACGGCAAACTGTCGATGGAAGAGATGACCGGCGGTACTTTCACCATCACCAACGGTGGTACTTTCGGTTCGATGATGTCGACTCCGATCGTCAACCCGCCACAAGCGGCGATCCTGGGCATGCACAACATTCTGCAGCGCCCTATGGCGATCAACGGTCAGGTGGTTATCCGTCCGATGATGTACCTGGCTCTGTCCTACGATCACCGTTTGATCGACGGCAAAGAAGCAGTGACCTTCCTGGTTACCATCAAGAACCTGCTGGAAGACCCGGCTCGTCTGCTGCTGGATATCTGATTTCGTAGCATGGGCCGATCAGCGATGATCGGCCTTTCGCCGAAACGAACAGCTTCGTCCCACGACGGCCTCCACAAGAGGCCGTCCGGTTTGATTCGAGAAGGAATGACACATGACTCAGAAATTCGACGTGGTAGTGATTGGCGCAGGCCCTGGCGGCTATGTAGCTGCCATTAAAGCTGCGCAACTCGGCCTCACGACTGCCTGCATCGAGAAATATACCGACAAGGAGGGCAAGCTGGCCCTCGGCGGTACTTGCCTGAACGTCGGCTGCATCCCTTCCAAGGCGCTGCTGGACAGCTCCTGGAAATTCCACGAAGCCCAAGACGGTTTCGCGATCCACGGTATCAGCCACGCTGGCGTGTCCATGGACGTGCCTGCGATGGTCGGCCGCAAGGCCAACATCGTGAAAAACCTGACCAGCGGTGTTGCCACCCTGTTCAAGGCCAACGGCGTGACCTCCATCCAGGGCCACGGCAAACTGCTGGCCGGCAAGAAAGTCGAAGTCACCAAGCCAGACGGCTCGGTGGAAGTGATCGAAGCCGAGAACGTCATCCTGGCGCCAGGCTCCCGTCCAATCGACATTCCACCGGCTCCGGTCGATCAGAAAGTGATCGTCGACTCCACCGGCGCCCTGGAATTCCAATCCGTACCAAAACGCCTGGGCGTGATCGGCGCTGGCGTGATCGGTCTGGAACTGGGTTCGGTATGGTCCCGTCTGGGCGCTGAAGTGACTGTCCTGGAAGCCCTGGACACCTTCCTGATGGCTGCCGACACCGCCGTCTCCAAGGAAGCGCTGAAAACCCTGACCAAACAGGGCCTGGACATCAAGCTGGGCGCTCGCGTCACCGGCTCCAAGGTCAACGGCGAAGAAGTGGTCGTGACCTACACCGATGCCAACGGCGAACAGAACATCACTTTCGACAAGCTGATCGTAGCCGTTGGTCGCCGTCCAGTGACCACTGATCTGTTGGCTGCCGATTGCGGCGTGACCCTCGACGAGCGTGGTTTCGTGCACGTCGACGATCACTGCGCCACCACCGTACCGGGCGTTTACGCGATCGGCGACGTGGTTCGCGGCATGATGCTGGCTCACAAAGCCTCGGAAGAAGGCATCATGGTCGTCGAGCGCATCAAGGGCCACAAGGCTCAGATGAACTATGACCTGATCCCTTCGGTTATTTATACTCACCCGGAAATCGCGTGGGTCGGCAAGACCGAGCAGGCCTTGAAAGCTGAAGGCGTTGAAGTTAACGTCGGCACCTTCCCGTTCGCAGCCAGCGGCCGTGCCATGGCAGCCAACGACACCGGCGGTTTCGTAAAAGTCATCGCTGATGCCAAGACTGACCGTGTACTGGGCGTTCACGTGATCGGCCCAAGCGCGGCAGAATTGGTTCAGCAAGGTGCGATCGGCATGGAATTCGGCACCAGCGCCGAAGACCTGGGCATGATGGTTTTCTCCCATCCGACCCTGTCCGAAGCCCTGCACGAAGCAGCACTGGCAGTGAATGGCGGCGCCATCCACATCGCCAACCGCAAAAAGCGTTAAGACAATAAGAAACCACGGCGGATTGCCCGTCGTGAGCCTTGCGAGCAAGACTCACCGCGGAACGTCCGCTGGACTCGACCTCACGGGAATCTTCATGCGCTGTGCCGCAGCCCAGGCTGCGGATGCGGGGCAGGGGAGTCCGGTGAGGAGCGGTCACAGGTGGCGCGGCACTCATCAAGAGCGCAGCGCCGAATGCGCAGTACCTAACGAAGACGGTAAAAAGCATGAATCTTCACGAGTATCAGGGTAAGCAGCTGTTCGCTGAATACGGCCTGCCAGTATCCAAAGGCTACGCGGTAGACACCCCGGAAGAAGCAGCAGAAGCTTGCGACAAGATCGGCGGCTCCGAGTGGGTTGTCAAAGCCCAGGTTCACGCCGGTGGTCGCGGTAAAGCGGGCGGCGTAAAGCTGGTTCGCAGCAAAGAAGACGCTAAAGCATTCGCTCAACAGTGGTTGGGCAAGCGTCTGGTGACTTACCAGACTGACGCCAATGGCCAGCCAGTCACCAAGATCCTGGTTGAATCGTGCACTGATATCGCTAAAGAGCTGTACCTGGGCGCTGTCGTCGACCGTTCGAGCCGTCGCATCGTGTTCATGGCTTCCACCGAAGGTGGCGTGGACATCGAGAAAATCGCTCACGACACCCCTGAGAAAATCCTCAAGGCCACTATCGATCCACTGGTTGGCGCTCAGCCATTCCAGGGTCGCGAGCTGGCTTTCCAGCTGGGCCTGGAAGGCAAGCAAGTCACTCAGTTCGCCAAGATCTTCGTCGGCCTGGCCAAACTGTTCCAGGACCACGATCTGGCACTGCTGGAAGTGAACCCGCTGGTGATCAAGGCTGATGGCGATCTGCACTGCCTGGACGCGAAGATCAACATCGACGCCAACGCCATGTACCGTCAGCCTAAGCTGAAGACTTTCCACGATTCGTCCCAGGACGATCCGCGCGAAGCGCACGCTGCCAAGTTCGAACTGAACTACGTAGCGCTGGAAGGCAACATCGGCTGCATGGTCAACGGTGCCGGCCTGGCCATGGGTACCATGGACATCGTCAACCTGCACGGCGGCAAGCCAGCCAACTTCCTCGACGTAGGTGGTGGTGCTACCAAAGAGCGCGTGACCGAAGCCTTCAAGATCATCCTGTCCGACACCAACGTCGCTGCAGTACTGGTCAACATCTTCGGCGGCATCGTTCGTTGCGACATGATTGCCGAAGGCATCATCGGTGCAGTGAAAGAAGTCGGCGTGAAAATCCCGGTTGTTGTTCGCCTTGAAGGCAACAACGCTGAACTGGGCGCTAAAGTACTGGCAGAAAGCGGCTTGAACATCATCGCTGCTACCAGCCTGACCGACGCTGCTCAACAAGTTGTCAAAGCTGCGGAGGGCAAATAATGAGCGTCCTGATCAATAAAGACACCAAAGTTATCTGCCAGGGTATTACCGGTTCGCAAGGTAGTTTCCACACCCAGCAAGCCATCGAATACGGCACCAAGATGGTTGGCGGCGTAACTCCGGGCAAAGGCGGCACCGAGCACCTGGGCCTGCCTGTCTTCAACACCGTGAAAGACGCTGTAGCTGCCACTGGCGCCACCGCCAGCGTGATCTACGTTCCGGCTCCTTTCTGCAAGGACTCCATCCTGGAAGCGGCATTCGGCGGCATCAAGCTGATCGTCTGCATCACCGAAGGCATTCCTACCCTGGACATGCTGGACGCTAAAGTTAAGTGCGACGAGCTGGGTGTTACCCTGATCGGCCCTAACTGCCCAGGCGTGATCACTCCAGGCGAATGCAAGATCGGCATCATGCCAGGTCACATTCACTTGCCAGGCAAGGTCGGTATCGTTTCCCGTTCCGGCACCCTGACTTACGAAGCCGTGAAGCAGACCACTGACGCCGGTTTCGGTCAGTCCACCTGCGTCGGCATCGGTGGTGACCCGATCCCAGGCTCCAACTTCATCGACATCCTGAAGCTGTTCCAGGAAGACCCGAAGACCGAAGCGATCGTGATGATCGGTGAGATCGGCGGTTCGGCTGAAGAAGAAGCGGCTGCCTACATCAAGGCCAACGTGACCAAGCCGGTTGTTTCCTACATCGCTGGTGTGACTGCTCCTCCGGGCAAGCGCATGGGCCATGCTGGCGCAATCATCTCTGGCGGCAAAGGCACTGCAGACGAGAAATTCGCTGCTCTGCAAGACGCAGGCGTGAAAACCGTGCGTTCGCTGGCAGACATCGGCAAGGCCCTGGCCGAGCTGACTGGCTGGGCTGTCAAGTAAGCCTCGCGCTTAGCTGACGCTCCACCAACAAAGGCCACCTTCGGGTGGCCTTTGTGCTTTCTGGCTATCGGAAAGGGCTCGCGATCATGGCAAACGGCTATTTATCTATATAAACGCGACACACAAATGTCGCTGATCGGACAGTTCGCCCTCTAACAGTGCGTTTGTCTTACAAATTCGGTAGTCTAGCCGCCTCTTTTGCGTCTGCGTCCCACAAGGAAGCCGCGCGCTAAACGGGTCAGTCCTATACGGACCGACAGCATTTCCCTCACCCATAAGGGAAATCCCTCTCTAAATTCCGATTCAGTAGTGTGGTATTTCCTTAATGAAAGTGTTGAAAGGCCAGGACATTCTGGCACTGGGTTTTATGACCTTTGCCCTGTTCGTTGGGGCCGGCAATATCATCTTCCCGCCTATCGTCGGCTTGCAGTCCGGACCTAACGTCTGGATCGCGGCGCTGGGCTTTCTGATCACCGCCGTGGGCCTTCCAGTGGTGACCGTCGTTGCGCTGGCCAAGGTCGGCGGGGCGATGGACGCGCTGAGCAGTCCGATCGGCAAGATCGCCGGCGGCCTGCTGGCGGCGGTCTGCTACCTGGCGGTCGGCCCGTTGTTCGCGACGCCGCGTACCGCGACCGTGTCCTTCGAAGTAGGCCTGGCGCCCCTGACCGGCGAAAGCCCGCTGGCGCTGTTCCTCTATAGCTCGGTGTATTTCCTGCTGGTGTTTTTCATCTCCCTTTACCCAGGACGCCTGCTGGACACCGTTGGGCGTTTCCTCGCGCCGCTGAAGATCATCGCCCTGGCCGTACTGGGCATCGCCGCGTTTGCCTTGCCGGCCGGTGATATCGGTACCGCGACGCCCGAATACGTTGCGGCGCCGTTCTCCCAGGGCTTCATCAATGGTTACCTGACCATGGATACCCTGGGCGCGCTGGTGTTCGGTATCGTCATCGTCAACGCCATCCGTTCCCGCGGTGTCGAGTCGCCACGCCTGATCACCCGTTACGCGATCATCGCCGGGCTGATTGCCGGTGTCGGCCTGGCGCTGGTGTATGTCAGCCTGTTCCGCCTGGGCTCGGGCAGTCACGAAGTCGCGGCCGGTGCCACCAATGGCGCGGCGGTGCTGCACGCTTATGTGCAACACACCTTCGGTTCCCTGGGCAGCGGCTTCCTCGCCGTGCTGATTTCCCTGGCCTGCCTGGTGACCGCGGTCGGTTTGACCTGCGCTTGCGCCGAGTACTTCAGCCGCGTACTGCCGCTGTCGTACAAGACCCTGGTGATCATCCTGGCGGCGTTCTCGCTGCTGGTGTCCAACCTGGGCCTGACCAAGCTGATTGCCTTCTCCATCCCGGTGCTGACCGCCATCTACCCACCGTGCATCGCCCTGGTGGCCCTGAGCTTCTGCAAGGACTTCTGGCATGAGCAAGGCCGCATCGTCGGTCCGGTGATGCTGGTGTCCTTCCTGTTCGGCCTGATCGACGCCCTCAAGGGCGCCGGCCTGGCGGACTGGATGCCAACCCAGTTGATGCACCTGCCGCTGAGCGAGCAGGGCCTGGCGTGGCTGGTGCCTTCGGTCATGACCCTGGTGGTCGCGGTCGCCTGCGACCGCCTGCTGGGCAAGCGCAGCGAAGCGCTGGCCTAAACCGCTATCTGCCGGGGCCCGTCACAAGCGGGCACCGAGTAGCCATGAAAATGCCCCGTATCCAGCGATACGGGGCATTTTTTATGGGCGGCCGATGGTGTCTTTTTTCCTCGATCAACGTCGAAGCAGTGCCAGTTGTATCCGCACTCTGCCAACGCCTACCCGGGAACCTGCATGTCGTTCGTCGAAGCCAACCTGATCCATCTCATCGCCGCCCTCTGGTTTGTCATCTGCTGGGGCGGCTACACCCGCTACGCCACGTGGAAGGGCCGCGACACCGCGTGCCTGGCCAGCGTGCTGCACCTGTACCGGGAAGACTGGATGCGCCGCATGCTGCTGCGCGATAACCGTATCGCCGACGCCAGCGTGATCGGTAACCTGGAGCGCAACGCCTCGTTCTTTGCCTCCAGCACTCTGATTATCCTCGCCGGTATCCTCACCGTGCTTGGCGCTTCCGAGCGTGCGGTGTCGCTGCTGGCCGACATTCCCATGGTGCAGCAGGCCTCCCAGGGTATGTCGGAGATCAAGCTGCTGTGCCTGGCCCTGGTGTTCGTCTACGCCTTCTTCACCTTCAGCTGGTGCATGCGCCAGTACAACTTCGCGGCCATTCTCGTGGGCTCGGCACCGATGATCGGTGAGCGGCATGTTTCCGAACAGGAGCGGAAAGCCTTTGCAATGCGGGCCGCGCGGGTGATTTCCATGGCCGCCAACCAGTTCAACTTCGGCCTGCGTTCCTATTACTTCGGCATGAGCATGCTGGCCTGGTTCGTCAGCCCCTGGCTGTTCATGCTGATGAGCGCGGGCGTGGTGTTGGTGCTGTACCGCCGGGAGTTTCATTCCGACGTGTTGGACGTGATGGTCTATACCCCTACAGAGGCGCCATTGCCCGAGGCGAACAAGGAGATAGCCTGATGAGTATTGCGTTCTGGTGTGTGTTTATCAGCGCGCTGTTGATTTACGTGGCGCGCATACCGGTAGCCAGGGCGATGAAAGAGCAGGGCGGCTACGACAATCACCTGCCACGCCAGCAACAGACACAACTCACGGGGTTCGGCGCCCGGGCAGTGGCGGCGCACCAGAACAGTTTCGAAGCCTTCATGTTATTCGCGGTCGGGGTGCTGATGGCCCATACCACCCAGACTCAGGGCTGGTTGATCGACGGCCTGGCGATTGTCTTCGTCATCACGCGGGTTATCTATCTGCTGTGCTATTGGGCGGATCTTGCCTGGCAGCGCAGTCTGGTCTGGTTTATCGGTCTGCTCTGCTCATTGCTGCTGATGCTTAGTCCGACTTTTCGCAGCCTGTTGGCTTAGCGTTATTGCAGACAAAGTAAAGCCCGCACTAGGCGGGCTTTCTTTTTGCTGCACTAAAACCGGATTAGTTGGTTTTAGGAGCGGCTTCCTTGGCAGCTTCTTCAGCCGCTGCTTTGTTCGATTCAACCTGATCTTTGGCTGCTTCGGCGTTTTCTTTTGCAGCTTCGTTCACTTTATCCTGAGCTTCATTCATTTTCTGTTGAGCTTGCTCAGCATGTTGGTTGGCATCTTGAGCTTTGTCCTCGGATTTTTTATCGCAGGCAGCGAGACCGAGGGAAGCGGTCAGCATCAGGGCAATAGCTAAAGTCTTACGCATGGGGTGTTTCTCCTTATTGAAGATATCTTCTGGCCTTTCGAGCATGGCCCTACAGGTTAAGTTCCTTGAAAGTTAAAGATATATAAAGTGCCGGCAATATGGAACTTTTACCTGCCGCGTTAACCGAGCGGTTTTGACACCAACTAGAGAATTTCCTTATGGAGCAAAACCCTGTTTTTGAGCGTGCGACGCGGTTTTTGTCGGCGCTGCGCCATTGCCAGGTATTGGCCATGAGCGTGCACAGCGCCTCAAAAGACGGCATCACCCTGATGTTGCCTTACAGCCCGCAGATAGTCGGCAACCCAGAGACCGGAGTGATCCACGGTGGCGCGCTGACCTCGTTGATGGACACCGCCTGTGGCATGGCCACGTTGTGCGTCCTGCCGGAGTTCGAGGTCTGCCCGACCCTGGACCTGCGCATCGATTACATGCACCCGGCGCAGCCGGGCAAGAGCGTGTATGGCTTTGCCCAGTGCTACCGGGTGACCACCGATGTGATTTTCACCCGCGGTTTTGCCTATCAGGACGACCCCGAGCACCCTGTTGCCCATGTGGTGGGCACCTTCATGCGCATGGGCAAGGGCATCAAGGGCGGCAAAGGTTTTGCCGGCGCCATCAAGGGTGAGCAGCCATGAGCGACGATTTCCAGAAGCAAGTGCAGCATGCCCACCAGCAAGGCGATTACGCCGCGCTGCTGCAATTGATTCCCTACGCCAGGCTGATTGGCATCGAGTGTTCGCGGCAGGGCGATGAGTTGCTGTTTCGCCTGCCCGCCAACCGCGACAACATCGGCAACCCATTGCTGCCGGCTCTGCACGGTGGGGTGATCGCCGGTTTCATGGAGCTGGCCGCGGCCCTGCATCTGTTGATTGGCACCGGCTCGCCGGGCGTGCCGAAAATCATCGACTTTTCCCTCGATTACCTGCGTGCCGGGCAATTTCGCGATACCTATGCCCGATGCCAGGTCTGCCGCCAGGGACGGCGGGTGGCGAACGTGGCCATCACCGCCTGGCAGAGCTCCGCAGAGGAACCGATTGCCACCGCCCGCGCACATTTCAAACTCGAAGAAAGTCCAGGGCCTTGAAATCTCAGGTATAGCCCCCAACTCTGTGGACATCCCGCCGTAAGCCCTCCGGGCGCGGCTTATGCCATCTGATTGGAGTTTGATGACCATGAGTGTGGAAACTCAAAAGGAAACCCTGGGCTTCCAGACCGAGGTAAAGCAACTGCTGCACCTCATGATCCATTCGCTGTATTCCAACAAGGAAATCTTCCTTCGCGAACTGATCTCGAACGCCTCTGACGCTGTCGACAAATTGCGCTTCGAAGCCCTGTCCAAGCCTGAGTTGCTGGAAGGTGGCGCGGAGCTGAAAATCCGTGTGAGCTTCGACAAGGACGCCAAGACCGTCACCCTCGAAGACAACGGCATCGGCATGAGCCGGGACGATGTGATCACCCACCTGGGGACCATCGCCAAGTCCGGCACCGCCGATTTCATGAAAAACCTCACCGGCGACCAGAAGAAGGATTCGCACCTGATCGGTCAGTTCGGCGTGGGCTTCTATTCCGCCTTCATCGTTGCCGACAAGGTCGATGTCTTCAGCCGCCGCGCCGGCCTTGACGCCAGCGAAGGCGTGCACTGGTCCTCCAAGGGCGAAGGCGAGTTCGAAGTCGCGACCATCGACAAGGCCGACCGCGGTACCCGCATCGTCCTGCACCTGAAGTCCGGCGAAGACGAGTTCGCCGACGGCTGGCGCCTGCGCAACATCATCAAGAAGTATTCCGACCATATCGCCCTGCCGATCGAGCTGCCGAAAGAGGCCGCTGCCGCTGAGGGCGAGGAGAAGCCTGCGCAGGAATGGGAAACCGTCAACCGCGCCAGTGCCCTGTGGACCCGTCCGCGTACCGAAATCAAGGACGAGGAATACCAGGAGTTCTACAAGCACATCGCCCACGACTTCGAGAACCCGCTGAGCTGGAGCCACAACAAGGTCGAAGGCAAGCTGGAATACAGTTCGCTGCTGTACGTGCCGGCCCGTGCGCCATTCGACCTGTACCAGCGTGAAGCGCCGAAAGGCCTGAAGTTGTACGTGCAGCGCGTGTTCGTGATGGACCAGGCGGAATCCTTCCTGCCGCTGTACCTGCGCTTCATCAAGGGCGTGGTCGACTCCAACGACCTGTCGCTGAACGTGTCGCGGGAAATCCTGCAGAAAGACCCGATCATCGACTCCATGAAGTCGGCGCTGACCAAGCGCGTGCTGGACATGCTGGAAAAACTGGCGAAGAACGAGCCTGAGCAATACAAGGGCTTCTGGAAAAACTTCGGCCAGGTGATGAAGGAAGGCCCGGCCGAAGACTTCGCCA
This sequence comes from Pseudomonas sp. LAMO17WK12:I10, assembly GCF_900215185.1. NCBI lineage: Bacteria > Pseudomonadati > Pseudomonadota > Gammaproteobacteria > Pseudomonadales > Pseudomonadaceae > Pseudomonas > Pseudomonas sp. LAMO17WK12:I10. The sequence goes on along the minus strand of NZ_OBDX01000002.1, from coordinate 186,830 downwards.
ACAAGGAAAAGATCGCCGGCCTGCTGCGCTTCGCCTCCACTCAGGGCGACGACGGCGAGCAGAATGTTTCCCTGGCCGAGTACCTGGCACGCGCCAAGGAAGGCCAGGACAAGATCTACTACCTCACCGGCGAAACCTACGCGCAGGTCAAGAACAGCCCGCACCTGGAAGTCTTCCGCAAGAAAGGCATCGAAGTACTGCTGCTGACCGACCGCATCGACGAGTGGCTGATGAGCTACCTGAGCGACTTCGACGGCAAGGGTTTTGTCGACGTGGCGCGGGGTGACCTGGACCTGGGCAACCTGGACTCGGAAGAGGACAAGAAGGCCGCACAAGAAGTCGCCAAGAGCAAGGAAGGCCTGGTGGAGCGGATCAAGACCGCCCTGGGCGATACCGTCAGCGAAGTGCGGGTTTCCCACCGCCTGACCGACTCCCCGGCGATCCTGGCGATCGGCGAGCAGGACCTGGGCCTGCAGATGCGCCAGATCCTCGAGGCCAGCGGGCAGAAGGTGCCGGATTCCAAGCCGATCTTCGAATTCAACCCGGCTCACCCGTTGATCGAGAAACTCGATGGCGAGCAGAGCGACGAGCGCTTCGGCGACCTGTCGCACATCCTCTTCGATCAGGCGGCCCTGGCTGCCGGCGACAGCTTGAAAGACCCGGCCGCCTATGTGCGCCGCCTGAACAAGCTGCTGGTTGAACTGTCGGTTTAACTGCGTTGTATAAAAACCCGCTTCGGCGGGTTTTTTCATTCCGGTGTTTTTGAATCAGGAGTCTGAAATGAGCCAAGTCACTGTTCGTTCCCTGGTCTACCAGATTGATGGTCAATCCTATGAAAGCCGCCTGGCGTTCGATGCCAGCCAGCAGGGCCCGCGTCCGGGGCTGTTGATGGCGCCGAACTGGATGGGCGTCGGCGCCGGTGCCGAGAAGATCGCCGAGGCGGTCGCCGCCAAGGGGTATGTGGTGCTGATCGCCGACCTGTACGGGCAACAGGTCCGCCCGAGCAACGGCGACGAGGCGGGTGCCGCCATGATGCCGCTGAAGAATGACCGGGCCTTGCTGCGCAAGCGCATGCAGGCGGCCTTCGAGGCGCTGCAGAGCCAGCAGGAAGCGGCGGTGGACAAGGCCCGGCTGGCCACCTTCGGCTTCTGCTTTGGCGGTTGCTGCTCCCTGGAGTTGGCGCGCAGTGGTGCGCCGCTGCAAGCCGCGGTGTCGTTCCACGGCACCCTGGATACCCCGAACCCGGCCGACGCACGGAACATCAAGGGTTCGGTGCTGGTGCTGCATGGCGCCTCCGACCCGCTGGTGCCGAAAGAGCAGTTGCCGGCCTTCGAAGCGGAAATGAACGCCGCGGGCGTGGATTGGCAACTGCTGAGCTACGGCGGCGCGGTGCATTCTTTCACCGATCCGCACGCCAATGTGCCGGGAACGATGATGTACGACGCCAAGACCGCAGGCCGTGCCTTCACCTCGATGCACAACCTGCTGGATGAGGTGTTCAAGGGCTGAGCCCCGGGAACCACAAGCCCGCTTGGCGATGCAATGCGGCTCTCAGTGAGCCGCCTTGTACGCCAAACGGGCTTTTTTGTGCCTGTTACTGATTCAAATACGCGTCAGTGCCTGGGCCAGGTCGGCGCGCAGGTCCTCGACATCCTCGACCCCCACGGACAAACGCACCAGCCCATCGCCGATGCCGAGCTGCGCCCGGGTGTCCGCGGGAATGCTGGCGTGGGTCATGATCGCCGGGTGCTCGATCAGGCTTTCCACCCCGCCCAGGCTCTCGGCCAGGGCGAAGATCCGCACGCTCTCGAGAAAACGCCTGGCGCCGGCCAGGTCGCAGTCCAGGTCGAGGGAAATCATCCCGCCGAAACCGTGCATCTGCCGCCGTGCCAGTGCGTGCTGCGGGTGGGACGGCAGGCCCGGGTAGTAGACCCGCGCCACCTGTGGCTGGCGCTCCAGCCATTGCGCCAGCTCCAGGGCGTTGCTGCAGTGGCGTTCCATGCGCAGCGCCAGGGTCTTCACCCCGCGCAGGGTGAGGAAGGCGTCGAACGGCCCGGCGATCGCTCCCACGGCGTTCTGCAGGAAGCCCAGACGCTCGGCCAGGTCGGGGTTCTGCCCGACCACCGCGATGCCGCCGATCACGTCGGAATGACCGTTGAGGTACTTGGTCGTCGAGTGCAGCACGATATCGAAGCCCAGCTCCAGCGGGCGCTGGATCCACGGGCTGGCAAAGGTGTTGTCGGCGACGCAGATGATGCCCCGCGCCCGGCAGATGCGCGCGATGGCGGCGAGATCGGTGAGGCGCAGCAGGGGATTGCTCGGGGTCTCGACCATCACCATCCGCGTGTCGTCCTGCAGCGCCGCTTCGAAAGCCGACAGATCGGTCAGGTCGACGAAGCTGAAGCGATGGCCGGCGCTGCGTTGGCGCACCTTGTCGAAGAGACGGAACGTCCCGCCGTACAAGTCATTGCCGGAAACGATATGCGCGCCCGCGTCGAGCAGTTCGAGCACGGTGGAAATCGTTGCCAGCCCGGAGGCGAAGGCGAAGGCCTGGGTGCCGCCCTCGAGGTCCGCCACGCAGCGTTCCAGGGCCCAGCGCGTGGGGTTGTGCGAGCGCCCGTAGTCGAGCCCCTTGTGCACTCCGGGGCTTTGCTGGGCATAGGTGGAGTTGGCGTAGATCGGCGGCATCAGCGCCCCGGTGGAAGGGTCCGGCGTTTGCCCCGCATGGATTACCCGGGTGGCGAAGGCGCGTGGCGCGCCGGTTTCATCCTGTTGGCTCATGGCAGTGATCTCCGTAAGTGGTTGAGCATGTCGACCCGGGTAATCAAGCCGTGGAAGCCCGAAGCGTCGGCGATGATCGCCACGAAGCCACGGTCGAGTTCCGCCTCCAGTTCGGCCAGGCTGGCGCCGGGAGGCAGGGTTTCCAGCTGATCGGTCATGGCGCTGGCCACGGTCTTGCGAAAGTGTGAAGCATCTTCGTGCACGCCCAGCAGGATGTCCGACTCGTCGATCACCCCGACCAGCCGCTGCCCGTCCACCAGCACCGGCAGTTGCGAGACGTCGGCCAGGCGCATGCGCTGGAAGGCGGTGAGCAGGGTATCGTCCGGCCCCACGCTGATCACCCGGCCGTCCTCGAAGCGCCGCGCGATCAGGTCGCGCAGGTCGCCGTAGCCTTTGCGTTGCAGCAGGCCCTGGTCGTTCATCCATTGGTCGTTGTAGATCTTCGACAGGTAGCGGGTGCCGGTGTCGCAGACGAAGCTGACCACCCGCTTCGGCTCAGTCTGCTCGCGGCAGTAGCGCAGAGCCGCGGCCAGCAGGGTACCGGTCGAAGAGCCACCAAGAATACCCTCGGCGCGCAGCAACTGGCGGGCGTGCTCGAAACTTTCCTCGTCGCTGATGGAATAGGCCTTGCGCACGCTGGAAAGGTCGGCGATGGACGGAATGAAGTCTTCGCCGATGCCTTCCACCGCCCAGGAACCGGGCGTGCCGAGGGCGCCGCTGCGGCTGTATTCGGCCATCACCGAGCCGACCGGATCGGCCAGGACCATGGCCAGGTCCGGCTGCACCCGGCGGAAGAACCGGGTCAGGCCGGTCAGGGTGCCGGCGGAGCCGACGCCGACCACGATGGCGTCCACGTCATGCTGGGTCTGGGCCCAGATTTCCGGCGCGGTGCTGCATTCGTGGGCCAGCGGGTTGGCCGGGTTGTTGAACTGATCGGCGAAGAACGCGTCGGGAATCTCCTTGGTCAGGCGCGCGGCCATATCCTGGTAATAGTCAGGGTGGCCCTTGCCGACATCGGAGCGGGTGATGTGTACTTCGGCGCCCATCGCCTTGAGGTGCAGGACTTTCTCGGTGGACATCTTGTCCGGCACCACCAGGACCACTCGATAACCCTTGGCGCGGCCGACCAGGGCCAGGCCGAGGCCGGTGTTGCCGGCGGTGGCCTCGACTATGGTGCCACCGGGTCGCAGGCGGCCATCGCGCTCGGCGGCGTCGATCATCGCCAGGCCGATGCGGTCCTTGATCGAGCCACCGGGGTTTTGCGATTCAAGCTTGAGAAACAGCGTACAGGGGCCGGTATCGAAACGGCTGACACGCACCAGCGGCGTGTTGCCGATCAGTTCGAGCACGGCGGGACGGGAGTCGTTCGGCATGTCGTCACCTCGCTGCGCAAAGCTGCGCTGGATGGGCGACCCACGGCGAATCATCGCGCGCCGGTCGCAGGCAATGCATCGCTTGGACCATAGGCCGGGATCCGGCTACCCGCAACCGCTCGCGCCGGCCGGTACCTGGTTGCGCAACCAGGCGGCGGGGAAGCCTGGCCCGGCGCCTGACCTGTCCGGATCACCGAGCGCCCGGCGCTACAGGGGTGACGGCGAGCCTTTGCCCTTGGGCAGTTCGATTCTTTCGCTTTCCCCCGGCACTGTCGGCCAGTCGCCGGCGGCCCAGCGTTGGCGGGCTTCATCGATACGCGCCGGGTCGCTGGAGACGAAGTTCCAGTTGATCCGCCGCGGACCGTCCAGCGGCGCGCCGCCGAACAGCACGGCATGGCAATCGCTGTCGGCGAACAGGGTGGGGGTGGTTCCGGTGGGCAGGATCACCAGCGCATGCGGCTCGACGGGCTCGCCATCCAGCTGGGTGTCGCCTTCGAGCACGTACAGGGCGCGCTCCTCGTGTTCGGCGGGGATCAGCAGGGTGGTCGCGGTCTGCAACTGTATTTCGGCATACAGGGTCGGGGAGAGCACCGGGACCGGCGATTCCAGGCAGAAACCGCTGCCGGCGATCATGCGGATCTTGACCCCGAGGTTGTCGCTGACCGGCAAGGTCGCGGCCGGGTGATGGCTGTAATGCCCCGGGCCTTGTTCATGGGCCTTGGGCGAAGCCAGCCAGACCTGCAGGCCGTGCATGCTGAAGTCGCTGTCGATCAGCGCCTGCGGGGTGCGCTCGACATGGGCGATGGCGCTGCCGGCGGTCATCCAGCTGACATCCCCCTGGTTCACCACTTGGTCGGAACCGAGGCTGTCCTTGTGCTGGATCTGCCCCTGGAACAGGTAGGTCAGGGTCGACAGGCCGATATGCGGATGCTGGCGGATATTCATGCCCTTGCCCGCGGGGTAGCGGGTTTGCAGCATGTGATCGAAAAACACGAAGGGCCCGACGCTGCGGCATTGGGCCGAGGGCAGCGGACGCAGTATGGGTTGGCCTTCGACGTCCTCGGCGCGAGGGCGAATCACGAGTGGTGTGTTCATGGTGCATTCCAGGCTGATCGGGTTATGCCCGGGAGCATAACCCGCTTGTGCGAGCCGTGGCGCTATTGGCTGAAGGCGCCTTCGGACAGGTGGGTCTCGATGCTCACCTCGGCGGTGGTCATCAGCTTGTGCACCGGGCAGCGGTCGGCGACGCGATGCAGTTCTTCACGCTGGGCGTCGGTGAGCACGCCCTTGAGGGTCAGCTTGACGTGCAGCGCGTATTTGCCTTTCTGCTCCTGGCTGTTGTCGTGCTTGACCTCGACCGTGACGCCGGTGAGCGGAATCTCTTTTTTCTGCGCATACAGCTTGAGGGTCAGGGCCTTGCAGGCGCCCAGGGCGGCATCGAAGAAGTCGTGGGGTTCCGGCGCGGAACCTTCGCCGCCCAGGGTCTTGGGCAGGTCGGCGAACAATTGGTGGTCATCGATCTGGATGCTGTGGCGGAAACCTTCGCTGGATTCGGTGTTGACGGTGATAGTCATGACGGACCTCGGGCAGTGGTGGGCAGTCGGAACAGACGTTGAAAGGTGGTGCAGTTATAGAGCATTACGCTTGCCGTGCGTTCCCCTTTTTCTGAACCGTCACCTGCGGGGCAGGGTCTACCCAGCGTCAACCGACGGGAGCCCGCCCATGCACTGGATCTACCTGAGCGCCTTGCTGTTGCTGCTGCCGAGCGCCTGGGCCCAGGCCCGCGACTACGCCTACAGCGATGCTCACCTGCATTACGTCGACTTCTTCCAGGAGTCGGCGGGCATGGACAAGCTGCTCAAGGCCATGGCCGACAATCGCATCGAACATGTGATGATTTCCGGTATCCCGGTGGCCAAGAAATGGCATGAAGACGAACCCAAGCGGCCGCGTTACTACGCCGGCGACGACGCCGATGCCTACTGGTACAGCGCCACCGATGTGATTGTCGCTGCCGCGGTGAACCGTCTGACGCCCGAGCAGCGTCGGCATTTTCATCCGTTCCTCTCCGGCTTCAACCCCAACGACAAGAACTCCGACGCCCATATCCAGCGCATGCTCGACCTCAACCCGGGGCTATGGCAGGGCATCGGCGAGGTGTTCACCCGCCACGACGACCTGACCGCGCTGACCTCCGGCGATACGCCGCGGGCCAATAACGAGGCGATGACGCGGATCTATCACCTGGCGGCGGAAAATGACTTGCCGGTGATGCTGCATTCCAGCATCACCTCCAAGCGCGAGAAGAACCCGCTGTACCTGGCGGAAATCGAAGAGCCGCTGCGCAATCATCCCCATACGCGCTTTATCTGGGCCCACGCGGGCACCAGCATGGAGATCCATCGGCATCAGGTGCAGCTGGATTTTCTCCTGCCGACCCTGGCGCGGATGCTCGAGTCTTATCCCAACCTGTACATCGACCTGTCCTGGAGCGTCCTCAGGCCGTACCTGCTGGATGAGCAGGGCGTGCCCCGGACAGAGTGGGTAAAGCTGGTGGAGCGCTTTCCCGAGCGGTTCATGCTGGGTTCGGACGTTGTCGGGCGATTCAATAAGCTGGGGCGGGAAATGCGCAGCTTCGATCCCTTCCTCGATGCCTTGCCGGAGGACGTGGCGCGCAAGGTGGCCCGGGACAACTTCCTCGCCGTGCTGCCGCGCGCTCGTTGATCCTAGGTGGCTCCAGTTTGCGGGTGCTGGCGATGCAGGTTTGTCATCAGCCTGTCATGCCTGCGTCATAGGCTCGCGCCATCTCAATCAAGGAGCGCGATATGCACCTCACCCGTTTAAGCGCATTGGCGGCGCTGATGATGCTCAGTGGCCTGGGCATTTCCGAAGTTCATGCTGAAGTCCGTGTCGAAGGACCGGTGGAATATGGTGTGTTCGAAGGGCCGAAGGCCGCATTGCAGTCGGGTGAGCGGGTGCTGCGGCGCAGCAACGAAAACATCGAGCAGACTGAGATCGTGCCTGCGCGGCTGGGCACCAAGTTCGGCCTGCGTTATCAGTTGGCCGGCAAGGTGGCCGAGGATGTGCCGCTGACCCTGTTGTATTTCACGCCAGGCATCCGCACCCCGGATGGCCAGCGTCACGACAAGCTCGAAGTGACCCAGAAACTGGTGCCGGGCGCGCCGCAGGACGTCATGGCCTATGAGTTCACCGAGAGTCATGAGGTGATCCCCGGCGAGTGGCGTTTCATGGTGTTCCAGGGCGACCGTTTGTTGGTCCAGCAGCGTTTTACCGTACGCTGAATCGGTTACGCCCAGGCATCGGAGTGCTTGGGCGTTTTGATATCACGTTTTCGTCTTAAGCAAATTTTCCGCGACCCGATACCTTCAAGAGCAGCCCGCTGTATGGCGAATGCAGCGCTTTTGGAAGGAACCGGAGAATGAGCATCAGGAGCCTCAACATTGCACCGCGCGCGGGCCTGGGCTTCGGCCTGCTGGCGTTGATGGTGTTCGGCCTGGGGGCGTTCGCCCTGCTGCAGATGTCGAATATGCGCGCGCAGTCCGACGAGGTCGACAACAACTGGCTACCCAGTGTGATGTCGGTGGGCGAAATGAATCAGGACCTGCTGCGGGTCCGTGCGCTGACCCTGCGCTTGCTGATCAACCGCAGCCCCCAGGCCCTGGCGCAGAACGAAAGCAAACTCAATGAGATCAAGCGCGGCATGACGGTGGCCCAGGAGCGCTATAACGCGTTGATTGTCCTGCCGGAAGAGCGTGTGCTGTTCGATCGCTACAAGGCCGCCGAGAAGCGCTACCTCGAGCATCAGAACCAGGTAATGGCACTGTCGCAACAGGGGCGGGTCGAGGATGCGGTCGCGGTAGTCAATGGCGAGATGAGCCAACTGGCCGATGAGCTGGCGGGCACTCTCAACGAGCTGGTGGCCCTCAACCGGCACAACGCCAACCTGGCCACCGAGCTGGCCAGGGCGGTGTTCAGCAACGCCAAGGTCTGGGTGGTCGTAATGGTCGTGGTGGCTGGCCTGATGACCATTGTCCTGGCCCTGTTGCTTACCCGCAGCATCGTGCTGCCGCTCGCGCAATCGCTGAACGTGGCCGAGGTGGTGGCCGGCGGCGACCTGACCGAGGACATTCGTATCAGCGGCAAGGATGAACCGGCGCGCCTGCTGCAGGCGCTCAAGGCCATGCAGCACAGCCTGCGGGAGACTATCCGACGCATTTCCGACTCTTCCAGCCAGCTGGCTTCCGCTTCGGAGGAGCTCAGTTGCGTGACCGAGGACGCCACCCGCGGCCTGCACCAGCAGAGCCAGGAAATCGAACAGGCGGCGACCGCGGTGAACCAGATGACCGCCGCAGTGGAGGAGGTGGCCAGCAATGCCGTGGCAACGTCCGAAGCCTCCCGCCAGTCCGACCTGATTGCCCAGCATGGGCGTGAGCAGGTGCGCCAGACGGTACAGTCCATCGAGTCCCTGGCCGACGACGTGACTGCCAGCGCCTCCCAGGTCGAAGAGCTGGCACAGAAGGTGTATGGCATCAGCAAGGTGCTGGATGTGATTCGTTCGGTGGCCGAACAGACCAATCTGCTGGCCCTGAATGCCGCCATCGAGGCGGCGCGGGCCGGGGATGCCGGTCGCGGGTTCGCGGTGGTGGCGGACGAGGTGCGGGCGCTGGCGCATCGCACCCAGCAATCGACCCAGGAGATCGAGCAGATGATCGGCGGCATTCAGCTGGGCACCGAGCAGGCCGTCAGCTCCATGCAGCAGAGCAACAGTCGGGCCCGCTCGACCCTGGAGCTGGCCAAGGCGGCGGGGGCGGCGCTGGAGGAAATCGCCGGGGCGATCACCCTGATCAACGAGCGCAACACGGTGATCGCCAGCGCCTCGGAGGAGCAGGCGGCGGTGGCCAGGGAGGTGGATCGCAACCTGATGAACATCCGCGACCTGGCCATGCAGACCTCGGCCGGGGCCAACCAGACCAGCGCCGCGAGCCAGGAGCTGTCACGGCTGGCGGTAGACCTGAACACCCTGGTGGCGCGTTTCTCGGTGTAAGTGCTTTTGCGCGGGGGAAAACAGCCGCCCAATAAAAAACGCCCCGAACCAGTCGGGGCGTTTTTCATGGGGTGAAGCGGCGGGGCTTACTTGCCCTGCCAGCGCTTCAGGACCAGGGTGGCGTTGGTGCCGCCGAAGCCGAAGCTGTTGCTCATCACGGTGTTGATGGTGGCGTCTTCGCGAGTCTTGGTCAGGATCGGCATGTCGGCCACTTCCGGGTCCAGCTCGTCGATGTTGGCCGAACCTGCCATGAAGTTGCCTTCCATCATCAGCAGGCAGTAGATCGCTTCGTGAACGCCGGCGGCGCCCAGGGAGTGACCCGACAGGCTCTTGGTGGAGCTGATGGCTGGAGCCTTGTCGCCGAACACTTCACGCACGCCTTTCATTTCCGCGACGTCGCCGACCGGAGTCGAGGTGCCGTGGGTGTTCAGGTAGTCGATCGGTGCGTCGACAGTGGACATGGCCATCTGCATGCAACGGATTGCACCTTCGCCGCTTGGCGCCACCATGTCGTAGCCGTCGGACGTCGCGCCGTAGCCAACGATTTCGGCGTAGATCTTCGCGCCACGGGCCAGGGCATGTTCCAGCTCCTCGACCACCACCATGCCGCCACCGCCGGCGATGACGAAGCCGTCACGGTCGGCATCGTAGGCGCGGGAGGCTTGTTCCGGGGTGTCATTGCGCTTGCTGGACAGGGCGCCCATGGCGTCGAACAGGAACGACTGGCTCCAATGTTCTTCTTCACCGCCACCGGCGAACACGATGTCCTGCTTGCCCATCTGGATCTGTTCCATGGCGGTACCGATGCAGTGAGCACTGGTGGCGCAGGCGGAAGCGATGGAGTAGTTCAGGCCCTTGATCTTGAACGGCGTGGCCAGGCACGCGGAAACGGTGCTGCTCATGGTCCGCGTCACGCGGTATGGGCCGACGCGCTTGACGCCTTTCTCGCGCAGGATGTCCAGCGCTTCCATCTGGTTCAGGGTAGAGGCGCCGCCAGAGCCGGCGATCAGGCCAGTACGCGGGTTGGAAACCTGCTCTTCGGTCAGGCCGGAGTCGGCGATGGCGTCTTTCATGGCCAGGTAGGCGTAAGCCGCCGCGTGGCCGACAAAGCGATAGATCTTGCGATCGATCAGCTCTTCGAGATTGAGGTCAATGGAGCCGGAAACCTGGCTACGCAGACCCATTTCGGCATATTCCGGGTTGAAGCGGATGCCAGGGCGACTTGCACGCAGGTTAGCGGAGACGGTCTCTTTGTCATTGCCCAGGCACGAAACGATGCCCAGACCAGTGATAACGACGCGGCGCATGCGGATAACCCTTAGAAGTTGTCAGTGGAGGTGAAAACGCCGACCCGGAGGCCTTCGGCGGTGTAGATTTCGCGGCCGTCGACGCTGACCGAGCCATCGGCGATGGCCATGTTCAGCTTGCCCTTGAGGACGCGCTTGATATGAATGTTATAGGTGACTTTTTTAGCGGTCGGCAGCACCTGGCCAAAGAACTTCACTTCGCCCGAGCCCAGGGCGCGACCGCGGCCCGGCAGGCCTTGCCAGCCCAGGAAGAAGCCGACCAGTTGCCACATGGCGTCGAGGCCCAGGCAGCCCGGCATCACCGGATCGCCTTCGAAGTGGCAGGCGAAGAACCACAGGTCAGGGGTGATATCCAGCTCGGCGACCAATTCACCTTTGCCGTACTTGCCACCCTCTTGGCTGATATGAGTGATGCGATCCACCATCAGCATGTTCGGGGCGGGCAGTTGCGCGTTACCTGGGCCGAACAGCTCACCGCGACTGCAGCGCAGCAGATCTTCCCGAGTAAAGGCGTTTTGTTTGGTCATGCGAGCTCCTCAATAGTCCCATGCGGCAGGGTGGGGCAAATCTTCCCGGCCGATCGAAGCGTTCATGCCTCGAGCCGGCAGCCTACTCATAGACTATTGCGTTGTGGTGAAAGTCACAGCACAAGGGACATGAATGTACACTTGTGCACTGAAATTATTATACAGGCCCTGTGAGGGGCCTGTTCGGGTGCCTAAGACTGCCGCACTTTCGCCCTTCACGCCAGTCGCAGATGGTCGATAAGTGGTCGCTACTGCACCCAGCGTTGGAGAATTTGCTGCAGATCCGTGCGTTTGAACGGCTTGGCCAGGTAATCGTTCATTCCCGCCGACAAACACGCTTCGCGGTCGCCCTGCAAGGCGTTGGCGGTCAAGGCGATGATCGGCAGGTCGGCGCATCCGGGCAGTTGGCGGATCTGCCGGGTGGCCTCGTAACCGTCGATCAGCGGCAGCCGGCAATCCATCAGGATCGCCTCGAAGATCAGGCTTTCGGCGCTGCGAACGGCCTGGGCGCCATCGGTGGCGATACTGACCGTGAAGCCCAGGCTGCGCAGCATGGCCTGGATCACGGTCTGGTTGACCGGGTTGTCTTCCACCAGCAGCACGTTGCGTCCTTCGCCATGGGCATGCCCGCTGTGCACCCGCGGCGCCAGCACCGGCAGGCTTTGCTGGTACAGCGCCAGCGGGATCTCCAGGGTGAACACCGAGCCGCGGCCTTCCTCGCTCTGGGCGCGCAGGGTGCCGCCCATGCGTTCGGCCAGGGTGCGGGCGATCGGCAGCCCCAGGCCAGTGCCGCCATAACGCCGGGAAATCGAACTGTCGGCCTGCTGGAAGGCGTTGAACATCAGTTCCAGGCTTTCGGTGCTGATGCCAATCCCGCTGTCGCGCACGCTGCAGGTGAACCACAGCAGCTCATGGTCCAGGGCCTGCCATTGCGGCTCGACGGTGACGCTGCCTTGCTCGGTGAACTTCAACGCGTTGCCGATCAGGTTCACCAGGATCTGCCGGATGCGCGTCGGGTCGCCTTTGACCTGCAGCGACTCCATGCCGGGCGGCAGTCGCAGTTGCAGGTCCAGCCCGCGTTGCGCGGCGCTGTGCTGGAAGGCCTGGGCCGAACTGCTGATCAGTTCGGCGAGGTTGAACGGGATATGCTCCAGCTCCAGGGCCGAGCGCTCGATGCGCGAGAAGTCGAGGATGTCGTTGATCACCTTGAGCAGGTGTTCGGTGGACTCGGAGGCCAGCGCCGCGTATTCGTGCTGTTCATCGGTCATTTCGGTGGTTTCGAGCAGTTGCAGCATGCCCAGCACGCCGTTCATGGGCGTGCGCAGTTCATGGCTCATCATCGCCAGGAAGTCCGACTTGGCATTGTTGGCCCGCTCCGCTTCTTCGCGGGTCTGGATCAACTGGGCCATGGCCTGGTGCTGCTCGCGGCTGGCCTGTTCGAGGCCAGCGGCGAGGTTGTTGATATGCCGCGAAAGATCGCCCAGCTCGGCATCGTCGACGATCGGCAGCGGGGTCTTGAAGTCACCCTGTTGAATGGCCTTGACCGCGGTGCCCATGGCGCTGATCGGCTGCGACAGGCTGGCCGCCAGGCGGCGGGCCAGGAGGAAGGTGAACAGCAGGGCGAACAGCGCGAGGATGCCGGCCTTGAACAGGATCTCCTGCTGGCGCTGGCTGAAGGCGTCGTTGGACATGCCGACGATCACCCGCCCCAGGTAGTCCTCGCTGGGGCTCACGCTGGCGCTCGGGTCGTCCTGGAAAAAGTCGTTGCTGAGCTGGATGCGTTGCAGGCGCACCGGGGCCTGGAACACTTCGACCTGCTGTGAGCGGTGGTGGGTCTCCGAAGGCTGTTCGACGTACACCAGGATCTTGTTGCGGCTGTCCTGGACTTCGAGAAAACGCACATGGGGCGTGGCCAGGGTGGCCTTGAGCAGGCTCTCGAGGCCTTCGCTGTTGCCCGAGATCACCCCGTACTCGGTGGCCGGCGCCAACTGGTTGGCGATCAACTGACCGGTGTGGTTCAGCTCCTGGCGCAGATCCTGGATCCGCACGAAGGTAAAGAAGCTGATCAGCAGCAGGGTCAGCAGCAGCGCCGGGCCGAGGCAGATGATCTGGGTGCGGGTACTGATGTCCCAACGGCGACGGAAGGTCATGGGCGTTTTTCTCCTTCGGCCAGCTGGGTCGCCACCGATTGCTCGTCAATCGGTTCGACACCCAGGGAGCGTGCCACCTGCGGGTTGCTCAACACCTTGAACGGTTGCGGATACAGGGTACGTGGCCAGTGGGTCGTGGGTCGGTCCAGCAAGTCGTCGAGCACCTGCAGCCAGTCGTCCTGGTCGCTGTAGGTGCTGGCCAGGCTGCCGGCCTTGACGAAGCCGGCATTGGGGCCGATCAGCGCCAGTTGCCGGGCATAGCTGCTCAATAACAGGTTCTTCGCGGTTTTTGGGTTGTACAGCTGCGGGTCGTCCAGCCCCAGCAGGACGTCGCTGCTTTTCAGCAGGCTTTGCAGCGGGCGGCTGTCATTGGTGTCGTCCCAGCGCTCGGCGACGATTTCCAGCCCCAGGGGATGGGCGGCCTGATGCAGCTCCTTGAGCAGGAATTCGCTGTCGGCGCCGTAGAGCACGCCGATCCGCCGGGCCTGGGGCAGGATCTTGCGGATCAGCCGCAATTGCCGAGCCAGTGGCGGGTCGCTCCATAACAGGCTCAGCCGGGGTGAGGGCGCGGCCCCCAGGCGCTGCTGAGCCTGGATCCGGCCGATGCGCAACACCAGCGTGGCCGGGCCCTGGGCCTCCTGCTGGCGCCATTCGAGGCTGGCCGGGTCGAGCAGGATCAGCCGGGTGCCCGCTGGCAATTGACCGGGGGCAGGCAGGTTGGCCAGGAGCTCGAAGCGCACGTCGTCCTGTGGCCGCTGTTGCGCCAGTGCCTGGGCAAAGGCCTGCACGCCGGCGCTGTCTTCGGCGCCGGTCAGCAACACCTGGGCCGCCCATGCGGGGAATGCACCCCAGAGGCAACAGAACAGCAGCAGGCGAACCCGGAAACGGTTCAAGGCAGGCGTCATCCCTGACTGACGGTGGCTCATGCTAGAACGTCAACTCCGCACTGAAGTAGAGGACGTGGTGCGAGTCATAGTTGTTGTCGACAAAGGTGGTGGGCTCGTCGTCGAGCCGTTGCTGGAGCACGCCGGCCAGCTCCAGGCTGCCCTCGCCCAGGGGGATACGCTTGGCGACGCGGGTATCGACCCGTTCGAAGCGATAACCGTTGAGTGCGCTGGAACCATAGTAGAAGAGCGCGCCGGACCAGCCCTGGCCCCAGTCGCGCAACCAGCCCGCCGAGCCGCTGTGGCGCGCGGTCAATTGCTCGTCCAACGGGTTGCTGGCCTCGGCGTCGACATAGGCGTATGTCAGGCGCAGCCGGTCCGCCGGGTTCAGGCGCCAGTCCAGCTGGGTTTCGCTGCCGGCAAAACGTGAGGCGTTGCTGTTGCTGGCGATGTACTGGTTGTTGCGCAGCGGCTCGCTGATCATCCCGCTGATTTCGTCGTAGAACAGCTTCACATCGAGGTTCAGCCCGAGATCGACGAAAAAGCCGTTGTAGCCCAGCTCCCGGGAGCGCATGCGTTCCTGGTCGAGGTTGCCCGGGCCACGGGTCTTGACGAAGTACTGGGCGCTGGGCTGGCCGTAGGCGGTCGGGCTCAGCTTGGTGACCCGATAGCTCCAGTTGACGTTGTTCTCGAACATGTCCGGCGAGCGGATCGCTTCCGAATACACCGCCCGCAGGCCGTGGCGCGGGTTGATCAGGTAGTTGACCGCCACCCGTGGGGTCAGCGAGCTGCCGCTCAGCTGCGAGTCCTCGAACATGGCGCCGCCCTGCAACAGCCAGTGTTCGGTGGCGCGCCATTCCAGTTGGCCGAAGGCGCGCCAGGTGCTGTCGTCGAGGGTGCCGTTGAAATAGGTTTGCGAGTCGGCGCGGTCGTAGCGATAGTTCAGGCCGCTGACCAGGCGCACGCCATCGGACAGGCTCAGGGTGTCCTGCAGTTCGAGGTCGTAGCGCGATTCGCGGGCGCTCTGGTCGATATCGCCGCAGACCGTGCGCTTGGCGCCGTCCTTCCATTGCGTCAGCACTTGGTTCGCCAGGGCCTGTTCGGTCGCGGTGCCGGGAGGGGCGCCGGAGCCGGTGAAATTGTCCATGTGCCGGGCCAGCAGTTCGGCGTAGTTCGGGTTGAGCTGCCAGAGGCGGGTCAGTTCCGGGCTGAACGACACTTCGGCGTCACAGGCGCGCCAGTTCTGCTGGCGGTCCCAGTGCTGGGCCGAGCCTTGTATATAAAGGCTGTGCTCCGGGTTGATGTCCAGGTTCCAGCGCAGCGAGCCGGCATAGTCCTTGGCGATCACGTCGGAGTTGTAGCCGGCCGAAGTGATGCCGGAGAACACCGGTCGGTAGGTATAGGGGCGCTGGTTGCTGCCTTCCTTGGCGCTGAGTTGCCAGTCGATGCTCTGCCGCTCGTCGAGCATCTGGCTGACCGACAGGCTGAAGCGGTTCAAGCGTCGGCTGTCGCGGTAGTCGGCGCCGTTGCGGTCGCTGTCGAAGCCGTCGTCCTCCTGCCCGGACAGCGACAGGCGCAGGTCGCCGGTGTCCCAGCCGGTGCCCTGGCTGGCGTACCAGTCGCTGATGCCGCGCTGGCCGCGGGTGACCTTGATCCGCGTGCCATGGCTGTTGGCGGGCGAGCGGGTGATGATGTTGATCACCGCCATCAGCGCGTTGGCGCCGTAACTGACGGTATTGGGGCCGCGGAACACCTCGATGCGCTCGATGTCCTCCATGGCCACCGGAATGTCGCTCCAGTCCACGGTGGCCAGGCCCGCCCGGTACACCGAGCGCCCATCGATCAGCACCTGCATGCGGCGCGCTTCGCTGGCATTGGTGCCGTGATAGTTCACCGCGGCCTGGTTGCCGCTGATATTGCCGACCATCATCCCCGGTACCAGGCGCAGCAGCTCGCTGATATCGCGGGCGCCGCTGGCGTTGATCAGTTCGCTGTCGAGCACGGTCATGCTGCCGGGCACGGCCGCGGGGGACTGTTTCAGACGGGTGGCGGTGAGGATTTCCGGCAGCGGCTGGCTGTCCAGGAACAGATCGTCGGCCAGCACCGGGGTGCTGCAAAGCAGCGCCAGCAACAGGGATGGGCGGGAGAGGGGAGGGCCAGGATACACGGCACAGCCTTGATAACGAGTAATTGCCGCGCATGTTAACCGAGATGACCGGGTTTTCCAGTCGATAACCCCGACATTCCCCGTCCTAATCGGTGTTTTCCCGGCATTTGTGCCTAATTGTTCACAGGGCTGGCCGCCGCAGGGCCGCCCCGTATAATGCCGCCATCGCCACTGTATGGATTGACGGATTGCATATGACTGAACAGCGCCCTATCGCGGTCCTGGGAGGCGGAAGCTTTGGTACCGCCGTGGCCAATCTGCTGGCCGAGAACGGTCATCGGGTGCGGCAGTGGATGCGTGACCCGGAGCAGGCGGAGGCCATTCGCATTCATCGCGAAAATCCGCGTTACCTCAAAGGCATCAAGATTCATCCGGCGGTGGAGCCGGTGACCGATCTGTTGGCCACCCTGAACGACTGTGACCTGTGTTTTGTCGCCTTGCCCTCCAGCGCCCTGCGCTCGGTGCTGGCGCCCCATGCGCAGTTGCTCGCCGGCAAGCTGCTGGTCAGCCTGACCAAGGGCATCGAGGCGCAGACCTTCAAGCTGATGAGTGAAATTCTCGAAGAGATCGCCCCGCAAGCGCGGATCGGCGTGCTGTCCGGGCCGAACCTGGCCCGCGAAGTGGCTGAACACGCCTTGACCGCCACCGTGGTCGCCAGCGAAGACGAAGAACTCTGCCAGCGTGTGCAGGCGGCCCTGCATGGCCGGACCTTCCGCGTCTATGCCAGCGCCGACCGCTTTGGCGTCGAGCTGGGCGGGGCGTTGAAGAACGTCTATGCGATCATCGCCGGCATGGCCGTGGCGCTGGGCATGGGGGAAAACACCAAGAGCATGCTGATTACCCGGGCGCTGGCGGAAATGACCCGTTTCGCGGTCAGCCAGGGCGCCAACCCGATGACCTTCCTCGGCCTGGCGGGGGTTGGCGATTTGATCGTCACCTGCTCGTCGCCCAAGAGCCGCAACTATCAGGTCGGGTTCGCCCTGGGCGAAGGCCTGAGCCTGGAAGAGGCGGTGGACCGGCTCGGCGAGGTGGCCGAAGGCGTGAACACCCTCAAGGTGCTCAAGGTCAAGGCGCAGGAAGTGGGCGTATATATGCCGCTGGTGGCCGGATTACATGCCATCCTGTTTGAGGGGCGCACGCTGAACCAGGTCATCGAGCTGCTGATGCGTGGCGAGCCGAAAACCGATGTCGACTTTATCTCCCCCAGTGGTTTCAACTGAGCAGGACAGGAGCGAGACATGAACGATACGAATTCCGAAGCCAAGTACGAATCCATCCTGCTGCGTGTGCTGTGGATGCTGGTGTTCGTGCTGGTCTGGCAAGTGGCGCAATTCATCCTCGGCGCGCTGGTGCTGGTGCAGTTGATCTACCGGCTGATCTACGGCTCGCCGAGTGCCAGCCTGATGAACTTCGGCGACAGCCTGAGCCAGTTCCTGGCGCAGATCGGTCGTTTCGGCAGTTTCCACACCGACCAGAAGCCTTGGCCGTTCGCCGACTGGCCGGCCCCGCGCGCGCCTGAAGGCGAAGCGCCGCATGTGGTGCCACCGGCGCCCCATCCGGTGCGGGACGAGGAGCCCAAGCTGTGAAGCTCTGGGTGCTGCGTCACGGTGAAGCTGAGCCTCACGCGCGCAGCGATGCCGAGCGCAACCTGACCGAGCATGGCCGCGAGGAAGCGCTGCGCAGCGCCGCGCATCTGATCGGCCAGCCGCTCAGCGCGATCATCGCCAGCCCTTATGCGCGGGCGCAGCAGACGGCGAAGCTGGTGCGCGAAGCCCTGGGCTTCGAAGCGGAAATCCGCACCGTGTCCTGGCTGACGCCGGACAATAACCCACTGTCGGTGGTCGCCCAGCTCGACTCGGCGGACAACGTGCTGCTGGTCAGCCATCAGCCGCTGGTGGGCAACCTGATCGGCCTCCTGCAGCACGGCCATCTGCGCAATCCCCAGCCGATGCACACCGCGGGCCTGGCGGAACTCGAAGGCGACTGGCCGCTGGCCGGCCTGATGACCCTCAACAGCATCAAGAATCCCTGAGCCTGAATCCCCGAGCCCTTGCCCGCGGAAGGAAGCGGCGCGGACTGTCCGAAGCAGCGCGTCCGCCTTCATCGCGGGCAAGCCTCGCTCCTGCGACGATCTGTGCTTTTCGCTACATTTCTTAACTTGCGGCGTTTCTTTGTGCGTGGAATAGTCGCCCGAGCAAGTGCTTGGTTGGCTAGCCTCACGATCAGAACAAAAACAAAGGAGCGAGTCGCATGTCTGCTGCTTTTCGTTTGCCGCTGGAAGTGTTCTACGAGCGCGAAGCTCGTCATCCCCGCCAACGTTTCCTGGTCCAGCCCCTGGGCGGTGGCCGGGTCGAGGAGCTGACCTGGGCCGACGTCGGCCACCAGGCCCGCTGCGCCGCCCACTGGCTGCGTGCCCGCGAGCTGCCGCCGGGCAGTCATGTCGCGATCATTTCCAAGAACTGCGCCCACTGGATCATCGCCGACCTGGCGATCTGGATGGCCGGTCACGTTTCTGTGCCGCTGTATCCCAACCTGACCGCCGATTCGGTGGCCCAGGTGCTGGAACATTCCGAGTCGGCCCTGGTGTTCATCGGCAAGCTCGACGACTGGCCGGCGATGGCCCCCGGCGTGAAGCCCGGGCTGCCGACCATCAGCCTGCCGATCTGCCCCGAAGGCCGCTTCGACTTCACCTGGGACGAGTTGCAGCAGTGCTCGCCGATCCAGGACGACCCCAACCCCGCCGCCGAGCGACTGGCGACCATCATCTACACCTCGGGCACCACCGGCCTGCCCAAGGGCGTGATGCACAGCTTCGGCACCTTGGGTTTCGCGGCTTCACGCGGCACCCAGCTATTCGGCCTCGGGCCGACGGACCGGCTGCTGTCCTACCTGCCGCTGTGCCATGTGGCCGAGCGCATGTTCGTCGAGCTGGCGGCGATCTATACCGGGCAGACGGTGTTCTTCGCCGAGAGCCTGGAGACCTTTCTCACCGACTTGCAGCGAGCGCGGCCCACGGCGTTGTTCGGCGTGCCGCGGATCTGGACCAAGTTCCAGATGGGCGTGTACAGCAAGGTCCCGGCCAAGCGCCTGGACTTCCTGCTGGGCCTGCCCTTCATCGGCAAGCGGGTCGGGCACAAGGTGCTGGCCGGGCTAGGGCTGGACGCCCTGCGGGTCGCCTTGTCCGGCGCCGCGCCGGTGCCGCAGACCCTGCTGGACTGGTACCAGCGCCTGGGCCTCGACGTGCTGGAGGTGTACGGCATGACCGAAAGTTGCGGTTATTCCCATATCGGCCGCAGCGGCCAGCATGTACCCGGCTGGATCGGCCGGCCCTGCCCGGACGTCGAGGTACGGATCGACGAGTCCGGAGAGGTCCAGGTGCGCAGCGGGGCGACCATGCTCGGCTATTTCAAGGACCCGCAGAAGACCGCGGAAACCGTCACCGCGGATGGTTTCCTGCGCACCGGCGACAAGGGCGAGCAGGACGCCGACGGCAATCTGCGCCTGACCGGGCGGCTCAAGGAGATCTTCAAGACCAGCAAGGGCAAGTACGTGGCCCCGGCGCCGATCGAGAACCGCCTGGCGGTGCATTCGCGGATCGAGCAGGTGTGTGTGGTCGGCGATGGCCTGAGCGCGCCGCTGGGCTTGTGCGTGTTGTCCGCGGCCGGTTTGCAGGACGCCGCAGGCAACGCCCGTGGTGGCCTGCATGCGAGCCTGGAAAGCCTGCTCGATGAGGTCAATGGCGCGCTCGACAAACATGAACGCTTGCACCGCCTGGTGGTGGTGAAGGACAGTTGGGCGGTGGAAAACGGCTTTCTGACCCCGACCCTGAAGATCAAGCGCAATGTCATCGAAGCCACCTACGGCGAGCGCTTCAAAGAGTGGAGCGAGCGCTCCGAAGCGGTGCTGTGGCAGGATTGAGCGCGGATAACCACCCAAAAGGATGCAGTGATGAGCCTATGGCGTACCACCCCGAACATCGAGCAACTGAACGCGATCCAGAAAAACACCATCGGTGAGGTGCTGGACATCCGCTTCGAGTCCTTCGACGACGAATCCCTGATCGCGAGCATGGTGATCGACCATCGCACCCACCAACCCTATGGCCTGCTGCATGGCGGCGCCTCGGTGGTGCTGGCGGAGACGGTCGGCTCCATGGCCAGCTACCTGTGCATCGACGCCAGCAAGTTCTACTGCGTGGGCCTGGAGATCAACGCCAACCATCTGCGCGGCCTGCGTTCCGGCCGGGTGACAGCGGTGGCCAGGGCGATTCATATCGGGCGTACCACCCATGTCTGGGATATCCGCCTCTGCAGCGACGAAGGCAAGGCCAGCTGCGTATCGCGCCTGACCATGGCCGTAGTGCCGCTGGGGCAGACGCCGCCGGCACGTTGAGGGGTACCCATAGGCTGAAGCGGAGTGTCATCATTCTTGACCGTTACTGTCATTGCCGCCGGGTAATGGCATGCGGACAATCAGCCATCGTTTTTTGTTCATGAGTTAGCCGGTATGTCGCAACAGGTGTTTTTCACTCACGCCAACGGATTTCCCTCGGGTACCTATGGCAAGTTGTTCGCCGCCCTGGCCCCCGAATATCAGGTGGCGCATTTGCAGCAGCACGCCCATGACCCGCGCTTTCCGGCGGACGACAACTGGCTGAACCTGGTGGACGAACTGATCCACCATCTGCAACAGCAGGCCGAGCCGGTGTGGGGGGTCGGCCATTCCTTCGGCGGCGTCCTGCATCTGCATGCGGCGCTGCGCTGCCCGGAGCTGTATCGCGGGGTGGTGATGCTCGATTCGCCGGTGCTGACCCGCGCCGATCAATGGGTGATTCGCGCCGCCAAGCGGTTCGGTTTCATCGATCGCCTGACCCCCGCCGGCCGGACCCTGGGCCGACGCGAGGAGTTCAACGACCTGGAGTCGGCGCGCAAGTATTTTGCCGGCAAGACCCTGTTCCGCGGCTTCGACCCCGAGTGTTTCGACGCCTACCTGCAACATGGCCTGCATCAGGTCGACGGCCGTTTGCGGCTGCGTTTCGACCCGGCCACCGAGATCAGCATCTATCGCGGCGTGCCGCACACCAGCCCGGGCCGCCCCCGCCAGTTGAAGGTGCCGCTGGCGGTGGTGCGCGGGCGGCAGAGCCGGGTGGTGATGAAGCACCACGCCAGCAGTGTCGGGCGCATGCCCCATGGCGAATCCTTGAGCATGCCGGGCGGGCATATGTTCCCGCTGGAGCGCCCGCAGGACACCGCGGCCCTGCTGAAAAAACTCTTCAGCCGCTGGGAAGCCCGCGCTGAACGGAGCTGCGCATGAGCGCCGCGGTGGAAGAGGTCCGCCTTAGCCTGCCGCATATCGAGCTGGCGGCGCACCTGTTCGGCCCCGAGGACGGCTTGCCGGTCATTGCCTTGCACGGCTGGCTGGACAACGCCAACAGCTTCGCGCGGCTGGCGCCCAGGTTGCGCGGCTTGCGCATCGTCGCCCTGGACATGGCCGGGCATGGCCATTCCGGACACCGCCCCCTGGGCGCCAGCTATGCGCTCTGGGATTACGTATATGACGTGTTGCAGGTCGCCGAGCAGCTGGGCTGGAAACGCTTTGGCCTGCTCGGGCATTCCCTGGGGGCGATCGTCTCGTTGGTGCTGGCCGGCTCGTTGCCCGAGCGGGTGAGCCACCTGGCGCTGATCGATGGGGTGATTCCGCCGACCGCCAGTGGGGAAAACGCCGCCGAGCGCATGGGCATGGCCCTGCAGGCTCAGCTGGACCTGCGGGACAAGCGCAAGCCGGTCTACGCCACCCTGGACCGCGCCATCGAGGCGCGGATGAAGGGCATGGTCGCGGTCAGCCGCGAAGCCGCCGAACTGCTCGCGCAACGCGGCCTGATGCCGGTCCCGGGGGGCTACACCTGGCGCAGCGACAGCCGCCTGACCCTGGCTTCGCCGCTGCGCCTGACCCAGGAGCAGGCCCTGACGTTCGTCCTGCGCCTGGCCTGTCCGGCCCATCTGGTGGTGGCGGCCGACGGCATGCTGGCCAAGCACCCGGAGTTGCTGGAGCGGCTACCCTTCAGCCGGGAACAGCTGCCCGGTGGCCATCACCTGCACTTGAACGACGAAGACGGCGCGATCCTTGTTGCAGACTGTTTCAATAGGTTTTTCGCCGTTTCTTGACTTGCAGCGGGCAACTGTCGAGGCTGGGCGGGTTGAAATGGGAGACAACCATGATAGATCTCTATACCGCTGCGACCCCGAATGGCCACAAGGTCTCTATCGTGCTCGAGGAACTCGGCCTGCCCTATACGGTGCATGCCCTGAGTTTCGACAAGAAGGAACAAAAGGCTCCAGGCTTTCTCAAGATCAATCCCAATGGCCGGATTCCGGCGATTGTCGACCGCGCCAACGGCGATTTTGCCGTGTTCGAGTCCGGCGCGATTCTCATCTATCTGGCTGAACTCAGCGGGCAACTGCTGCCCAGCGATCCCCAGGGCCGTTCCCGGGTGATCCAGTGGCTGATGTTCCAGATGGGCGGCATCGGTCCTATGCAGGGCCAGGCCAACGTGTTCTTCCGTTATTTTCCGGAAAAGCTCCAGGGCGCCATCGATCGTTACCAGCATGAAACCCGGCGCCTGTACGAGGTGCTCGACACCCGCTTGCAGGAGGTCGAGTTCCTTGCCGGCGACTACAGCATTGCCGATATCGCCACCTTTCCCTGGGTGCGCGGCCATGAATGGTCCGGGGTTTCGGTGGACGGCCTGGCGGCCCTGCAACGCTGGATGGCGACCCTCGAGGCGCGGCCGGCGGTGCAGCGCGGGCTGCTGGTCCCGCAACGCACGGATGACGCCAGTGTCATCAAGGGCGCCCAGGCCATGCTGATCCGATGAGAGCACCCATGCGTTTATCCAGTGTCCTGCTGTTGTCCGCTGTCAGCCCCTTGCTGTTCGCCGCCGATTTGCCCGGCAGCCATGACTTGCCGATCGTACCGCGCATGCCTGACGCGCAGATTGTCGACTATCGTCCGGCGGCCGAGATGGAGCGGATCTACCCCATGGGCTCGATCCGCAAGATCAGCGGCCAGCTGCGTTTCGATGGCCAGGTCGGCGCTCGTGGCACCACGACGTCGGTGACCTACGAGTTGCCGCCGGAACATTCCTCGACCGCGGCCTTTACCGCCGCCCGCGAAGCCTTGCAGGGGCAGGGCGCCGAACTGTTGTTCTGGTGCCAGGCCCGCGATTGCGGGGAAAGCAGCCTGTGGGCCAACGAGGTGTTCGGCAACGCCAAGCTGTATGGCGCCGATGCCCAGCAGGCGTACCTGCTGTTGCGCCTGGCCGCGCCCAACGACAATTCGCTGGTGGCCCTGTACAGCATTACCCGCGGCAACCGCCGGGCGTACCTGCATGTCGAGCAATTCGACGCCAGCACCCCCCTGGGCGAGTTGTTGCCGACCTCGGCCACCCTGTTGCGCCAGCTCAAGGACACCGGCGAGCTGGACCTGCCCAAGCTCGGCGGCGAGCCCCAGCCGACCTGGCTGACCTTGCTGTCGCGCGGGTTGAACCTCGATACCACCTTGCGGGTCAGTGTTTCCGGGCCGAATGCCGAGGCCTGGCGCCAGGCCCTGATCGGCCAGGGCGTGCGGGCGGCACGCATGGAAAGCGGCAGCCGCGAGGCCCCTGGCCTGCGTCTTGAGCTGCTGCGCTGAACCGCTGCATTGAACGGGCTTGGACGAACGGGTATCCACCGTTCGCCTACGCTTGGTGAGTTGACCTTTCTCGAGATGCCAAATGCTCAATAATGATCGCCTGTTGGTGCAGATCCTGCTTCTGGTGCTGTTCGGCGCCAGCTTCTGGGTCATGGCGCCGTTCTGGTCCGCGTTGTTCTGGGGGGCGGTCCTGG
This sequence comes from Pseudomonas sp. LAMO17WK12:I10, assembly GCF_900215185.1. Lineage (NCBI taxonomy): Bacteria > Pseudomonadati > Pseudomonadota > Gammaproteobacteria > Pseudomonadales > Pseudomonadaceae > Pseudomonas > Pseudomonas sp. LAMO17WK12:I10. The sequence continues at coordinate 162,693 of NZ_OBDX01000002.1, read as the reverse complement.
CGTTTGCCAGCTGGCCGCTGATGCGCCTGCTGACCCGCTGGCTCAATGGCCGCGAGTCCCTGGCCGCGGCCGTGCTGACCCTGGGCTGGATGCTGCTGGTGGCGGCGCCGCTGGTCTGGCTCGGCTTCAACCTGGCCGACCATGTGCGTGACGCCACCGCCTTTATCAAGGATGTGCAGGTCGATGGCCTGCCCGCAGCGCCGAGCTGGCTGGCCGGCGTGCCCTTCGTCGGTGAACGGCTGGTGGGGCTGTGGAACAGCATCGACCAGCAGGGCGCGGCGATGATGCTGGCGATCAAGCCCTACCTGGGGCAGGTCGGCAACTGGCTACTGGCCCGTAGCGCGCAGATCGGTGGCGGGATCCTCGAGCTGACCCTGAGCATCGTCTTCGTGTTTTTCTTCTATCGCGACGGGCCGCGCCTGGCGGTGTTCGTCCACGGGCTACTGGAGCGCCTGATCGGCGACCGCGCCGGCTACTACATCGAGCTGGTGGCCGGTACGGTGCAGCGGGTGGTCAACGGTGTGATCGGCACCGCCGCGGCCCAGGCAGTCCTGGCCCTGATCGGGTTCCTGATCGCCGGCGTGCCGGGTGCGCTGGTGCTGGGGATCGTCACTTTCCTGCTCAGCCTGATTCCCATGGGGCCGCCGCTGGTGTGGATTCCGGCCACCGCCTGGCTGGCCTGGAAGGGCGAATACGGGATGGCGGTGTTCCTCGGGATCTGGGGCACCTTCATCATCAGTGGCGTCGACAACGTGCTCAAACCCTACCTGATCAGCCGCGGCGGCAACCTGCCGCTGGTGATCGTGCTGCTCGGGGTCTTCGGCGGGCTGATCGCGTTCGGTTTCATCGGCCTGTTCATCGGCCCGACCCTGTTGGCCGTGGCCTACAGCCTGTTGACCGACTGGAGCACGAGCCAGGCGCGGGTCGAAGACAAGCGCCTGTAGCCGCTGCTTGGCAGCAGTGGCCGACGTGAACGCCGCCGGGGGCAAGGTTCGTGGACGGGAGCCGGGCACCACCCGGAACACGGGCGACTCAGGCGCGGGGCAGGCGCACCACGGTGGTCAGGCCGCCACCGGGGGTTTCTTCCAGGTGCAGTTGCCCACCCAGGCGTTCGGCGGCCTCGCGGGCGATGGTCATGCCCAGGCCGACGCCGCCGGAATTGCGGTTGCGCGAGCCTTCCAGCCGGTAGAAGGGTTCGAACACGGCTTCGCGCTGGTCTTCGGCGATGCCCGGGCCATGGTCGATGACCTGGATTCGCACCTGCTCGCGGCTGTCCTGCAGGCTGATACGGGCATGCCCGGCATAGCGCAGGGCGTTGTCCAGCAGGTTGTTCAGGCAGGAACGCAACGCCATCGGCTGCACTTGCAGGGGCGCGCAATGGCCATTGGTCCGCACGTCGGCGCCCTGGTCCTGGGCGTTTTCGCAGAGCGACTCCACCAGCGCCTGCACATCCATCCACTGCAGGGCCTCGCTGGTGCGCTGTTCATGCAGGTAGCTCAGGGTCGCGTCGAGCATGCTGATCATGTCGTCGAGGTCCTGGCGCATCTGGCCCTGCAGCTTGTTGTCCTCGATCTGTTCCAGGCGCAGCTTGAGGCGCGACAGCGGCGTGCGCAGGTCATGGGAAACCGCGCCAAGCATGCGCCCGCGTTGCTTGACCTGTTCCTGGATGCGCCGCTGCATCAGGTTGAAGGTGTGGGCCGCCTGCCGCGCTTCCCGTGGGCCGGACTCGTCCAGCGGCGGGCTGTCGAGGTTTTCGCTGAGGCGCTCGGCGGCATCGCTCAGGCGCTGGATCGGCCGGGTCAGCAGCTTGGCGCCGTACCAGGCGGCGATGATCAGCGAGATGAACTGGAACGTCAGCGGCACGATCGGGCCGCCGAACCAGGGACGTGGTGGCCGTGGCTCGAAACGCCCACTGCCGGGCTGTGGCTGGCCGCTGAATTCGCTGGCCGGCGGGCGTGGAGGTGGGCCGTAGAGACGGAACCAGAAAAAGGCGAGCAGGTGGGCGAGCACGATCGCGATCAGCAGCACCCCGAACAGGCGGCCGAACAGCGTATCGAAGCGCCCACGCATCAGCCGATGTCTCGGGCGTCGAACAGATAGCCTTCACCACGCACGGTCTTGATCAGCTGCGGCGATTTCGGGTCGTCGCCGAGCTTCTGCCGCAGGCGCGAGACCAGCAGGTCGATGCTGCGATCGAAGGCTTCGATGGAGCGGCCACGGGCGGCGTCCAGCAACTGTTCGCGGCTCAGGACCCGGCGCGGGCGTTCGATGAACACCCAGAGCAGGCGGAACTCGGCGTTGGACAGCGGCACGACAAGACCGTCGGCGGAGATCAGCTGGCGCAGCACGCTGTTCAGGCGCCAGTTGTCGAAGCGGATATTGGCCCGCTGCTCGGTGCGGTCGTCGCGGACCCGGCGCAGGATGGTCTGGATCCGCGCCACCAGTTCCCGGGGCTCGAAGGGCTTGGCCATGTAGTCGTCGGCCCCCAGCTCCAGGCCGATGATCCGGTCGGTGGGCTCGCAACGGGCCGTCAGCATCAGGATCGGGATGTCCGATTCGTTACGCAGCCAGCGGCACAGGGACAGGCCATCCTCGCCGGGCAGCATCAGGTCGAGCACCACCACGTCGAAGTGTTCCGCCTGCAAGGCCTGGCGCATCGCCGCGCCGTCGGTCACGCCGGTGGCGTGGATATTGAAGCGGGCCAGGTAGTCGATCAGCAGTTCGCGGATCGGTACATCGTCGTCGACGATCAGCGCCCGGGTGTTCCAGCGCTTGTCGTCACCCGTGCCAGGTGCTTTCTGATCGTCATTGAGGGGAGCTGGAGTGTTGTGCATGCGTGCGATCGTCTGCCAGGTAGGCTGCCAGCCACAAAGAGGGGCGGCGAGGTGGTGGCTTCAGCATAGGCGTCCGGCCCTGGGGCTGGAAGTGCTGTTCGGGAGTGTTGCGGCTGGCGAGGGTAGCCGGGCGGGGTGTTGCCGGCGTGTCGGGAGTGTATCGGGCTCGACACAATTGCCGCCAGGGTCGGGCATTTGCACGGTTTTATCGGTACGGGAGCTGCCGTTGGCGATGAATTACCGATCATCGGGTCCCGGAGCGTCGTCGCTTGCGCTACAATCCGCGCCGATTTCGACTTGCCTGAGAGCCCCTTCATGTCCGCTTGCCAGACTCCTATCATCGTCGCCCTGGACTTTCCCACCCGTGACGCCGCACTGAAACTGGCTGATCAGCTGGACCCCAAGCTGTGCCGGGTCAAAGTCGGCAAGGAACTGTTCACCAGTTGCGCTTCGGAAATCGTCGGCACCCTGCGCGACAAGGGTTTTGAAGTCTTCCTCGACCTGAAATTCCATGACATCCCCAACACCACCGCGATGGCCGTCAAGGCCGCCGCGGAGATGGGCGTGTGGATGGTCAATGTGCACTGCTCCGGCGGCTTGCGCATGATGGCGGCCTGCCGCGAAGTGCTCGACCAGCGCAGCGGCCCGAAACCGCTGCTGATCGGCGTGACCGTGCTGACCAGCATGGAGCGTGAAGACCTGGCCGGCATCGGCCTGGATATCGAGCCGCAGGAGCAGGTGCTGCGCCTGGCCGCCCTGGCGGAAAAGGCCGGCATGGACGGCCTGGTCTGTTCGGCCCTGGAAGCTCAGGCGCTGAAGGCGGCGCACCCGTCGCTGCAACTGGTGACCCCGGGGATCCGTCCGGCGGGCAGCGCCCAGGACGACCAGCGGCGCATCCTCACCCCGCGCCAGGCGCTGGATGCCGGTTCCGATTACCTGGTGATCGGCCGTCCGATCAGCCAGGCGGCGGATCCGGCCAAGGCCCTGGCGGCCGTGGTGGCCGAGCTGGCATAAGCCGCAAAGACAATCGCGGGCAAGCCGCGCTCCTGATCGTCTGTAGGAGCGCAGCTTGCCGCGATGCGTTTCAGCCCTCGATGATCAACTGACCTTCAATACCAGCTTGCCGAAGTTCTCGCCGCTGAACAGCTTCATCAGCGTTTCCGGGAAAGTCTCCAGCCCCTCGACGATATCCTCCTTGCTCTTGAGCTGCCCCTTGGCCATCCAGCCGGCCATTTCCTGCCCGGCGGCGGCGAACTGGGCCGCATAGTCCATCACCACAAAACCTTCCATGCGCGCGCGATTGACCAGCAACGACAGGTAGTTGGCCGGGCCTTTGACCGCCTCCTTGTTGTTGTACTGGCTGATGGCGCCGCAGATCACCACACGGGCCTTGAAGTTCAGGCGGCTGAGCACGGCATCGAGAATGTCGCCGCCGACGTTGTCGAAATACACATCGACGCCTTTCGGGCATTCGCGCTTGAGGCCGGCATGGACGTCTTCGCTCTTGTAGTCGATGGCTCCGTCGAAGCCCAGTTCGTCGATCAGGAACTTGCATTTGTCCTGGCCGCCGGCGATGCCGACCACCCGGCAGCCTTTGATCTTGGCGATCTGCCCGGCAATGCTGCCCACCGCGCCGGCCGCGCCCGACAGCACCACGGTTTCACCGGCTTTCGGCGCACCGACGTCCAGCAGGGCGAAATAGGCGGTCATGCCGGTCATGCCCAGGGCCGACAGGTAGCGCGGCAGCGGTGCCAGCTTCGGATCGACCTTATAGAAGCCACGCGGCTCGCCGAGGAAATAGTCCTGCACGCCCAGGGCGCCATTGACGTAGTCGCCGACGGCGAAGCCGGGGTTGTTCGAGGCAATCACCTGGCCCACGCCCAGGGCGCGCATCACTTCACCGATGCCCACCGGCGGGATGTAGGACTTGCCTTCGTTCATCCAGCCGCGCATGGCCGGGTCGAGGGACAGGTACTCATTCTTCACCAGGATCTGCCCCGCCGCGGGTTCGCCGACGGGAACCTGCTGGTAGGTGAAGGTTTCGCGGGTCGCCGCGCCCACCGGGCGTTTGGCGAGCAGAAACTGGCGATTGGTCAGGGTGGTCATGGCAGGCACTCAAGGATCGATGGAACCCTAGTTGATAGACCTTCAGCCCTGATGCCGCAAGGTTTGCCGCTGTAGCGAATAGGGGGCGATCCAGAAGCGTGATGGTCGTATGGCGGCTTTCATCACCACCGCGGATAAGTCGGCAACCGGCCCTCTGATAGTGCTGCCGCGTGCCCGTTGCCTGTGCCTAGACTGGGCGAATCCGATCCATGTATTCCATCGAGGGCATCACCATGAGCATGACGTTTTCCGGCCAGGTCGTTTTGGTCACCGGCGCAGCGGCGGGTATTGGCCGGGCCACGGCCCTGGCGTTCGCCACGCAGGGGCTGAAAGTAGTGGCGGCCGACCTCGACGTCGCCGGTGGTGAGGGCACGGTGCAATTGATTCGCGCCGCCGGTGGCGAGGCACTGTTCGTGCGCTGCGACGTTACCGATGAGGCGGATGTGCAGAACCTGATGGCCCAGGTGGTAAGCAGCTATGGCCGACTCGACTATGCCTTCAACAATGCCGGGATCGAAATCGAGAAGGGCAAGCTGGCGGACGGCACCCTGGATGAGTTCGACGCGATCATGGGAGTCAACGTCAAGGGCGTCTGGCTGTGCATGAAACACCAGTTGCCGCTGATGCTCGCCCAGGGCGGCGGGGCCATCGTCAACACCGCATCGGTGGCCGGTCTGGGCGCGGCGCCGAAGATGAGCATCTATGCCGCCTCCAAGCATGCGGTGATCGGCCTGACCAAGTCGGCGGCCATTGAGTATGCAAAGAAGAAAATCCGGGTTAACGCGGTGTGTCCGGCGGTGATTGACACCGATATGTTTCGCCGTGCCTACGAGGCCGATCCGAAGAAAGCCGAATTCGCCGCGGCTATGCACCCGGTCGGGCGGATCGGCAAGGTCGAGGAAATCGCCAGCGCGGTGCTGTATCTGTGCAGCGATGGCGCGGCCTTCACCACCGGCCAGGCGCTGGCGGTCGACGGTGGCGCCACCGCCATCTGACGCTCGCCTGCCTTAGGGGCGGCCCAGGTGACCAAGCGTTGCCTGGGCTGTACCGGATCGACCTCGACCATTCTGAAAACGACCTGAACGTAGCTTTTTGCCATTATTCCGACGCCAGAGACTTGTGCTCCAGTGCAGCCCGTTGCGAACCTGCAAAACTGGACAATGGCCCTGTTGCCATTGGGGACTGGAAGGGGACTGAGCGCAATGAATTCGGCCACGAACGGACGTTTTGCCAACCTCGGCATGGCGAAAAAACTGGGTGTCGGCTTCACCCTGGTGCTGCTGCTGACGGCGCTGGTAGCCGCCATCGGCGTCTGGTCCCTGCAGACCATCAGCCAGCGTTTCGATGGCCTCAAGCAGATGTCGTCGCTCAACAGCGGCCTGCTCAAGGTGCGCCTGCTCGAACAGAACTATGCCTTGCACGGCGACGCCAAAACCGCGGACGCCTTGCACGAGGGCGTCGACGCCTTGCTGGCCCTGGCGGCGCAGCTCAAGGAGCGTTCGGCGGCGAATGTACCGGTGATGACCGATGTCGAGCAGGCGTTGGGGGCTTACCGCAAGGCCTTCGACGAATTCGTCGAGCTGACCCAGGCCAAGGACCTGGCGCTGGAAATGGCCAGTTGGTCAGTGTCCAGCGTGGCCAATAACCTTGACGTGCTGCAGGCCGGCCTGGCCGACGACGGTACCTATAGCCTCAAGGAGTCCGCCGGCAAGGAGGGCAGCGAGTTCGTCGAGCAGGCCAATCAGGTCAGCCAGGTTTCGCGCCTGATGCTGCAAGCCATGAACGAAGCCCGGGTGCGCCTGGACCAGAGCCGCAAGGGCGAGGAAGAGGTCGAGCAGGGCAAGATCGAACAGGCCGACCAGGCCCTGGCCCAGGCCGAGCAGCTCAAGACCCTGGTCAAGGACGCCGGTTATCAGACGGTGCTCAACGAAGTGGTCGGGCATATCGGTGGTTTCAGCGAGAAGCTCGCCGAATACACCGGCTTGCTGGCGCAGGAGAAAAAGGTCTATCAGCAGCTGCACGAGCGCGCCGCGCAGGTGATGGAGCGGGTCGACCAGGCCTACGGCGCGCAGGATCAGTCGATGCAGGCGGAGCTGAAAAAGAATTCGCTGCTGATCATCGCGTCCTCGGCCCTGGCGTTGCTGGTGGGCGTGTTGGCGGCCTGGATCATTACCCGCTTGATCGTCACTCCGCTGCGCAGCGTGATGCACGTAGCGCAGCAGATCGCCGCCGGTGACCTGAGCGCGACGGTGGAGGTGACGCGCCGGGACGAAATCGGCCAGCTGATGCTGGCGATGCAACAGATGGGTAGCGGCCTGAGCGGTATTGTCAGCGGCCTGCAGGCAGGCATCGAACAGTTGGCCAGCTCGGCCCAGTCGCTGTCGGCGGTGACCGAACAGACCAATCTGGAAGTCAGCAGCCAGAAGGAAGAAACCGAGCAGGTGGCCACGGCGATGAACCAGATGACCGCCACCGTGCACGACGTCGCGCGCAACGCCGAAGAAGCCGCGCAGGCGGCGCAGACCGCCGACGACAAGGTCGAAAGTGGCCAGCAGGTGGTGCGCCAGAGCATGCAGCGCATCGAACAGCTGGCGGATTCGGCCACCAGCGCCAGCTCCAGCATCGAAAGCCTCAGCGCCGAGATCCAGAACATCGGCACCGTGCTCAGCGTGATCAAGAGTGTCGCCGAGCAGACCAACCTGCTGGCGCTGAACGCGGCCATCGAAGCGGCGCGTGCCGGCGAGCAGGGCAGGGGCTTCGCGGTGGTGGCCGACGAAGTGCGGGCCCTGGCCAAGCGTACCCAGCAATCCACCGAAGAGATCGAACGTCTGGTCAGTGCCTTGCGTTCGGCGGCGCAGTCCTCGGTGCAGCAGATCCAGAGCAGCGGCGAACTGGTCAAGCTGGCGGTCAGCGATGCGCTGCAGACCGAAAGCGCGCTGGGTAGCATCGCCACGGCGGTGTCGCTGATTCAGCAGATGAACCAGCAGATCGCCGCGGCCGCCGAGCAACAAAGCTCGGTCGCCGAAGAGATCAACCGCAGCGTCACCAGCATCCGCGCCAGCGCCGATCAGTCGTCACTGGCCATGCAGGGCAATGCAGCGTCGAGCATCGAGCTGGCGCAGTTGGGGGCGGAGTTGAAGGGGATGGTCGGGCATTTCCGGTTGTAATGCCGCGGGTGCTTGCTACAGGCTGCGCCGCCAGGGGCGCAGCCTTATGGATCGTGCCGCGCGAATGGCTCGCACGGCCGTTGCCGGTCAGTCGTAAATGGCTTTCTTCTTCCAGTCGGCGTCGGCTTCGACGACCTTCAGGCCTTCGGTCAATTGGTTGACCTCGCCTTCGACCGGCTGGGTATTGGTCAGCACCATCGCGTTGGAGCGGGCCAGGAGTTTTTCCAGGTACTCCAGCTGTTCCCGATAGACCGCCGGATCCGGCTGCTTGCGCAGGTACTGCACACCGCGCTCGAACGCCAGGCGCGCCTGGCCAGGTTGTTCCTGCTGCAGGGCGTACTGGCCGAGGTTGTTGAAGAACTCGATATGCAGCAGCACCAGGATATGGCGGATTTCCCTGATCCAGTGCTTGGCTTCATTGGTCGGCAGGAAACCGTCCTGGGCGGCGCGCGTCACCTGGCCATGCAGGGCTTCCAGGAGAAAGCGCACGTCCTTGGCCTTGGCTTCGGTCTGGATCGGGCAGGGCGGGTTGTTGACCGGAATCGATTCGCCCTGGCCGACCAGCGCGTTCAACTCGGCGATACGCGCCTTGAGCGTGGCATCGGACTTGTTCAGGTTCAACAGACGCTGAACGACGTTGAGCTCCAGGCGGGTCATCAGCAACTTGAGCCCTGGCGACATGAACTGGCCGGGGAAGGTCTCGGTGATTTCGCCACAGCGGCGCAGGCGGTCATTGAGTTCGACCTTGGTACGGGCCTTTTCCAGTTTGTTGTTTTCCACCACATGGTTCATGTAGCCAATGGCGATCAATATTACGATCCCGGCTACTACTAGCAGGGTGATCATGAGTGGTGTCACCGTGTAAGACCTCTTTCTGGGGTTCGCGTACGAGTGGCGAGTGTAGTGACTTAGCCTTGGGGCGCCTAGCGCAGGTCGACGAGCAGAAACAGGCCGATTCTCTGCTTATATAGGAAATGTCTGGCTGGTTTCATATTGCCATCACCTAAGGATGTGGACTATAGCGTCTTGTCGAGTGTCAGAATATAGGCGTCAAGGCACAGGCTGCACAAATGCCCGAAAGGGCTCGCAAACCACCCCGAAGTCATTGATTTAAATAAATTTATATCAGGGGGTTGACGACCCTCCAATCCATCCATAGAATGCGCGCCACTTGCAGCGTAAAGCACACAGCGAAACGCGGCAGGGAGTGAATGTTGTAGCGTGTCCCCTTCGTCTAGTGGCCTAGGACACCGCCCTTTCACGGCGGTAACAGGGGTTCGAGTCCCCTAGGGGACGCCAATGCGGGAATAGCTCAGTTGGTAGAGCACGACCTTGCCAAGGTCGGGGTCGCGAGTTCGAGTCTCGTTTCCCGCTCCAATTTTAAACGGCACTGCTTTCGGGCGGGGCTGAGTGAAACCAGAACCAAGTCTTCGGAGGCGGATCTGGACACCGAAACACACACCATGTGTTCCGGGTAGCGTGTCCCCTTCGTCTAGTGGCCTAGGACACCGCCCTTTCACGGCGGTAACAGGGGTTCGAGTCCCCTAGGGGACGCCATTTGCGGGAATAGCTCAGTTGGTAGAGCACGACCTTGCCAAGGTCGGGGTCGCGAGTTCGAGTCTCGTTTCCCGCTCCAAACATGGAGCTACAGATTTTCAACAGTCTGTAACTCATCGAAAAAGGGTCCCATTCGGGACCCTTTTTTCGTTTCCGTCGGCAGTGGCCGAGTTTCGGTCCATTGCTCCTCTGTAGTGCCGGATGACGCTGCTTTCCCCTTGTCCTGTACGCTGGCGCAGATCCTGTTCGGCGCCTGCATGTTCCTGACCGTGCGCCCTGCCTTTGTGAGTGGGTGTTTGGCACAGGGTTTGCGAAGGTCCGGGCCGGATTGACCATCGATAGAGTGGTGCACCTTTAAATGAGTATCTGCGTGGCGACAACTAAGGGTAATTGGCGGGCGGTCATCGCACTGGCGTTGGCGGCCTTTGTGTTCAACACCACGGAGTTCGTCCCCGTCGGGCTATTGAGCTCGATCGGCAGCAGCTTCGACCTGTCGACGGCCCGGGTCGGTCTGATGCTCACTCTTTATGCCTGGATAGTGTCCCTGACTTCGCTGCCGGTCATGCTGCTGACGCGCAACGTCGAGCGGCGCAAGCTGTTGCTCGTGCTGTTCGGGATGTTTATTGCCAGTCATATCCTGTCGGGGCTGGCCACGAGTTTCGGCATGCTGTTGCTGAGCCGGGTCGGTGTGGCCTTGTCCCATGCGCTGTTCTGGTCCATTACCGCGTCCCTGGCGGTGCGTCTGGCGCCACCGGGAAAACAGGTCCAGGCCCTGGGCCTGCTGGCTACCGGTACTTCCTTGGCGATGGTGCTGGGTATTCCCCTCGGCAGGTTGCTGGGCGAGGCCATGGGCTGGCGGACCACCTTTATCGTAATTGCTGGCCTGGCTACCGCGCTGGTGTTCTGGCTGGCCAGGAGCCTGCCGTTGTTGCCCAGCCAGAATTCGGGGTCTCTCAGAAGCCTGCCGGTGCTGTTCAAGCGGCCTGCGCTGATGGCGCTCTATGTGCTGACGGCCCTGGTGGTCACCGCGCAATTCACGGCCTATAGCTACATCGAGCCTTTCATCAAGGTGGTGGCCGGCTTGAGTGGCGATGTGGTGACCCTCATCCTGCTGCTGTTCGGTGGCGCCGGTATCTTCGGCTCGCTGTTGTTCAGCAGGTTTCACCGCTACAGCCCGCAGCGCTTTCTGCTGGTGACGGTGGCGTTGCTCATTCTGTGCCTGGCATTGCTGTTGCCGTTGAGCGGGAAGGTCTCGTATATGGGCGGGCTCAGCCTGATCTGGGGGATGGCGATCATGGGCTTCGGGCTGGCGCTGCAGTCCAGGGTCCTGGTGCTCGCTGCGGACGCTACCGATGTGGCAATGGCGCTGTTTTCGGGGATCTACAATATCGGCATCGGCGGCGGCGCGCTGCTTGGCAGTTGGGTAGGGGGCCAACTCGGGTTCGCCTATATCGGCTTGGCCGGCGGCTTGCTGGCGAGCTTGGCGCTGCTGCTCTACTGCGCATCCATCTACCGCCTGACCCGGTCCAGCGCTTCGGGCGCCGACGGTGCTGAGGTCGTGACAGAGAAGTAGGGCCCTGGAGTAGGGCGCCGAGAGACGCCAGGTAAAAAGAGGGGGCAATGATTCGGCTGAATCATTGCCCCCTTTTTTCACTCAGACAACAAGCCCTGCCTCCCTATGACGGGGGGCAGAGCTTCAGCTCTCAGAACTGCAGGCCAACCTGCGGCACCTTGGTCGCTTCACCAAAGACGCTGTTGCTGGATTGCTGGTCCGAATTGAAGTCGATGCCGACCAGGCCACCGTAGAGCTGTCCGGAGGCATGCGAACCATCGATCTTGCCGCCTGCCGATGACAGGCGCAGCGTACCGAAGTTCATCCCCGCCAGCCCGCCCAGACGCGCGCCGTAACCGCCGCTGACGTTACTGGTGGTTTTGGAGTTGCTGATCTCCCCTTCATTCATTCCGGCCAAGCCGCCCACACTGCTATAGCGACCGCCGTTGACCGAACCTTTGGCGGAGGAGTTGGTGACCTTGCCCTGCTGTCTGCCAACCAGGCCGCCGACCTGGCTATCGTCACCGCCGTTCACCGTGGCGGATGCCGAGGCGTTGGTGATATCGCTGTTTTGGTTGTAACCGACCAGGCCGCCGACCTGGCTATTGTTGCCGCTGCTCACCGTGCCGGATGCCGAGACGTGGGCGATACGACTATCCTGGTTGTGGCCCACCAGACCACCGGCCAGGCTATTGTCGCCGCTGGTCACCAGGACGGCTGCCGAGGCGTTGGTGATATCGGTATTTTTGCTGTAGCCGACCAGGCCACCGCTCTGGCTACCGTTGCCGGCGGTCACCGTGGCAGATACCGATGAGTTGGTGATACTGCTAGCCAGGCTATAGCCGACGAGGCCGCCGATAAGGGCGTCATTGCCGCCGGTAACGGACAGGGAAGTGGAGGACGCATTGACGATGGAGGAATTTTCGTTATAGCCGATCAGCCCGCCGATATTGGCCTTGCTATCGCCTTTCACCGTGCCGGCCATCGTTACATTATCGATACGGCTGTTCTGGTTGTAGCCAATCAGGCCCCCCACATTGCTACCGTACAGACCGGACACATTGCCTTTGGTCGAGCTGTTGCTGATCAAGCCATAATGGTTCGTGCCGATCAGGCCGCCGATATTGGCATTCCTGCCGCCTTTCACCGTGCCGGAGAACAAGCTGTTATCGACTTGGCCGCCCTGGTTATGGCCAACCAGGCCGCCCACATTTTTGCTGTACAGGTCGGACACGCTGCTGCGGGCAGAGCTGTTGGTAATCGAGCCACCCTGATTCTTGCCAACCAGGCCGCCGATCGCTTCCGTGCCATTGCCGGTTACGTCGCCGCTGGCGTGAGAGTTGGCCAGTGAGCCCTGGTTGAGGCCGACCAGGCCTCCGACCCGACCAGCCTTGCTGCCCGAAACATTGGTGCTGGAGCGGGAATTGCTGATGCTGCCATTGCCCGTATTCTCACCGACCAGGCCGCCGATGTTCAGGTTGGCGCCGGCGAGGTCGATCGTGCCAGTGCTGGAGGCGTTGTCGATGACTCCGCGGTTCGAACCCACCAATCCACCTGCGCCTTTGGAGCCAGCATTCATCTGCCCCCTGAGGGCGATATCGGCATGACTATTGGTGATTTTCGCCACGCCATCGGGGTTGGTGATGTTTTCCCCCACCAAGCCACCCATTGCAAAGGTGTACTGGTTGCCGATCACCTGGCCGCTGGCCGAGGAGTTGGCGATGTCGCCGGCCAGGTTGAGCGCTACCAGGCCACCCAGCGAGTTGAGGTGAGAGGCTCCGGTCACCCGTACATCCTTGGCCTTGACGTTGCGGATGCTACCCATGTTCACCGCGGCCAGGGTGCCGACCTGGGTGTTGTAGTAGGTGGAAGAGGCGCCGCTGGCTGAAATGCGTTCGAGGTTCAGGTTGCTGATCTGCCCCGCGTTGGTGCCGAACAGCCCGACAAAGGCGGTGCTGCTATAGAGCGACAGGTCACTGATGGTATTGCCCAGGCCATCGAGCTTGCCGGTGAAGGAGCGATCTTCGCCAAGCGTCCTGAAGCTGCCTTGGCCGGTGATCTGGTTACCCAGTACATAGCGGCCATTCATGTTTTTTTCGATATCGCGCAACTGCTTCAGGTTCTGCACCACCTGGTAGGACTCGCCGTTGGCGCTGAAGCGGGCATCCGCACCGGAGAGGGTGACGCTCTTGTCATCCTGGAGGCTGTGGCCGTTTTTGGAGTTCAGTTCCAGGCTCGCTCCCGTTCCGGTCAGCGCGACATCGTCATTCAGGCGGATGCCACCCTGCGCGGCATTCAGGGCCAGGGCCGCGCCGTCGCCGGTGGCGCTCAATGCCGCGTTCACCTGGATGTCGCCGCGCTCGGCGGTCAGGCCGAGTTTGTTACCGCTGTTCCAGGACACCACCTTGTTGACCGACAGGTTGCCCTTGCTGCTCAGTTCGACGTTGGTCCGGGCCAGGTTCTGGGCCAGGGTATCGGCGTGCAGGGTAGGGCCGGCATTGCCGCTACGCGTGCCGTTCTCTGCCTTGGAAACGCTCACCTCGTCCGCGCTGATCTTCCAGGTGCCGGTCATGCCCTGGTCGGCGTGCGTATCTACTTGCGCGGCCAGTTGGACCTCGACCCGGGCGCCGCGGTTTTCCACCACGCCACCGTTGCCCTGGCCACCCAGGGCGCTGGCGTCCTGGCGCCCAGCCACCTGGACGATACCGTTGTCGCCACCATCCAGGACAATCTTGCCGGCCTTGTTCTGCAAGGTCCTGGCCTCGATCACGCCCTGGTTGCTCACCACGTTTTTCAGCAGGCTGCTGGCGCTGCTGGCGGTCATCAACACCTGGCCGCCGTCGGCCTTGAGCAGGCCGCCGTTCTGTACCAGGGCATCCACCGCGGCACCGTTCACCTGCAGGTTGAGCAGGCCGTTGCCGTCGAAGTTGACGCTGAAATCCTTGCCCGCGCCCAGCGCGACACTGCCCATCTGCGCCTGGATTACCCCGCTGTTGCTGACCTGGGCACCGAGCAACGCGACGCTGCCGCCCTCGCTGGCAGTGATCTGGCCGGCGTTGCTCACGGCAGAGCTGGAATTCCCGGTAAAGCGATAGGTGCCGTCGAGGAAGTCCTTGTCGCTGATGTTCTGGGTGGAGGCCACCAGGCCGCCGACGTTGACCTGGGCGGACTTGCCGAAGACCACGCCATTGGGGTTGATCAGGAACACCTTGCCGTTGGCATCGATGCGGCCCTGGATATCGCTGCCATTGGTGCCCAGTACCCGGTTGAGGGCGATCGATTGGCTACCGGGCTGGTGGAAGCTGACGCTTTCGTCGCCAGCGACGCTGAAGTCGTTCCAGTTGGTGATCAGTTTGTTGCTCTTCTGGTCGACGGTCATATGTTTGCCGTCGACCGTGGTATGGATGCCAGCGTCGCCCGCGACTATCGCGGCTCCACCCGGCAGGGCGAAGGCCGGAGCCTGGGCCAGCAGGCCCAGCAGCGAGAAGCCGGCGGCGATCACGACCTTGAGGCGGCTGGATTTACCCCGGCGCCGGGTTCCTTCGCTGGCGACGTTCCAGCAACCAGTGGCCTGGTTCCAGATCAGTGCATAGCTTTTGTTCATGATGCTTCCTCTATATGAAGACTCTGCTGATCCCCCCAGCAGAACGGGTACAACGAATGCGGGGCAGGCGCCGAGGCGGTCACGCAAAGCCGGGGCGCCTTCCCTCCATGCGGGAGGGAAGTTGTTTGTCTCAATCCATGCTTGATTTCATGGGCCTCCAAGCAAGGGAGGCTCATGGGGTTTTGTCAGATAAGACCTGCTACATAACGTCTATAAAATGGCTGCTGAGTGTTTCGAGTGACTATCCGAATTCCCCAGCGAATTGATTGCAAGCCTGTATGCGCCAGCGTTGAGGCTGGAGTTATTTGCATGTAAATGCCTGGTTGCTCAGAGGGGTGTATTAATTAACAAAAGGAAATAAAATAAAAAACCAGAACTTTCTTAACTGGTCTACGGCGCTTTCCTAGTTGAAGTAAGACAGCTAGCTATTGCGCTCGTCATATTGAAGTCTTGCAGCCTGGCGCGCGATGGCCTGTCAGAATCAGAAGCGCGATTCCCTGGGAAAACCACCACTATCTCCGCTTTAGGAGGCATCGCAAAAACAGCGGGCCAGGGCCTTGGGCCTGCCTGACAGGCCTTCTCGATCGTCGAGCCTGGGCGGTTTCGGGCTGCGGTGCTTTTGTCCTGTGAGAGGGTTGTCTAAGTTAAAGCCTGGATGTAAGCCGACAGGGTCGATACTTCATGCATATCGGGAAATATCAGACCCATGCCGGCATGATATTTCGAATGCCAGGAAGTAATAGAAACACCCTCGGTCTGGAGTTTCTGGATTGAAAATACTTGTTTCTAGAAAGTGCTGATGCGCAGGCAGATATCTAGCGATATGGACTCTGAGGGAGATTGCTTATTCTGTTCGCTCTTTTCTGCTTTCGTATATGAATGAGCATGCGCTTCCTTTTAGGAATCGTCCTACTGATTACGACGCCGATCTACTGTAGTTTTCCTGCCTCCTGACTTTCTCGAACGTCACGAATACCCGCACGGTTCGCCTCGTCGAGTCCATCGCTGTTTTTGCATGGCGCGTAACAACGGGGTTCTGTCCTTCGACACATATCGAGGTAGAGAATTACCGTGAAGACTCCAGCCATCGCCGGATTGATTCTGGCCAGCTTCGCCCTGTTTTTTCCTGCTTGCTCCCAGGCCGGCATCAACCTGGAAAACACCCGTGTGGTGCTTGCGGCTCCGAGCAAGGAAGCGTCCCTGGTGATCAAGAACAGCGCGGCCGAGGACCTGATGTTCCAGGCCTGGGCCGAGTCGGCCGACAAGAGCGAGGATGTGCCCTTCGCCATCACCCCGGTGCTCAAGCGCCTGGCTGGCGAACAGCAGCAGGTGTTGCGCATTCTCTACAGCGGTAAGGGCCTGCCGACCGACAAGGAGTCGGTATACTGGCTGAACGTGCGGGAGGTTCCGCAAAAGTCCCGGGAGGAAAATACCCTGCAGATCGCCGTGCAGCAGCGCCTCAAGCTGTTCTACCGGCCGGCCGGGCTACCGGGCAAGGTCACGCAGGCCCCGCAACAGCTGAAGTGGCGCCTGCTTGCCAAAGACGGCAAACCCTATCTGGAAGTGGCCAACCCGTCGGCGTTCTACCTGTCTTTTGCCGATATCACGTTGCGGATGGGAAGCAAGCGTTTCACCGCGCCGATCGATATGGTCGCGCCGGCCGCGACTTCCCGGGTCGAGATCGCGGACCTGCCGAACGGCGTCCAGGCCAACAGCCTCAAGGTTGAGTTCGAAGTCATCGGCGACTACGGCGGAATCCTCAAATACGACGGCGCCATTTCCGGCTAAGGCCTGGCGTCTTCTGGTAGGGACGAGAACTTTCTCGCCACCACTCTTTGCTCATCATCGATTTGTACCCAGGCCCTTAATGGGGCGTGGGAAGAGCCCTTTATATATGCGTAAACTGATCTTCATCTTGATATTTTTATCCAGTCTGTTTGCTCGGGAAGCGTTTGCAATTTGCACGCTTCCGAATGTTCCGCAAACACTGGACATTGTTTTACCCGCTCAGGCCACCATTAAGGCTGCTCCTATTGGAGGGGAGCTTGCCAGGCGTGAGGTGAAACTCTGGAATGCTTCTTCTAAGTGTGAGAACGGGGATAGTCTCACTGCCAGAATCAAGACTGCACTGAAGCCATCGGTGGTGCCTAATGTGTATGAAACAGGTGTCAAGGGCCTCGGCGTTCAATTCTGTGTGACCTGGTTTGCTAGTTTGGTGTGTCCTTTTTATTCACAGGGGATTCATGGCATGGGGGAGTGGCCCCTCCCTAGCTCTCTAGTGATGAGGATCATTCGCACCGATCGCAATGTAGGGTCAGGAAAAAGTGTACCGATGGCGTTCACCATAGATTGGCTAATCGGAGGCGCTGCTTTCCAGGTCAGAGGACAAGGCACTACCGAACTGGTCAATGATGTGTTTTTCGCCGGATGCGAATCGGTGGGAGCGGCGGTCAATGTCCAGATGGGTAAACAGACCATCGAAAATATTACCAAGGGTAGCGTCAGGGAGGTGCCATTCAACTTCGATGTCCGCTGCGAAGGCTTGAAACCTGACACGAAAGTTCCGGTAAAAGTCTACTTTGAAGGAAACTCCCAGGCCGACGGCCTGCTCAAGCTTTCCTACCTGGGCCAAGCGGGTGTCGCGTCGGAGGTGGGTATTTCCCTGGTCAACGACAAAGGCGTCAAGTTGCCGTTCGATATTGCCAGGTCCGTCGCCCTCGATTGGAATAGAGAGGTGGCGGAGGGCTCCATTTACCGGTTCTCCGGCAGTGCCAAATACGCTCCGACAGGAGGCGAGATAAAGCCGGGCAAGGGCGATGCGACCATGAGCTTCGTTCTCAACTACAACTGATCGTCATCGGTGGCGGGCACATATTCTTCTGCTCGCCGGCCCGTTTCCTGCCCTGGTCGGATGGCTATCGCGAGCCCGTTGCTGTCCAGCCTTCCCGAGCCCATCAGAGCACAAGGGCGCGCATCGTCGAGAAAGGCTCTCGCCGCTCGATGTCACAACCGCCGGCGCCCGGCTAGAATACCGACGGATCACTCTTGATCCATCCCCCATTGCCACAGATCAAAGCGGCACTCTCCATAAGAGGGTGACGCTGTTGCTCATGGGACAACGGCCCATTTGCGCAGGTTGCCGGGGTTCGATTTCCAGGAAGGTATTCCATGATTCCAGCGTGTTGTCGGATGGTCGCTCTCTGCCTGTTACTTGCTCTATCACCCGCCCTGGTCGCACAGGAGCCTGACATCTCCCTCGTCGCAAGGGTGGCAGTGACCAGCCGGCCATGGCTGAGTGAAGTGGATCGACAGTGGCTGGCAAGCAGAGGCCCACTCACGATCGGGGTGGCATTGCCCGACTATCCGCCGCTGGGCATGCTCGACGTCAATCGTTTTCAGGGCGTTACCGCGGATTACCTCGCCTTGCTGTTCGAGATCGCCCCCAGAGTCCGTCAGTTCCCTTCCCGGCAGGCGGCATTGATCGCGCTGCACAAGGGTGAGATTGACCTGGTCGGCGGTGGCTCCGCGATGGATGCCGAGGATAACGGTCTGCTTCTTACCCAGGCCTATGAACCGAACCAACCGGTGCTGGTAACCGCCGAAGGCCGTCCTTTCGACCCACAAGCAACCGGCACTCGGCTGGGGGTGTTTGCCGGCTACCGTGTCGAGGAAAAGGTCTCCGCAGTTTATCCGAACAGCCAGATCCTGCCATTCGCCTCGCCGCTGCGCGCGCTCGAGGCGTTGAGCCTGGGAGAGGTCGATGGGGTGATCGATGATGCGGTGTCCGCTCACTATCTGATCAACATCAACTACCTGCTGGACCTGCACATCGAAAACTTCGCTCCGGTGGAAAGCCGTGCTTTCGGCTTCCTGGTGCGCGCCTCCGATACTCGCCTGCATGCCGTGATCGAACGAGCCCTTCCGACCATTCGCTCACGCCATAGCGAAAGTATTCTGCGCAATTGGAGTGCGGGGAGCAGCCTGCGCCTGACTCAGCAGCGCGTGACGCTGACGCCCGCCGAGAACCGTTGGCTGGACGCCCATCCGGAAATCCCGGTGACTGTCCATGACTCTCTCGGCGCCTTGGGGCAATTGGACAACGGTGGGCAGGTGCGGGGTATCGGCCCCGACTATCTCAAGTTGCTCAGCCAGCGCAGCGGCCTGACGTTCCGCCCTGTCCGTGCGCAGAACTATGCCGAGATGAACGCGCAGGTAACCGAGGGCAAGACCCTGATGACCTCGGTTACGTCTGCCGACACCGACACCGAGGCCTATATGGATATCCTTCTTCCTTATCTGAGGAGCTCGGTGGTACTGATGGCCGGACCCAAGGCGGCCCGTACCCAGGGCAGTCCTTTCCATAGCCTGAATGACCTGCAAGGCAAGCGCCTGGCCAGCGTCCCGGGTTATTTCGTCAATCAGATCATCCAGCAGAACTATCCGGATATCCGCTTACAGATCTATCCCAACTTTCTGGAGGCCATGCGCAGTGTCGACGACGGGCGTAGCGACGCGTTCATCGGCAGTGACTACACCGGTCGGTTCCTGTCCGCCCAGCGTTTCAACAACCGCTTGCGCGTAATCGGCATTCTCGACGAGTTCTCCCGACCGGTCAGCCTTGGGGTGCTGAAGGGGCAGGAAGAACTGCGCAGCATCCTGGAGAAGGCCCAGGTGGCGATCACCCCGGAGGAAGTGGCGGATATCGTGGAGCAGTGGGAGCCGCGTATTTCTACCTTGGGCAGCCATTTCTGGCGGGATCATCGCAGCAATATCCTCCGGCTTGGCGGTGTCTTCGGCTTGCTGGTCCTGTTGTCGCTGATCTGGGGGTTCTACCTGACCCGGCAGGTGCGCAAGACCCGCCAGGCCGAAGGCGAGCTGGCGCTGGCGCGGGAGAAGGCCGAAGCGGCCAACGAGGCCAAGAGCATCTTTTTGTCCACCATGAGCCATGAGATCCGTACCCCGCTGAACGCCATTATCGGTCTGCAGGAAGTGGTGCAGCAGAAGGCCGAACGGGGCGAGCTGGACCTGGCGTCGCTGGTCGTCGCGCAGGAGGCGGCACAGGGGTTGCTACTGTTGCTCGGTAATGTGCTCGACCTGAACCGGATCGAGTCGGGGATGATCGACTCGGCGCCCGAGGCGGTGCAGCTCAAGGCCCAGATCGAAGCGATCGCGCCCCTGGTGGTCGGCATGGCGCGACAGAAGCAGCTGGCGTTCGAGATGCGGTTCACCGGCGACATGGAGCAATGGGTGCTGATCGACCCGCTGCATTTGAAACAGGTGCTGTTCAACCTGCTGAGCAATGCCATCAAGTTCACCGAGCGCGGCCGGGTGACGCTGCATGCCTCGGGCAGTCGGGAGGCAGAACATCTGCACCTGTTGCTGGAGGTCATCGACAGCGGTATCGGCATCTCGGAGCAGGACCAGGCCAGATTGTTCCAGCCATTCTCCCAGGTCAGTTCGGCTCAGGCCGGGCAAACCTTTGGCAGTGGGCTGGGGCTGAATATCACCCGTCGGCTGGTCGAGCTCATGGGCGGCACTATCGTCCTGAGCAGTGAACCGGATATAGGCTCCTGCTTCAGCGTGACCCTGCAACTGCCTCTGGCCGAGGCGCCTGCCGAAGCGGCGGCAGAAGTAGCGCAGGCGAGCACGGAGCCGCTTTCGCTGAATATCCTCGTTGCTGAGGACAATGCGTTCAGCCGGCTGACGCTGGAAGAGCAATTGCTGGTTCTGGGGCATCGCGTGACGCTGGTCGAGGATGGGCAGACGGCGTGGGAAGCCTGGCTGGCCGCCGAGTACGATGTGTTGATCACCGACAGCCAGATGTCACGCCTGGGTGGCTATGATTTGACCGTGCGTATCCGCCAGATGGAGCGCGAGGAGGGCCGCCGGCGCTGCTGGATCCTGGGGGCGACCGCCAGTGCCGAGGACGCGGAAATCCAGCGCTGCCTGGCCGCCGGGATGGATGAGGTGGTGTTCAAGCCTCTGACCCAGCAGGTGCTGAGGCAGGCCCTGGAGAATACTCAACGAGCCCCTGCGCGGGCTTGAGCGCGACGAACCAGCTACCAGGACAGTATTCCGAGCATCCCATCCCGGACGATGGCGGCGCTGACTGAGCGGGCCGGACGCACTCAGCGCCAGCTTTTGCACTCGTCGCCAGGGGGGCTAGAAAAGCACCGATGCTGCTCCAGATAGCGTGATGCGTCCTTCATACACCGTCATACCTGCCTTGAAGCCTGCTGCCTCCAGCATCGCGCTGGCCTGCATAGCCCCCGTCTGAATATCTTCGCGCTTCACTTTGATATGCCATTGCGCCGTTCGCCCAGGGCGGCCATGGCAGGATAAATCTTAGAGAAAATTAAGATTCGGCTGATTTACGTCTGACCTGGGCTCCACTCATTCTTTAGCGCATTCGAGCCGCGTTCCGCACACCACCCTGCCTACAGTCCCCAACCACGCGTAGCACTCCTCTCACAGAGAGCAGCCGTGGACAGCGAAGCCGCTCTCCTGAAACCTGCCGGATGACGGACACGTCCGCACGAACCGCAGGCCGCTGACCAAGCCCTTTTAAACATTCCTTCCATCGGAGATGACCATGACCATTCTCTATCGCGACATGAATCAAGCCCAGCTCGACGCGGCGTATAACAACACCGAGGCAGTGCCGGATTTCCCCGGTATCTACGCAGCCCTGCAGGCGCGTAGCGCCAGTTTCTATGCCTCTGTGGCCGGCCGGCTCGATCTGCCTTACGGCACCGGTTCCAGGCAGCGTTATGACTGGTTGCCCTGTGGCAAAGCCGACGCCCCGACGTTCATCTTCATCCATGGCGGGTATTGGCAGAATTGCAGCAAGGAAGATTTCGCCTTCATCGCCGCCGGTCCCCTGGCTGCGGGGTTCAACGTCGTCCTGGCCGAATATACGCTCGCGCCGCAAGCCTCGATGACACAGATCGTCAGCGAGATTGGCAGCCTGCTCGAGCATCTCCAGGCCGACGTTGATCACCTGGGTATTGCGGGGCACAAGGTGGTCCTGAGCGGGCACTCGGCTGGAGGCCACCTGGCGATCCAGTTCCGTTCGCACCCATGGGTGACCGATGTCCTGGCGATCAGCGCACTGGTCGACCTGGAGCCCATAAGCCTGTCGTGGCTCAACCAGAAACTGAGTCTCTCGGAAGCGGAGATCAACACCTATAGCCCGCTGCACCATATCGACAAGGGCGCCCATACATGGGTGGCGGTAGGTGCCGACGAACTGTCGGAACTGGTCCGCCAGTCTGATGAATACGCTAAGCAAGCGTTGGCCCGAGGAGAGTCTGTGCAGCTGATTCACGTGCCGGGCTGCACGCATTTTTCAGTACTGGACGAAATGGCAAAACCGCAGGGAGTCTTGCTTCAGGCTTTGTCATCCGCCAGCTGATCGTGGATCGGAACTGAGCAAGCCTGTGTCGAGCCGCCAGTTGCTGGCGGCTCGCTTGAGCAGGACGTTGGGGTGCGACTTACATCGACAGGATCAGGCGCCCGGCGAACAGAATCAGAATCACTCCCATGGTTCGCTCGAACCAGTGGCCCATGCGCATGAACAGCAAGCGCACCCTCGGGCTGGAAAAGAACAGCGCGACGATCACGAACCACAGCGCGTTCACACAACACATCCATACACCGTAGAGCGCCTGCACCTTGAGGGGCGTGGTGGCGCTGATCACCGTGGTGAAAATCGCCAGGAAGAACAGCGTGGCCTTGGGGTTGGTGGCGTTGGTCAGGAAACCGGTCATGAAGGCCTTGGGCAAGGTCTGCCGCTGCACCTGATCGTTGTTCGTGTCGCTGCCCTCGATCGATGTCTTGGGTTTGCTGCGCAACAGGCTAACGCCGAGATAGAGAATGTAGGCACCGCCCACCACCTTGGCCACGTTCAGCAGCCATGGCGTGGTGTGCATCAGCGCTCCGACCCCCAGCAGGGTGTACAGCACATGCACGGAAATCCCCGCGCCGATACCGATGGCCGTGCACAGCCCGACCACCCGGCCAAAGCGCACGCTCTGGCGGATGGTCACGGCAAAGTCAGGCCCGGGAGCCACCACGGCGAGAAAGTGGATGGTCGCCAGGGCCAGGAATTCGCCTAGATAGTTGGAAAGCATTTCAACTCCAGAAGGTCAGGGGGGACGAGCTGCCGCGATAGCCGACAAAAAAGGAAAGGCTCAGGCGCGGGTTGGTCACCCCCGGGGTGACTGCGTGCATGCGCCTTGAGTTGAACATGATGAAATCCCCGGGCTCCGGACGGATCTCCAGCGAGGGTGTGCCGAGCAGGGCGGGATCGATGCCGTAGCTGTCGCCGCGCATGTCGTCGAACTGGTCCGGGGAAATATCGTGATTCCACATCTGCAGGGCGCCACCCGCATCGGGCATGTTCAGGTAGAGGTTGCAGGCGAACTGTGCCTCCAGACTGTGGGCCTGGAAGCTGTCGGGGGCGTCCTTGGCGAAAATGTCGTGATGGGCAAGGAAGCACACCCCGGGTTTCACCACCCGCGACAGGCCAACGTACATCTTGCGCCCGTACAGGTTTTCCAGGTGGGCGCCGGCCGGCCAGGACTCGTCGAGCATGCAACGCAGGGTGTCGACGGGAGACGCATAGGGCGCGCAACGCGTGCGCAGTTCGGCGATGTTGGCGGTGGCGCGTTCGAAATAGTCTTCGATCAACAGCGGCTGGTTTTCCGCCTCATAAAACGCCATACCGATCCGCCCGATGCTGGGGGCGTTGATGTAGCCCTCGAAGCCGGGAGCGAGAATCTTGTCACCCAGCTGGATCGCCTGGGTGTGCGGCAGGAAATTCTTGATGCGCAGGGCGAGCACTTGTTCCTGGGCCAGTTTCTTTATGCACGTCTCATCGAGACGCTCGACGTCAAGCATCATCTGCAGATCCCTCTATCCGATAATCGTCGAACCCGCGCACGCGGGTTTCCCCTGTGTCAGGCGATGCGTCGCGTGATGTGCAAGGCGACACCGCCGATGAATCAGTCCACGTGGTAGTGAACCGAAAGCATTCCTTTTTTCTGCGAGAGGGAGGCGATAGTGACGTTGCCCAATTCCTTCAGGCGCTTCACGTGGGTCCCTCCGCAGCCATAGGCGGGAAGCTCGCCGAAACCGATTTCCCGCGAGCCTTTACGTAGCGAGACCAGGCGCGGCAGGTCGGCGGCAATCCAGTGATCGATGCCACTCTGCAGGCTGTCGACGTCGAGTTCCTGCGGGCTGTCCCCGGGCTTGAAGGACACGCGGCCCTCGCCAGGCCAGTGATGGGCCTTGACCGGGACCCAGCCGCGGGTTTCGCCGAAATGACCGATCAGGTGCCCGGCCGAGTGCATGCGGGTATTGAACTGGCGGCGCTGTTCATCGACCTGGACCTGGACCATGCCCGGCTGCACCGGCTGGCTGACGTAATGAATGATTCGCTCGGGTTCCTGGACCACGCGCAACACCTGGCTTTCGCCGATCCAGCCGGTGTCGCAGGGTTGGCCGCCGCCTTGGGGATGAAAGATCGTGGCACGCAGGATCACCGCGAATTCGTTGTCCTGCGGGGTGCATTCGAGCACTTCAACGTTGGCCTTGAGTTCATCATTATGAAAAAAGAGGCGAAGCGTCATATTCCGTGCCCTTATTAAAATACCTTTTTTAATTATATGGCGCGGCGGAATTGCGTGATAATCCGTTCAAACCTCAAAGGACTGTTGTGCTGTGAGCATAAATCTTCCCCTTCCGCTGCTGGGCGAAATGGCGATTTTCGTCAAGGTCGTCGAGGTCGGCAGCTTCTCCGAAGCCGCTCGCCAGCTGGGCTCGTCACCGTCGGCGGTGAGCCGCAGCATTTCCCGACTGGAGAAAGCGCTGGCGACTCGCTTGCTGCAGCGCACCACGCGCAAGTTGCGCTTGAGCGAAGGGGGCGAGGAGGTGTTCAAGCGCTGCAGCGAGATGGTCAGCGCCGCCAAGTCGGTGATGGAAATCAGCGGTCAGTTCACCCACGAGGCCGAAGGGCTGGTGCGGGTCAGCGTGCCCAAGGCCGTGGGGCGTTTTGTCGTGCATCCGTACATGCCCGAGTTTCTGCGGCGTTACCCCAAGGTCGATGTCGAGCTGTTATTGGAAGATCGCAACATCGACCTGATCGACGACAATGTGGACCTGGCCATCCGCATCACCGATCGGCCGCCGGCGGGGCTGGTTGGCCGCCAGTTGCTGACCATCGATCACATGTTGTGCGCCACGCCGCAGTACTTGGCCGAGCACGGGACGCCCAGCCATCCCCACGATCTGCTCAACCATAGTTGCATTTACCTGGGTGAAACCCCCAGCGATGCGCGCTGGAAGTTCAAGAAGGGCAGCAAGTCGGTGACGGTTGGCGTGCGCGGGCGTTATGCGGCCAATCACACCGGGGTACGGCTGGGGGCGGTGCTGGAGCATATCGGCATCGGCAGCTTGCCGTACTTCACGGCGCGGCATGCCCTGGAGCAGGGCTTGCTGGTGCAGGTTCTACCGGACTGGACGTTTCTCGCTTCCTACCATGGCGGTGCCTGGCTGTTGCATTCGCCAACCCGCTACCTGCCGCCGAAGCTGCGGGTATTCATCGATTATCTGGTGGAGTGCCTGGCCAAGGAGCCGACCTTGAGCCGGCAGGGCAAGCAGGAGGCGAAAGGCTACGAACAACCCGAAGGCGATGGAGCGGGTTGAGCCAGCCGCTCATGGGTAGAAAAAAGGCCCGCCGGTTCAACCGTGCGGGCCTTTGTAGTGTCCGGGCCGGACTCAGTGCTTGCTGTCCTGGGCGGAGAGCGCCAGCAGCTGCTTTTCCTGGTTCCAGTCGAACGGTTCATCATTCTGCTCGGCCTCGTAGCGACGCTCTTCGAGCGCCTGGTACAGGTCGATTTCCTCGTCGGGCATGTAGTGCAGGCAATCCCCAGCGAAGAACCACAGCAGGTCGCGCGGCACCAGATGGGCGACCTGTGGATAACGCTGCATCACCTGGCACAGCAGATCCTGGCCCAGGTACTGGCTTTCGATCGGGTCGATCGGCAGCGAGGCGCGCAGTTCGTCGAAGCGTTCCAGGAACAAGGCATGGCTTTCTTCGGGAACCTGCTCGGCTTCACCCACCGCGACCAGGATACTGCGCAAATGGTCGAGCAGGACGAGATGATCGGCGACGACGTTGGACATGACATGAGTCCTCAACAGCAAAACGGGCGCGGGAGTATATAGCTCCCGCGCCCGGTTTCATAATCCGCCTGACGGTCCTGCGCCTTAGCGGGTTTTCCCTTCGCTCAGGGTCAGCTCTTCCTTGGCGAAGTCATCGACATCGATGACTTTGCGGCGGGCGGCTTCAGCCTCGCGCAGGGTCTGGGCTTCCACCGGCTGCAACACGCCGGCCTCCAGCGCGGCGTCGATGGCATGTTCGCCGGCCGCCGGTTTGATCTGGCCACTTTTCAGCGCCTCGTGCAGTTTTTTCTGCAGCGGGTGACTGGCGCTCAACAAGTCGAAGGCGTGTTGCAGGGCGCCGACCGGGTCTTGCGCCGATTGTGGGCGGTAGCAGCCGGCCAGCAGCTCTTCCAGGGTCGGGTCGCCCTTGGCCCGGCCGATGATCGCGGCGACCTCGGCGTCCAGCTCATCGGATGGACCTTTGTGACGGCGGCCGAACGGGAATACCACCACCCTCAGCAGGCAGCCCAGCACCCGGTTCGGGAAGTTCTCGAGCAGTTCGTCCAGCGCCCGTTCCGACTGGCCGAGGCTTTCTTCCATGGCCCAGGTGAACAGTGGCTGCAGATGCTCTGGCGAATCCAGGTCGTGGTAGCGCTTGAGGGCGGCGGAGGCCAGGTACATATGGCTGAGCACATCGCCGAGGCGTGCTGACAGGCGTTCGCGACGTTTCAGCTCGCCGCCCAGCAGCATCATGCTCAGGTCGGCCAGCATAGCGAAGGCCGCGGCCTGGCGATTGAGGGCGCGGAAATAACCCTGGCTGAGCTTGTCCCCCGGCGCCTGTTCGAAGTGCCCCAGGCCGAGGTTCAGCACCAGGGTGCTGGCCGCGTTGCCCACGGCAAAACCGATGTGCTTGAGCAGCAGGCCGTCGAATTCGAACAGCGCCTGATCGTGGTCTTCGCGACCGGCCAGGGCCATTTCCTTGAGCACGAACGGATGGCAGCGAATGGCGCCCTGGCCGAAGATCATCAGGTTGCGCGAGAGGATATTCGCGCCTTCCACGGTGATGAAGATCGGCGCGCCTTGCCAGCTGCGGCCCAGGTAGTTGTTCGGGCCCATGATGATGGCCTTGCCGCCGTGCACATCCATGGCGTGGCCGATGCATTCGCGGCCGCGCTCGGTCAGGTGGTACTTGAGAATCGCCGACAGCACCGAAGGCTTTTCCCCCAGGTCGACCGCATTGGCCGTGAGCATGCGCGCGCTGTCCATCAGCCAGGCGTTGCCGCCGATGCGGGCCAGGGCTTCCTGGATGCCTTCGAAGGCATTGAGCGGGACGTTGAACTGCTCACGTACCTGGGCATATTGGCCGGTCACCAGGCTGGTGAACTTGGCCGCGCCAGTGCCGACGGCCGGCAGGGAAATGGAGCGGCCGACCGACAGGCAGTTCATCAGCATCATCCAGCCTTTGCCGAGCATTTCCTGGCCGCCGATAAGGAAGTCCAGGGGAATGAACACGTCCTTGCCGGAGTTCGGACCGTTCATGAAGGCAGCGCCGAGCGGCAGGTGGCGACGGCCGATTTCCACGCCGGGGGTGTCGGTCGGAATCAGCGCCAGGCTGATCCCCAGGTCTTCATCGTCACCCAGCAGATGGTCCGGGTCGTAGGCCTTGAAGGCCAGGCCGAGGAGGGTGGCGACCGGGCCCAGGGTGATGTAGCGCTTTTCCCAGTTCAGGCGCAGGCCGAGGGTTTCCTCGCCTTGCCACTGGCCTTTGCAGATCACCCCGGTATCGGGCATGGCGCCGGCGTCGGAACCGGCCAGCGGGCCGGTGAGGGCGAAACAGGGGATATCGTCGCCACGGGCCAGCCGCGGCAGGTAGTGGTTACGCTGTTCGTCGGTGCCGTAATGCAGCAGCAGCTCGGCCGGGCCGAGGGAGTTGGGGACCATCACGGTGGACGCCAGGTCGCCGCTGCGGGTCGCCAGTTTCATCGCCACCTGGGAGTGAGCGTAGGCGGAGAAGCCCTTGCCACCGAACTCCTTGGGGATGATCAGGGCAAAGAAGCCGTGTTGCTTGATGTGCTCCCAGGCGGCGGGCGGCAGGTCCATGGACTGGCCGATCTGCCAGTCGCTGACCATGGCGCACAGCTCTTCGGTGGGGCCGTCGATGAAGGCCTGTTCCTCTTCGCTCAGTTGCGCTTTCGGGTAGGCCAACAGCTTGTCCCAGTCCGGACGGCCGCTGAACAGTTCGCCGTCCCACCAGACCGTGCCGGCATCGATGGCGTCGCGTTCGGTTTGCGACATCGGCGGCAGGACTTTCTGGAACCAGCTGAACAGCGGGGCGCTGAAGTACTTGCGGCGCAGGTCGGGCAGTAGCAAGGGCGCCGCCACTGCGGCCAGCACTACCCAGAAGATCAGCAGCAGCCAGCCCGGTGCACGGCTGAAGGCGCCCATGGCCAGCAGGTAGACGGCCACCACGCCCAGGGCGGGCAGGGGCGCAATGCGGCGGTGGGCCAGGTAGGCAATACCGACCAGCAGAACCAGTATCCACAACAACAGCATATTTAATCCTCCGTGAAACCAGGGGCAAAATCACCCACAGAGCTTAGTCGGCATCCGACAAAAGGGGTGACAGGGCAGTGCGCTTGCGGCGGTAAGAAGAAGCGGACGCAGACGTCAGGCATCGGGTCAGCAGTGTGTCGATCTTGTCAGGCTCGAAGCGGCAGCCTCTGATATTTGGCCGAAACGTCGTTATCGCTGGGATGAGGCCGTCGCTAGACTCGGGACTTCACTCGGAGATCATCCCCATGCACGAGTACCTGAGTCCCAGCCGCTTCATCGATAGTGACCATCCCGCGGTGGTGGAGTTCGCGGAAACTCATCGTGGCACCAGCAGCGATCCGCTGGAGCAGGCGGTAAGCCTCTATTACGCGGTGCGCGAGGCCGTGCGCTACAACCCCTACACCTTCAGTCGCGACCCCGAGACCCTGCGGGGCAGCCATGCCCTGGCCGCGGGCGAAAGTTACTGCGTGCCCAAGGCCACCCTGCTTGCCGGCTGCGCGCGGCATTGCGGGATCGCCGCGCGGATCGGCCTGGCGGACGTGCGCAATCACTTGTCGACCCCGCGTTTGCTGGAGTTGCTGCGCAGTGATGTGTTTGCCATGCACGGCTATACCGAGCTGTACCTGCAAGGACGCTGGGTCAAGGCCACGCCGGCGTTCAACCGGAAACTCTGCGAGATGTACGATGTAGCGCCACTGGAGTTCGATGGCCGTCATGACAGCGTATTCCACCCGTTCAACCGCCAGGGCGAGCAGATGATGGAGTACGTGCTGGACCACGGACAATTCGCCGACGTCCCCGAGACCTTCTTCTTCAAACACCTGGAAAAGTGTTATCCGCATCTGTTCGCCGAGCAGATGCCGTTGCTGCTGGGCGACATGCAGAGTGATTTGAGTCAGGTCTGATCCGGCGTAGACTGCCTCGGCATTCATCACTGAGGAGCGGTCATGCTGAAGATCTGGGGTCGGAAAAACTCGTCGAATGTCAGGAAAGCATTGTGGTGCGCCGAAGAGCTCGGCCTGACCTACGAGGCGGTGGATGCCGGTGGTGCCTTCGGTGTGGTGGATACCCCGGAATATCGGGCGATGAATCCCAATGGGCGGATTCCGCTGATCGAGGACGATGGTTTCGTGTTGTGGGAGTCCAACACCATCGTGCGTTATCTCGCCGCGCGCCATGCCGCCGGTACGGCCTGGTACCCGAGCGATGTACAGGCGCGGGCCTCGGCCGAGAAGTGGATGGACTGGACCACTTCGACCTTCGCCGAACCCTTCCGGCACCTGTTCTGGGGTGTGCTGCGCACGCCGGCACAGCAGCAGGACTGGGACAAGATCAATGCCGCGCTGAACAGCTGCGGCGAACTGCTGGCCGTGGTCGACCAGGCCCTGGCCGAACATCCCTACCTGTCCGGCGAGGAAATCGGCATCGGCGATATCCCTCTGGGCAGCTTCATTTATGCCTGGTTCGAAATGCCCATCGAGCGCCCGCAATTGTCTAATCTGCAAGCCTGGTACGCCCGCCTGCAACAGCGTCCGGCCTACCGCAAGGCGGTGATGACCGCGTTGACTTAATACTGACTATCAATACGGGTGACTGTACTTGTGCGGCGTCGGCAAGCACCATTGGGTGTATCCGGCGCCGTTGCAATGCAGGCGGTCCGCCCTTACTTATAATGTTCTCCCTTCTTGGTGCGTAAATCCGATATGAGTTCCGCTCTGTCCATCCGGCAGCTAACCAAAACCTACGGCAACGGTTTCCAGGCCCTGAGTGGTATCGATCTGGATGTCGCCGAAGGTGACTTCTTCGCCTTGCTCGGCCCTAACGGTGCCGGCAAATCCACCACCATCGGCATCCTCTCGACCCTGGTCAACAAGACCAGCGGCACGGTGAATGTCTTCGGCCATGACCTGGACCGCGAGCCCGCCGCGCTCAAGCGCTGCATCGGCGTGGTGCCACAGGAATTCAACTTCAACCAGTTCGAGAAGACCTTCGACATCGTGGTGACCCAGGCCGGTTACTACGGTATCCCGACCAAGGTCGCCAAGGAGCGGGCCGAGCAGTATCTGACCCAGCTCGGCTTGTGGGACAAGCGCGATGTGCCGTCGCGCTCGCTGTCCGGCGGCATGAAGCGCCGCCTGATGATTGCCCGCGCCCTGGTGCACGAGCCGCGCCTGTTGATCCTCGACGAACCGACTGCCGGCGTGGACATCGAGCTGCGCCGTTCGATGTGGACCTTCCTCACCGAGCTGAACCAGAAGGGTATCACCATCATCCTCACCACCCATTACCTGGAGGAGGCTGAGCAGCTGTGCCGCAATATCGGCATCATCGACCACGGCACCATTGTCGAGAACACCAGCATGCGTCAGCTGCTCAGCCAGCTGCATGTGGAAACCTTCCTGCTCGACCTGAAGACCGACCTGAAGGTGGCGCCGCAACTGATCGGTTATCCAAGCAAGCTGCTGGACAGCCATACCCTGGAAGTCCAGGTCGACAAAGCCGTGGGCATCACCGCACTGTTCAGCCAGTTGGCCCAGCAGAACATCGAAGTGCTGAGCCTGCGTAACAAAACCAATCGCCTTGAGGAGCTGTTCGTGTCCCTGGTGGAGAAAAACCTGTCGAAGGTGGCGGTATGAGTTCCGAGCTACGGCCCAACCTTGTCGCGCTGAATACCATCGTCTATCGCGAAGTCCGGCGTTTTACCCGGATCTGGCCGCAGACCCTGCTGCCGCCGGCGATCACCATGGTTCTGTACTTCGTGATCTTCGGCAACCTCATCGGCCGGCAGATCGGCGACATGGGTGGCTTCACCTACATGGAGTACATCGTGCCGGGCCTGATCATGATGTCGGTGATCACCAACTCCTACGGCAACGTGGTCTCGAGTTTCTTCGGCAGCAAGTTCCAGCGCTCCATCGAGGAATTGATGGTGTCGCCGGTGTCGCCGCACACCATCCTCATCGGCTACACCCTGGGCGGTGTCCTGAGGGGGTTGGCGGTGGGGGTGATCGTGACGCTGCTGTCGCTGTTCTTCACCCACCTGCAGGTGCATCACCTGGGCATCACCTTGCTGGTGGTGGTCCTGACCGCGACGATCTTTTCGCTGTTGGGCTTTATCAACGCGGTGTTTGCACGCAACTTCGACGATATCTCGATCATCCCGACCTTCGTGCTGACCCCGCTGACCTACCTGGGCGGGGTGTTCTACTCCATCACCCTGCTGCCGCCGTTCTGGCAGACGGTGTCGCTGGCCAACCCGGTGCTGCATATGGTCAACGCCTTCCGTTTCGGCATCCTCGGGGTTTCCGACATCCAGATCAGCGTGGCCATTACCTTCATGCTGGTGGCGACCGTGGTCCTGTACTTCGGTTGTGCCCGCCTGCTGGTCAGCGGTCGCGGCATGCGCCAGTAAGCCCGCGCAGAAACGCCAACGGCCTCCCTCGGGAGGCCGTTTGCGTTTCTACAGCCGGCTCTGCTTGCGACGGCGCCATTGCCGGCTGACCCACCAGCGCCAGTACAGCATGATCAGGCAATAGGCGAGGGCGCCCAGCACCAGGCCGGCCACCAGCGAGCCCAGCAGGAAAGGTTGCCAGAGGGTCGAGAGTTCGCCGCTGATCCATTCCCAGGTCAGCTCGTCGGGCAGGGTCCTGGCCGGCACGTTCATCAACCAGGCACCGATCTGGTAGGTGCAGAAGAACACCGGCGGCATGGTGATCGGGTTGGTCAGCCAGACCAGGCTCACGGCAATTGGCATGTTGCCGCGCACGGAAATGGCCAGCACGGCTGCCAGCAGCATTTGCGCCGGGATCGGCATAAAGGCCGCGAACAGGCCGACCGCCATGGCGCGCGCCACGGAGTGCCGGTTGAGGTGCCAGAGGTTGGGGTCATGCAGCAACGTGCCAAGAAAGCGTAAGGACTTGTGTTCCCTGATGCTGGTCGGATCTGGCATGTAACGTTTGAATAGGCGCCGGGGCATAAGGCTTCTCGGTCAGTTCAAGCGGCAAGTATGCCCGGATTCTAGAAGGCGCCCATTCAGACTTTGTGACAAATGATAAAGCCGGCCCCCGGTCCGCTGAGCTAAGCCAGAGAGTGGCAACACTCAAAAACTGCTCAAGGACGGGCTTATGCGCACAGGGATGTTGGCGTTGGCGGCGGGGCTTTTATGCCTGCGCTTTTTGCCGGCGCTACCAGCGATCGGATGGCTGGCAGTGCTGCCGGTAGTGGCCTTGATGCTGCTACCGTTTCGCACCTATCCATTGGCCCTTTTTCTGTTGGGCCTGGCGTGGGCCTGCATCAGCGCGCAATGGGCGCTGGATGATCGTTTGGCGGAACCACTCGACGGGCAGACTCGCTGGCTCGAAGGTCGAGTGGTGGGGCTGCCGCAGCAGGCCGAGGGCCTGGTGCGTTTCGAGCTGGAAGACGGGCGGGCGCGGCGCGGGCGAATCCCGCAACGCCTGCGCCTGGCCTGGTATGGCGGGCCGCCGGTGCACAGCGGCGAACGCTGGCGCCTGGCGGTGAAGCTCAAGCGACCTGCCGGCCTGGTCAATCTGCAGGCCTTCGATCACGAGGCCTGGTTGCTGGCCCAGCGCATCGGCGCCACGGGCACGGTCAAGGATGGGCAACTGCTGGCCGCCACCCGGGAGAATTGGCGTGCGCGCATTCGCCAGCGCTTGCTGCAAGTCGATGCCCACGAGCGCGCCGGCGGCCTGGCGGCCCTGGTGCTGGGCGACGGTTCGGGCTTGAGCCAGGAAGACTGGCGTGTCTTGCAAGACACCGGGACCGTGCACCTGATGGTGATTTCCGGGCAGCACATCAGCTTGCTGGCCGCAGTGATGTACGCCCTGGTGGCGGGGCTGGCCCGCTACGGCCTGTGGCCCGGGCGCTGGCCCTGGCTGCCCTGGGCCTGCGGGCTGGCATTCGCCTCGGCCCTGGGGTACGGGTTGCTGGCGGGGTTCGATGTGCCGGTGCGCCGTGCCTGTGTGATGGTGGCCCTGGTGCTGATCTGGCGCCTGCGCTTTCGCCACCTGGGTGCCTGGTGGCCGTTCCTGCTGGCATTGAATGCAGTGCTGTTGTTCGAGCCGCTGGCCAGCCTGCAGCCAGGCTTCTGGCTGTCCTTTACCGCGGTGGCGGTGTTGATCCTGATCTTCGGCGGGCGCCTGGGAGGCTGGCGCTGGTGGCAGTCCTGGACCCGTATTCAATGGTTGATCGCCATCGGCCTGTGCCCGGTGCTGCTGGCGCTGGGGTTGCCCATCAGTCTCAGCGGGCCGCTGGCCAATCTGCTGGCGGAACCCTGGATCAGCCTGCTGGTGCTGCCGCCGGCGTTGCTCGGCACCTTGTTGCTGGCGGTGCCTTACCTGGGCGAAGGCTTGCTCTGGCTGGCCGGTGGCTTGCTGGACCTGCTGTTCCGCGGCCTGACCCTGCTGGCTGCCCAGTGGCCGGCGTGGGTAGCGCCGGCCATACCGCTCTGGGCCTGGAGCATCAGCGCGCTGGGAGCCTTGCTGCTGTTGCTGCCCGCGGGCGTGCCGCTGCGTCCCTTGGGCTGGCCGATGCTGCTGTTGGTGGTGTTCCCGCCGAAAAACATGCTGCCATATGGCGAGGCGGAAGTCTGGCAACTGGATGTCGGGCAGGGCCTGGCGGTGCTGGTACGGACTCGCGAGCACGCGATGCTGTATGACGCCGGTCCGCGTTTTGGCGATTCCGACCTGGGCGCGCGGGTAGTGCTGCCGTCCTTGCGCAAGCTGAGCGTCGCGCGCCTCGACCTGATGCTGCTCAGCCACGCCGATGCCGATCATGCCGGTGGCGCCGACGCCATCCAGCGCGGCCTGCCGGTGGCCAGGCTGGTCAGCGGCGATCCCGAGGGTTTGCCGGCCTATTTACCGGCAGAGCCTTGCGCTAGCGGTGAGCAGTGGCAATGGGACGGGGTGCGTTTTTCCCTGTGGCAATGGGCTGGTGCGCAGAACGGTAACCAGAAGTCCTGTGTGATGCAGGTCGAGGCCCAGGGCGAGCGTTTGCTGCTGACGGGGGATATCGACGCCCTGGCCGAGCGCGCCTTGCTGGATACCCCGCTGGCCGTCGAGACCCACTGGTTGCAGGCGCCGCACCATGGCAGCCGCAGTTCGTCGTCCGCGGCCCTGCTCAAGGCCCTTGCGCCTTCGGCGGTGCTGATCTCCCGTGGGCACGGCAATGGGTTTGGGCATCCGCACCCGCAGGTCGTCGAACGTTATCGTCAGCAAGGGACCGCCATTTACGACAGTGCGGAGCAGGGAGCGCTGCGGCTGATGCTGGGCACTTACACCGAACCGACGAGCCTGCGGGCGCAGCGGCGCTTTTGGCGCAAATGGCCACTATCTCCTTAAATAACCGAGAGTTATTAAAGCCTGAAGGCATGCGACATCAGGTTCTTCGGTGCATTCGGCCCCTATGTTAGAGTGGCGCACTTTTTCGAGGGGACTGTCACTGTGTGGGAATTGGTCAAATCCGGCGGCTGGATGATGTTGCCGATCATTCTGAGTTCCATTGTCGCGGTCGGCATCATTGCCGAGCGTCTGTGGACCCTGCGGGCCAGCCGCGTCACCCCGCCTCACCTGCTGGGCCAGGTGTGGCGCTGGATCAAGGACAAACAGCTGAACAAGGACAAGCTCAAGGAACTGCGCGCCCATTCGCCCCTGGGCGAGATCCTGGCCGCCGGCCTCGCCAACTCCAAGCATGGCCGCGAGGTCATGAAAGAGTGCATCGAGGAAGCCGCCGCCCGGGTCATCCACGAACTGGAGCGCTACCTCAATGCCCTCGGCACCATCGCCGCCATGGCCCCGCTGCTGGGCCTGCTGGGTACAGTGCTGGGCATGATCGATATTTTCAGCTCGTTCATGGGCTCTGGGATGACCAGCAACGCCGCGGTGCTGGCCGGCGGTATCTCCAAGGCGCTGATCACCACCGCGTCCGGCCTGATGGTCGGTATCCCGGCAGTGTTCTTCCACCGTTTCCTGCAACGCCGGGTCGATGAGCTGGTGGTTGGCATGGAGCAGGAAGCCATCAAGCTGGTCGAAGTGGTGCAGGGCGACCGCGACGTCGATCTGGCCGAGGGCAAAGCGTGAAATTCCGCCGCAAGCCACGGGAAACTATCGATATCAACCTCGCGTCGTTGATCGACGTGGTGTTTATCCTGCTGCTGTTTTTCGTCGTGACCACCACCTTTACCCGGGAAACCCAGTTGCGCGTCGAGTTGCCGGAGGCCGTCAGCGGCTCGCCGGCCGAAGACCAGCAGACCAAGCAACTGGATATCGCCATCAGCGCCGATGGGGTGTTTTCAGTGAACAACCAGGTGCTGCCCAAGAGCGACCTGGCCAGCCTGATCGAAGCCTTGCAGAAGGAGTCGGCGGGCGACACCAACCTGCCGCTGTCCATCAGTGCCGACGGCAAGACCCAGCACCAGGCTGTCATTACCGCGATGGACGCCGCCGGCAAGCTCGGTTTCAGCCATCTGCGCATGACCACCGTCGAGGCGGCGCCAGCACCCTGATGGCCATGTCCGATCGTTTGCTCGCTGCCTGGTACAACGGCCATCCCGCGCTGAAACTGCTGCAGCCCCTTGAGTGGCTCTATCGCCGGGTGGTGGTGCGCAAGCGCGAACGCTTCCTGGCCGGTGAGAGCCATGTTTACCAGCCGTCGGTGCCGCTGGTGGTGGTCGGCAATATCACCGTGGGCGGTACCGGCAAGACGCCGTTGATCCTGTGGCTGATCGAGCATTGCCAGCGCAGCGGGCTGCGGGTCGGCGTGGTCAGCCGTGGTTACGGCGCCAAGCCGCCGCAGTGGCCATGGCGGGTCACCGCCGAGCAGAGCGCCGCTGTCGCCGGCGACGAGCCTTTGCTGATCGTCCAGCGCAGCGGCGTGCCGCTGATGATCGACCCCGATCGCAGTCGCGCCGTGCGGGCCTTGCTGGCCGCCGAGCCGCTGGACCTCATTCTCTCCGACGACGGCATGCAGCATTACCGCATGGCCCGCGATCTCGAGCTGGTGCTGATCGACGCCGCGCGCGGGCTGGGCAACCGGCGTTGCCTGCCGGCCGGGCCGCTGCGCGAGCCGGTCGAGCGCCTGCAAAGCGTTGACGCCGTGCTCTACAACGGCGCCAGCGACGATCGCGAGGAAGGCTTCGCCTTTCGCCTGGTGCCCACCGCCCTGGTCAATCTGCAAAGCGGCGAACGTCGCGGGCTTGAGCACTTCGCGCCGGGGCAGGCATTGCACGCAGTGGCCGGTATCGGCAATCCGCAACGTTTCTTCACTACCCTTGAAACGCTACACTGGCAGCCTGTCCCGCATGCTTTCGCCGACCACGCCGAATACAGCGCGCAGGCGCTGAGTTTCACCCCGGCGTTGCCGCTGGTCATGACCGAAAAGGATGCGGTGAAGTGCCGTGCCTTCGCGGCTCCCGACTGGTGGTACCTGGCGGTGGATGCTGTGCCATCCCCGGCCTTCGTGGCCTGGTTCGATACGCAGCTGATGCGCCTGTTGCCCGCTCGTCTTCTGCCTTAACGCTTCTATCCAGGGAATTCTCATGGACACCAAATTGCTCGATATCCTCGCTTGCCCGATCTGCAAGGGACCGCTCAAGCTCAGCGCCGACAAGACCGAGCTGATCAGCAAGGGCGCCGGCCTGGCCTATCCGATTCGCGATGGCATCCCGGTCATGCTGGAAAGCGAAGCCCGCACCCTCAGCACCGACGAGCGCCTGGATAAATGACCACAGCCTTTACCGTTGTCATTCCAGCCCGCTTCGCCTCCACCCGCCTGCCGGGTAAACCGCTGCAGTTGATCGCCGGCAAGCCGATGATCCAGCACGTCTGGGAACAGGCCTGCAAGAGCGCCGCCCAGCGTGTGGTGGTAGCGACTGACGACGCGCGAATCGTCGAGGCCTGCCAGGGCTTCGGCGCCGAAGCGGTGTTGACCCGCGAGGACCACAACTCCGGGACCGATCGCCTGGCGGAAGTCGCCAGTCAATTGGGCCTGGCCGCGGATGCCATCGTGGTCAATGTCCAGGGCGACGAGCCGTTGATCCCGCCGGCGGTGATCGACCAGGTGGCCGCCAACCTGGCCGCCCACACCGAAGCGAGCATGGCCACCCTGGCCGAGCCGATCGAAGACGTCGAGACCCTGTTCAACCCGAACGTGGTCAAGGTGGTCAGCGACATCAATGGTCTGGCGCTGACCTTCAGCCGCGCCACCTTGCCGTGGGCGCGCGACGCTTTTGCGAAGAACCGCGACCTGCTGCCGGAAGGCGTGCCGTATCGCCGCCATATCGGCATCTATGCCTACCGCGCCGGTTTCCTGCATGACTTCGTCAGCTGGGGCCCGTGCTGGCTGGAGAACACCGAGTCGCTGGAGCAGTTGCGGGCCTTGTGGCACGGCGTGCGTATCCATGTCGCCGATGCCCTGGAAGCGCCGCCTGGTGGTGTCGATACCGCCGAAGACCTTGAGCGCGTTCGTCGCCTGCTGGAGGCCTGATGCGGGTTTTGTTTGTCTGCCTGGGCAACATCTGCCGTTCACCGACGGCGGAGGGCGTGCTGCGCCACAAGTTACGTGAAGCGGGGCTGGCCGACCGGGTCGAAGTCGCGTCCGCAGGGACTGGCGAATGGCACATCGGCAAGGCGCCGGACAAGCGCAGCCAGCGCGCGGCGCTGTTGCGTGGCTACGACCTGTCGGCCCAGCGCGCGCAGCAAGTCAGCAGCGCGGATTTTGCTCGCTACGACCTGATCCTGGCCATGGACGAGAGCAACCTGCGCAATCTCAAGGCGCTGCAGCCGGCCCAGGGCAAGGCCGAGCTGGACCTGTTCCTGCGCCGCTACGAGGCGGCGGTGGACGAGGTGCCGGATCCTTACTACGACGGTGAGCAAGGTTTCGAGCAGGTGCTGGACCTGATCGAGTACGCCAGCGATCGGCTGGTGATCGAGCTGAAGGGGCGTCTATGAGCTTGCATCTGCAGTCCCGGGTTTCCCTCAAGCCCTTCAACACCTTCGGCGTCGATGTGCGCGCGCAGCTGTTCGCCGAGGCCCACAGCGAC
Source organism: Pseudomonas sp. LAMO17WK12:I10 (assembly GCF_900215185.1). Lineage (NCBI taxonomy): Bacteria > Pseudomonadati > Pseudomonadota > Gammaproteobacteria > Pseudomonadales > Pseudomonadaceae > Pseudomonas > Pseudomonas sp. LAMO17WK12:I10. Next base: position 124,100 of record NZ_OBDX01000002.1, on the reverse strand, counting down.
GCCGACGTGCGTGAGGCGCTGGCCTATTCGGAGCAGTACCAACTGCCGCTGCTGGTGATTGGCGGCGGCAGCAACTTGCTGCTGACCGCGGATATTCCAGCGCTGGTCTTGCGCATGAGTACCCGTGGCATTCGTCTGCTGAGCGACGATGGCCAGCAGGTAGTAGTCGAAGCCGAAGCGGGTGAAACCTGGCATCCCTTCGTGCAGTGGACCTTGCAACAGGGCTTGTCCGGCCTGGAAAACCTCAGCCTGATTCCGGGGACTGTGGGCGCCGCACCGATGCAGAATATCGGTGCCTACGGGGTCGAGATCAAGGATGTGTTCGCCGGCCTGACCGCACTGGATCGGCAGAGCGGTGAGTTGCGCGATTTCAGTTTGGAAGAATGTCAGTTCGCCTACCGCGACAGCCTGTTCAAGCAAGAGGCCGGCCGCTGGCTGATTCTGCGGGTGCGTTTTGCCCTGGCCCGCAGCGAGCATCTGCACCTGGAATATGGCCCGGTGCGCCAGCGATTGAGCGAGCAGGGCATCGAGCAGCCGACGGCCAGCGATGTCAGTCGCGCCATTTGCAGCATCCGCAGTGAAAAACTGCCGGACCCGGCGGTACTGGGCAATGCCGGCAGTTTCTTCAAGAACCCGGTGGTGTCCGCTGCGCTGGCGGCCGAGATCAGGCAGCGGCATGCGGGGCTGGTGGGTTATCCACAGGCGGACGGGCAGGTGAAGCTGGCTGCTGGCTGGTTGATCGAACAGGCGGGCTGGAAGGGCTTTCGCGATGGCGATGCCGGGGTGCATCGTTTGCAGTCGCTGGTGCTGGTCAACTATGGCGGTGCCACGGGCTTGCAGCTGTTAAGCCTGGCACGAAGGATCCAGCAGGATATTGCCGAGCGCTTCCATGTTCAGCTGGAGATGGAGCCCAATCTCTATTGAGCCCGTTGAGCTAAGCTCAAAGCTCGCCAGCAAAGCCTTGCACGGGTTCACACCCTGCGAGGCTTTTTTGTTAATTGCGGCTTAACTTAGCCTGCTAACAATGCAACTATTTGTATCCCCAAAGGCCCGGTGAAGACTCCCCGTCTTCATAAGAGAGCCCATTAGCCTGAGTCGATCTGCTCCTGCAAGTCGTTGTACTCAACGGCAGATTGCTCGACCCCATAAACGGAAAATATGCGGGCGTGCCCATGATTACCCTGAAACTCAACGGTCAAGATCACCCACTGGATGTCACCGAGGACATGCCGCTGCTCTGGGCTATCCGCGACGTGGCGGGCTACAACGGTACCAAGTTCGGTTGCGGCATGGGCCTGTGCGGCGCGTGCACCATCCATATCGACGGCGCCCCGGCGCGCAGTTGCATCACGCCGATCGGCTCGGTGGTCGGGCAGAACGTAAGCACCATCGACAATCTGCATAGCGACCCGGTCGGCAAAGTCGTGCAGCAGGCCTGGCTGGACAGCGCGGTGGCCCAGTGCGGCTACTGCCAGGGCGGGCAGATCATGTCGGCCACTGCCTTGCTCAAGGTCAACCCCAACCCCAGCGACGAACAGATCGAAGCCGCCATGGTCGGCAACATCTGCCGCTGCGGCACCTACAACCGGATCAAGACGGCGATTCGCCAGGCCTCCACCCACCTGAAGGAGGCCAAGGCATGAGCCAGCTGCCGAATGATTTTGCCTTGAGCAACCTCAGCCGCCGCGGTTTTCTCAAAGGCGTCGGAGCCACCGGCGCACTGGTGCTGGCGGCCAGTTGGGGCTGGCAGGACGCTTTCGCCGAAGAGAAGAAGTTCGGTGCCGACGGCATGCCCAACGGCTGGGTCGATGACCCCAAGGTGTACGTGAGCATCGCCGCCGACGGCAGCGTGACCGTGCTCTGCAACCGTTCGGAAATGGGCCAGGGCGTGCGTACCAGCCTGAGCATGGTGGTCGCTGACGAACTGGAGGCCGATTGGGCGCTGGTGAAGGTCAAGCAGGCGCCGGGCGACGAGGCGCTGTTCGGTAACCAGGACACCGACGGTTCGCGCAGCATGCGCCATTGGTACGAGCCGATGCGACGCTGCGGTGCGGCGGCGCGGACCATGCTCGAGCAGGCAGCGGCCGAACAATGGAAAGTCCCGCTGGCCGAGTGCCGGGCGCAGTTGCATAAAGTGGTCCACCAGCCGAGCGGCCGTGAACTGGGCTACGGCGCCCTGGCCGCCGCGGCGAGCGCCCTGGCGGTGCCGGCCCGCGACAGCCTGCGTCTGAAGCAACCCAGCGAATTCCGTTACATCGGCAAGGAAGGTACCCGCGCCATCGACGGTGCGGACATCGTCAATGGCCAGGCGGTCTACGGCGCCGACGTGCATTTCGACGGCATGCTCTTCGCGACGGTTGCGCGCCCACGGGTCTATGGCGGCAAAGTCAAATCCTTCGATGGCAGCGCGGCACTGAAGGTGCCGGGCGTGATCAAGGTGGTGCAGATCGAAAGCCGCCCGCTACCTTCCGAGTTTCAGCCGCTGGGTGGTGTGGCGGTGATCGCCAGCAATACCTGGGCGGCGATCAAGGGCCGCGATGCGTTGAAGATCGAGTGGGACGATGGCGTCAACGCTGGCTACGACTCGATTGCCTACCGCAAGGAGCTGGAAGCCGCGGCGCTCAAGCCCGGCAAGGTAGTGCGCAGCACTGGCAATATCGACGACGCCATGGGCAGCGCCGACAGCAGCCTGGAGGCTTCCTATTACCTGCCGCACCTGGCGCAGGCGCCGATGGAACCGATGGTCGCCGTGGCGCGCTTCCAGGACGGCCAGTGCGAAGCCTGGGCTCCGAGCCAGGCGCCACAGGTGACCCGCGAACGTATTGCCGAGCGCCTGGGCATTCCCTTCGACAAGGTGACGGTCAACATCACCTTGCTCGGCGGTGGTTTCGGGCGTAAATCCAAGCCTGACTTCATCCTCGAGGCGGCGATTCTCGCCAAGAAAATGCCGGGCAAGGCCGTGCGGGTGCAATGGACGCGCGAAGACGACATTCACAACTCCTACTTCCATACCGTGTCGGCGGAATACCTCAAGGCCAGCCTGAACAAGGACGGCATGCCGTCCGGCTGGCTGCACCGCACCGTGGCGCCGAGCATCACCGCGCTGTTCGCCCCGGGCATGAACCATGAGGCGGCCTTCGAGCTGGGCATGGGTTTTACCAACCTGGCCTATGCGATTCCCAACGTGCGCCTGGAAAACCCCGAGGCCGCCGCGCATACCCGGGTTGGCTGGTATCGCTCGGTGTCGAACATCCCCCACGGTTTCGCCATCCAGAGCTTTGTCGACGAACTGGCGCACAAGGCGGGTCAGGACCCGTTGAAGTACCAGCTCAAGCTGCTGGGGCCGGATCGTCAGATCGACCCACGGACCTTGAGCGAAGAATGGAACTACGGCGAGTCGCCGGAGCGTTACCCGATCGACACCGCGCGCATGCGCGGCGTGCTGGAGACCGCGGCCAAAGCGGCGGGCTGGGGACGCAGCCTGCCCAAGGGCCGCGGCCTGGGGCTGGCGGTGCACTACAGCTTCGTCACCTATGTGGCGGCGGTGATCGAGGTCGAGGTCAAGGATGATGGCACCCTGATCGTGCACAAGGCCGATATCGCCGTGGACTGCGGTCCGCAGATCAATCCCGAGCGTATCCGCTCGCAGTTCGAGGGCGCCTGTGTGATGGGCCTGGGCAATGCGGTGGTGGGCGAGATCAGCTTCAAGGACGGCAAGGTCCAGCAGGACAACTTCCATATGTATGAAGTGGCGCGCATGTCCCTGGCGCCGAAGGAAGTGGCCGTACACCTGGTGACGCCACCAGGCGATGTGCCGTTGGGCGGTGTCGGTGAGCCGGGTGTGCCGCCGATCGCGCCGGCCCTGTGTAACGCGATCTTTGCCGCCACCGGCAAACGCATCCGCAACCTGCCAGTGCGTTACCAACTGCAGGGCTGGCAACAGGCGGGCAAGGCCTGATGGACAGCGTCGACCTGAATGTCCTGCGCAGCGTGCTGGAATGGCGCCGCGCGGGGCAGCGCGTGACCTTGTACAGCGTGGTCCAGACCTGGGGCAGCGCGCCGCGGCCACCGGGCGCGATGCTGGCCTTGCGTGAAGACGGCATGGTGATTGGCTCGGTCTCGGGTGGTTGTATCGAGGACGACCTGATCGCCCGTTTGCACGATGGCCGCCTGCCTCTGGACGGGCCGCCGGTGCAACTGGTGACCTATGGCGTGACCCGCGAGGAGGCCGCGCGTTTTGGCCTGCCGTGCGGCGGCACCTTGCGCCTGACCGAGGAGCGGGTTGGCGATCCGGGCTGGGTCGCGGAACTGCTGGCTCGTTGCGAGGCGCATGAAATCGTCGCCCGGGAGTTGAACCTGAGCAGCGGTGAAGTGCTGCTAAAACCGGCCAGCAAAACCGATGTGCTGAGCTTCGATGACACCACCCTGCGGGCGATCTATGGCCCGCGCTGGCGGCTGTTGCTGATCGGCGCCGGGCAGTTGTCGCGGTATGTGGCGGAAATGGCGCGGCTGCTGGACTTCGAAGTACTGATCTGCGATCCGCGCAAGGAGTTTGTCTACGGTTGGGAAGAGCAGCACGGGCGTTTTGTGCCGGGAATGCCGGACGATGCGGTGCTGAATATCGAGACCGACGAGCGTACGGCCATTGTCGCGCTGACCCATGACCCCAGGCTGGATGACATGGCGCTGTTGACCGCGCTCAATTCCCGGGCGTTTTACGTCGGGGCGCTGGGCTCTCGGGTCAACAGTCAGAAGCGTCGGGAGAATCTGGCCCAGCTGGGGCTGGAGCCGCAGGCCATCGAACGCTTGCACGGACCCATCGGCCTGCATATCGGCAGCCATACACCGGCGGAGATTGCCCTGTCGGTGATGTCGGAGATCGTTGCCATCAAGAACGGCATCGACCTGTTGCAGAAAAAGCCGCCCCAAGTGGCTGCGTAGGTGAGTGCGTGAGCGAGTCGCTGTGCGTGGTCATCCTGGCCGCGGGGCAGGGCAGTCGTTTCCGACAGGCGGCGGGGGGCGGGCAAGACAAGTTGCTGGCTCCATGCCTGGGACGAGACGCGGTGATCAGGCCGGTAGTCGAGCAGGTCCTGAGGAGCTTGCCCGCACTGCTGGCCTGTAGAATCCTGGTGACAACGCCGGACCGTACCGAGGTGATTGCCTTGGCCGAAGCCTATGGCTGCCAGGTGATGCTTCTGGATTCGCCGGGCATGGGCGACAGCCTCGCGGCCGCCGTCGCAGCCTGCGCCGATGCCAGTGGCTGGCTGGTGGTGCTGGGGGATATGCCCTTTATCCTGCCGTCGAGTATCGAGAGCGTGGTGCGGGAACTGGGCGAGCAAATGATCCGGGTGCCTGTTTATAAGGGGGCCTATGGTCACCCGGTGGCTTTTGGCGCGGCCTTTGGTCAGGCGTTGCAGGGCCTGACCGGGGATCGAGGAGCCAGGCCGCTGTTTGCCGTGGGGCAGGTCGTCGAGGTGGAACTGGCGGATGCAGGCGTGTTGTGGGATGTGGATACGCCGCAGGCGTTGGTTTTTAGCGGTTGAGATTGCTGGGCTCGCTTTCGCGGCGAAGATGTTGATCGAAGAATTGCAGGCATAAAAAAGCCCCGCCTGGGTGACCAGGCGGGGCTTTTTATCGGGCTAGGAATCAGACGAGGGGTTTAGGCTCGTGCTCTTCTTCCTGGGCCTTGGGCTTGTGCTCTACCACTTCTTCGACGGAGCGTGGGGCTTCGTCGGCGGCAGGGGCAGGTTGCTCGATGACCGGTTCGGCAGCAGGAGCTGCCTCGACCACCTCGGCAACCACCGGCGCAGGCTCGGCGGCCACTACGGCTTCTGCCGGAGCTTCAGCGGCGGCAGCGGCAGCCAGCTCGGCTTCCTTCTGCAGACGCTCGGCTTCGCGCTTGCGACGACGCACTTCACGCGGGTCGTTTGGCGCGCGACCGGTGCTGGTCAGGGCGCTGGCCGGAGCGGCCTCGACAACCGGTGCAGCCACTTCGGCGGCAGGTGCCTCAACCGGCGCTGCCGGTGCGGCAGCCACAGGCTCGGCAACTACAGGTTCAGCAGCCACGACTGCTTCAGCCACAACTTCTGCGACTGGCGCAGGCGCTTCGGCAACGATCGCCTCGGCGGCACGCTCGAAGGCACTAGGCGCTTCCTGGGTTGGTTCTGCCGCTGGTGCTTCGGCGACTGGCGCTTCGACCACTGGCTCGGCAACGACTGCAGGTTGTTCTGCAACAATTGCAGGTTGCGCAGCCTGTTCTTCGTGCTGTTCTTCACGAACCTGGGCGACTTCAACAGCAGGTGCTGCTGGAATCTCTACCGCAGTGGTGGCCTCGACGACCGGTGCTTCGACGGTCGGTGCGGCTTCCTGGACGGCAGCGGTGGCACGTTCGGCCTGCTCGTGAGCCTGGGCTTCGGCCGGGGCGCTGATCACGGTGCTGGCAACGGCAGCAGTTACCGCCAGGCCTGCGGCCAGATCGGCGCTGCTTGGCTCTTCGCTGTTTTCTTCCGAACCTTCGATCACATTGCCGTTGGCGTCACGCTGACGCTCACGACGGTTGCTGCGACGACGCTGGCCACGGGAGCGGCGGCGTGGGCGATCGCCCTCGGCGTTCTCCTGACCGTCTTCCTGCAGTTGCTCTTCGTTCGGCAGCAGCTCTTCTTCAGCTACGGCAGCGGCCTGTTCGGCGCGAGGTTGACGCTCTTCACGCGGTGGACGCGGTTGACGCTCTTCGCGCGGCTGACGAGCCGGGCGTTCTTCGGCGGCAGCGACAGCGGCAGGAGCAGCGTCCAGCGGTTCGCGCAGTTCACGCACGCGTTCTTCACGCTCGCCGCGTGGCTTGCGGTCTTCACGTGGTGGGCGTGGTTGACGCTCTTCACGTGGCGGACGTGGCGCGCGCTCTTCGCGAGCGGTGGCCTGGACTTCCTCGCGAGCCTCGCGAACTTCACGTGGCTGACGCTCTTCGCGGGCTTCGCGCGGTGCGCGCTCTTCACGAGGGGCGCGTTCTTCGCGTGGCTTGCGCTCTTCGTCGCGGCGACCGTTGCGATTGCGGCTCTGCTGACGACCGTTGCGGCGTTCTTCGTTGCGTGCAGGACGCTCGGTGGCCGGTTTTTCAACCACGACCGGAGCGGCTGGCTCTTCCTTGGTGGCGAACAGGCTGACCAGGGACTTCACCAGGCCCTTGAACAGGCTTGGCTCGGCAACGGCGGCCGGAGCGGCAACCGGGGCGGCGACCACTTCGGTTGGAACCGGTGCATTGGCACGGGCTGGAGCGGTCTTGACGGCGGCTTCCTGGCGAACCAGGGTGCGGGTCGCGGCGGCTGGCTGGACTTCTTCGGCTTCGGCAGCGGCAGCGGCGATTTCGTAGCTGGACTGGTTGATGCCGGCTTCCGGGCTGTCATCACGCAGACGCTGGACTTCGAAGTGCGGCGTTTCGAGATGGTCGTTCGGCAGAATGACGATACGAGCACGGGTGCGCAGTTCGATCTTGGTGATCGAATTGCGTTTTTCGTTGAGCAGGAAGGCAGCAACCGGAATCGGCACTTGGGCGCGAACTTCGGCGGTGCGATCTTTCAGGGCTTCTTCTTCGATCAGGCGCAGGATCGCCAGCGACAGCGATTCGACGTCGCGGATGATGCCGGTGCCGTTGCAGCGTGGGCAGACGATGCCGCTGCTTTCGCCGAGGGATGGACGCAGGCGCTGGCGGGACATTTCCAGCAGGCCGAAGCGCGAGATGCGACCGACCTGGACGCGAGCGCGGTCGGCTTCCAGGCATTCGCGGACTTTCTCTTCCACGGCGCGCTGGTTCTTGGCCGGGGTCATGTCGATGAAGTCGATGACGATCAGGCCGCCGATGTCACGCAGGCGCAGCTGGCGAGCGATTTCTTCCGCTGCTTCCAGGTTGGTCTGCAGGGCGGTTTCCTCGATGTCGCTGCCTTTGGTGGCGCGCGCCGAGTTGATGTCGATGGACACCAGGGCTTCGGTCGGATCGATAACGATGGAGCCGCCGGAAGGCAGTTCGACGACGCGCTGGAAGGCGGTTTCGATCTGGCTTTCGATCTGGAAACGATTGAACAGCGGAACGCTGTCTTCATACAGCTTGATCTTGCTGGCGTACTGCGGCATCACCTGGCGGATGAAGGTCAGGGCTTCGTCCTGGGCTTCCACGCTGTCGATCAGCACTTCGCCGATGTCCTGGCGCAGGTAGTCGCGGATGGCACGGATGATCACGTTGCTTTCCTGGTAGATCAGGAAAGGCGCCGCGCGGTCCAGCGAGGCTTCTTTGATGGCGGTCCAGAGTTGCAGCAGGTAGTCGAGGTCCCACTGCATTTCTTCGCTGCTACGGCCCAGGCCGGCAGTGCGGACGATCAGGCCCATGTCGGCAGGGGCGACCAGGCCGTTCAAGGCTTCGCGCAGTTCGTTGCGCTCTTCGCCTTCGATGCGACGGGAGATGCCGCCGGCACGCGGGTTGTTCGGCATCAGCACCAGGTAACGACCGGCCAGGCTGATGAAGGTGGTCAGGGCAGCGCCCTTGTTGCCACGTTCTTCTTTTTCGACCTGAACGATGACTTCCTGGCCTTCGCTCAGGACGTCCTTGATATTGACGCGGCCTTCGGGAGCTTTCTTGAAGTATTCGCGGGAGATTTCTTTGAGGGGCAGGAAGCCGTGGCGCTCAGAGCCGAAATCGACAAAGGCAGCCTCGAGGCTTGGTTCGATGCGAGTGATGCGGCCTTTATAGATGTTGGCCTTCTTCTGCTCGCGTGCACCGGATTCGATGTCCAGGTCGTAGAGGCGTTGGCCATCTACCAGTGCAACACGCAACTCTTCGGGTTGAGTTGCGTTAATCAGCATTCTTTTCATGTAGTACCGTCGGTTTCCGGGCTGCCGGAAACGGCGTTCGGCACACACGACTTCTCACGGTCGGTGTCAGGTGCGTCAGGAGCGGTTGGCCGCTCCAGTGTCTAGCGAAATCCGGCCAGTTGGGGCGAACTCGCGACTCACGCGTCCTGCTTGCTGGGGTGACAAAAGGCACCTCTTAAGCAAAAGCTCAATCAGGAGGAGGAATCAACCGGCGACTGTGGACGAGATGAAGCGTCTTGATAAAGCCTAATGCTACACAGTCCGACGGTTGTGCATCTCCACCCTACACGTATCCCTGATAATTCGGGTGCTGCCGCGCGCAGAATCCGCAGCGGGTTGGCATTTACCGTGAGCTCCGGAAGGGGAACTCACGCATCATGGCTAATTTAGGCGGTGTTTCCGAAGCGCTCGCTCGGGTTCGTTCGTAGCTGACTGCACTTTGTGAACTGGCCGTGAATATTTGCTCGAAAGGCGAGTGGAAACTCTGCTTTTCGGCGTGCTTCAGGCCTCATGTCACCTGCGCTTGTTACAACTGCAAAACTCCACCGTTCGTAGCGAAAGCCCCGTAGGACGGCCTCGCATCCTGGTGAATTGCGTTGGTCAGGGCCGGCTGTTGGCCGTTGGTCCGCTGTCCAGGCCGCTTTTGGCGGCGTTCGCGACTATAGCAGTAATCATTAAGTGCTTCAATTCCATAAAAAATTGTTATCATTTGCGCCATGACGACTACTGCCCCCTCGACCCCAGGCGTTCAACTGCTTGAGGTCTCGCCGGAATATGCCGGCCAACGAATCGACAATTTCCTCCTCGCTCGGCTCAAAGGCGTGCCCAAGACCTTGATTTACCGCATTTTGCGCAAAGGCGAAGTGCGGGTGAACAAGGGCCGGATCAAGCCTGAATACAAGCTGCAGGCGGGCGATATCGTGCGCGTGCCGCCGGTGCGCGTGCCGGAGCGTGACGAACCCGTGCCCGTGGCGCAGGGTTTGTTGCAGCGCCTGGAAGCTTCGATTGTCTATGAAGACAAAGCCCTGATCGTGATCAACAAGCCCGCCGGCATCGCTGTGCATGGCGGCAGCGGTCTGAATTTCGGGGTGATCGAAGCCTTTCGTCAGTTGCGCCCGGACGCCAAGGAGCTGGAGTTGGTCCATCGCCTCGACCGCGATACTTCCGGCCTGCTGATGATCGCCAAGAAACGCAGCATGCTGCGTCATTTGCATGAAGCCTTGCGCGGCGATGGTGTCGACAAGCGCTACATGGCGCTGGTGCGCGGCAACTGGGCGACCTCGATCAAGCAGGTCCGTGCGCCGCTGCTCAAGAGCAACCTGCGTTCCGGCGAGCGCATGGTCGAAGTGAACGAAGAGGGCAAGGAGGCCTTGACCGTGTTCAAGGTGCTGCGCCGCTTCGGTGACTTCGCCACCATGGTCGAAGCCAAGCCGGTGACCGGTCGTACTCACCAGATCCGTGTGCATACCCTGCATGCCGGGCATTGCATTGCCGGCGACAGCAAGTATGGCGATGACGATTTCACCAAGGAAATCCGCGACCTGGGCGGTAAGCGCCTGTTTCTGCATGCCTACATGCTGACCGTGCCGTTGCCCGATGGCGGCGAGCTGAAATTGCAGGCACCGGTGGATGACATGTGGGCCAAGACTGTGGAGCGCCTGAGTGCACCCTGATTACAAACTGCTGATCTTTGATTGGGACGGTACCCTGGCAGACTCCATTGGTCGGATAGTCGAGGCCATGCATGTGGCCTCCGATCGCTCGGGGTTTGCCCGGTGCGACGATTTTGCGGTCAAGGGCATTATCGGCCTGGGATTGCCGGAGGCGATCCGCACGCTGTATCCGCACATCAGCGATGCCGAGCTGGTAGATTTTCGCCAGCACTATGCCGATCACTACATCGCTCTCGAGGCCGAGCCTTCTCCATTGTTTGCCGGGGTGGTGCAGTCTCTCGAAGCCTTTCGGCGCGAGGGATATCATCTGGCGGTAGCGACCGGTAAGGCGCGTCGTGGTCTGGATCGGGTGTTGAAGGCGCATGGCTGGGAAGATTATTTCGACATCACCCGCGCCGCCGACGAAACCGCGAGCAAGCCTCATCCTTTGATGCTCGAGCAGATCCTGGCGCATTGCGAGGTGCGCCCCGAGCAGGCGTTGATGGTCGGTGATTCCTCTTTCGACCTGCTGATGGCGCGTAATGCAGGCATGGCATCGGTTGCGGTCGGTTATGGCGCGCAATCGCTGGAAGCCTTGCAGGCTTACGAGCCGCGCCTGTCTATCGATAGTTTTCCTCAATTGCATGCCTGGCTTGGCCGGCGGGGCAATTGAGTCTTTTGGGGTAAAAGCATGAGCGACGAATGGAAAGCGCCGAGTAAGTCGGCTGCCGACAGTGTTGACGACAAGAGCTGGAAGCTGCTGGAAAAGACTCTGCTGGCCGGTGTGCAAGAGCAGCGGCGTTCGCGGCGTTGGGGGATTTTCTTCAAGCTCCTGACCTTTGTTTATCTGCTTATAGCCCTGGCGCTGTTTACGCCGTTGATGGATATGGAAAAAACCGCCACCCGCGGGGCCGGTTACACGGCGTTGATCGAGGTGACGGGCATGATCGCGGACAAGGAGTCGGCGAGCGCCGACAACATCGTGACCGGCTTGCGTGCGGCTTTCGAGGACTCGAAGGTCAAAGGCATTGTGCTGCGTATCAACAGTCCTGGCGGCAGCCCGGTGCAGTCGGGTTATGTCTATGACGAAATCCGTCGCCTGCGTGGCTTGCATCCGGATATCAAGGTGTATGCAGTGATTTCCGACCTGGGGGCTTCCGGCGCCTACTACATTGCCAGCGCCGCCGATCAGATCTATGCCGACAAGGCGAGCCTGGTCGGTTCCATCGGGGTCACGGCGGCCGGTTATGGTTTCGTCGGCACCATGGAGAAGCTAGGTGTGGAGCGTCGTACCTACACCTCGGGTGAGCACAAGTCGTTCCTGGACCCGTTCCAGCCGCAGAAGCCCGAGGAAACCCAGTTCTGGCAGGGCGTGCTGGATACCACTCATCGCCAGTTCATCGCCAGCGTCAAGCAGGGGCGTGGCGAGCGTCTCAAGGACAAGGATCATCCGGAGCTGTTCTCCGGCCTGGTCTGGTCCGGCGAGCAGGCGCTGCAACTGGGCTTGATCGATGGGCTAGGGAGTGCCAGCTCGGTTGCTCGGGATGTGGTTGGCGAGAAGGAATTGGTGGATTTCACCGTGCAGGAGTCGCCTTTCGATCGCTTCTCGAAAAAGCTGGGCGCCAGTGTTGCCGAGCATTTGGCCATGTGGATGGGCTTTCAGGGGCCGACACTGCGTTGATTGCGCTGTTTTAAAAAGAGCCGGCCTTATGGCCGGCTTTTTTAGTGTGGGTGGTCAGGGGATTTCCACGCTTTCGGCGAGCAGCATGTCTACCAGGCGGATCAGCGGCAGGCCGATCAAGCTGCTGGCGTCGCTGCCCTCGGTGCTGCGGAACAGGCTGATGCCCAGGCCCTCGGCCTTGAAGCTGCCGGCACAGTCATAAGGCTGTTCGGCGTGCAGGTAGCGTTCGATGCGGGCAGGGCTCAGCTCGCGCATATGCACGGTGAAGGGTACGCAGTCGACCTGGCAGTGGCCGCTCTTGCTGTTGAGCAGGGCCAGGCCGGTGAGAAAGGTCACGCTGGCGCCGCTGGCGGCGAGCAATTGCTCGCGCGCCTTTTCGAAAGTGTGGGGCTTGCCGATGATGCGCTCGCCGAGCACCGCGACCTGGTCCGAGCCAATGATCAAGTGTCCTGGGTGGGTGGCGGCCAGCGCTCGGGCTTTCTCTTCGGCGAGACGCTTGACCAGGTCGCTGGCGGATTCTCCGGGGCGATGGCTTTCGTCGATATCCGGTGAGCTGCAGGTGAATGGCAGGCGCAGGCGGGTGAGCAATTCGCGCCGGTAGGCCGAGCTTGAGGCAAGTAATAAAGGCAGCATGCGCATCTCCTGAGGCTGGCCGCGAATTCTAGCGGGGCTTGCAAGTGACGGACAGGGCTGAATTTCCTTTGACATGGCCGGGGGCATCCCTATAATGCTGCGCCTATGTTGAATGACCCGATTCCACCTCACGTTGACCCGCGCAAATTGGCTGACCGTGGCACCACCCTTCAAGGTGAACTGCTGCTGGCCGATTTGAAGAGACTCTGCGACCCGCTTTCCGACGATGTCGGTACGGTGCAGGCTAAATTCGTTTTTGAACGAGATGAACGTAAATCTGTGGTGATCCACAGCTTTATCGACACTGAAGTCAAAATGGTTTGCCAGCGTTGTCTTGAGCTGGTCACCCTGCCGATCCACAGCGAATGCAGTTACGCTGTGGTGAAGGAGGGTGCGAATACCCAGTCGTTGCCGAAAGGTTATGACGTGCTGGAACTGGGCGAAGATCCTTTGGATCTGCAGGCTTTGATCGAGGAGGAGCTTTTGCTCGCCTTGCCCATCGTGCCTGCTCATCATCCGGAAGAATGCCAGCAGCCGGCGGGTCTCGATGAGCCCGAACCGAGCGAGGACGAGGTAACGCGGTCCAACCCGTTCAGTGTATTGGCGCAGTTAAAGCGTGACCCAAACGTTTAGGAGTTAATCAATTATGGCTGTTCAGCAGAACAAAAAATCCCGCTCTGCCCGTGACATGCGTCGTTCGCACGACGCTCTCGAGGCTAGCACCCTGTCCGTAGAAAAGACCACTGGTGAAGTTCACCTGCGTCACCACGTATCGCCAGAAGGCGTATACCGTGGTCGTAAAGTGATCGACAAGGGCGCTGACGAGTAATCCTTGTCCGCTCAAGTCATCGCGATTGACGCAATGGGCGGGGACTTCGGTCCCCGCAGCATTGTTCAGGCCAGCCTTGCTTGCCTGTCTGCCACCCCCTCGCTGCACCTAGCCCTTGTCGGCCAACCTTTCCTTCTAGAAGAACTGATTTCCGGTCATTCGGCTGTGGATCGCGCGCGCCTGACGGTTGTGTCCGCCGCAGAAGTCATTGGCATGGATGAAAAACCTTCCCAGGCTCTGCGTGGCAAGCCGGACTCCTCCATGCGAGTGGCGTTAGAGCTGCTGCGTGATGGCAAGGCCCAGGCCTGTGTCAGCGCCGGCAATACCGGTGCCCTGATGGCGTTGTCGCGTTATGTGTTGAAAACCCTTCCGGGCATCGATCGTCCGGCGATGGTGGCGGCTATTCCAACCCAGCGCGGCTATTGCCAGCTGCTGGATCTGGGGGCAAACGTCGATTGCAGCGCCGAGCACCTGTTCCAGTTTGCGGTCATGGGGTCGGTGGCAGCCGAGACGCTGGGGGTCGTTCGTCCGCGAGTGGCGTTGCTCAATATCGGTACTGAAGACATCAAGGGCAATCAGCAGGTCAAGCTGGCAGCTAGCCTGTTGCAGAATGCCCGGGGTCTGAATTACATCGGTTTTGTCGAGGGCGACGGATTGTATCGCGGCGAAGCGGATGTGGTGGTGTGCGACGGTTTTGTCGGCAATATCCTGCTCAAGTCCAGCGAGGGGCTGGCGACCATGATTGCCGCGCGCATCGAATCCCTGTTCAAGCAAAACGCGGTTTCCCGTGTGGTCGGTGCTCTGGCGCTGCCGCTGATGCGGCGTCTGCAGGCCGATCTGGCGCCGGCGCGACACAATGGCGCGAGTTTTCTCGGCTTGCAGGGAATAGTCGTGAAAAGCCACGGTTCGGCGGGGGTTCAGGGTTTCCAGAGTGCGATTCAACGGGCGTTGATCGAGATCCAGGAAAACCTCCCGGAGCGCCTGCATGGGCGGCTCGAAGATCTGTTGCTTTAGGCGTTTGTACTCGGAAATGCTTAAATGTGACCGCTCAGTTCAATTGGCCATCCAACTCTCAGTTTCTTGCGTCCACCACGGTGCGGCGTCAATTCTCCGACGACAAGATCATTAGGGGCTTGTTACATGTCTGCTTCCCTCGCATTCGTCTTTCCTGGACAGGGCTCGCAGTCCCTCGGCATGTTGGCCGAGTTGGGCGCGCAGTACCCGTTGATCCTCGAAACCTTCAAAGAAGCTTCCGATGCTCTGGGCTACGATCTCTGGGCCTTGACCCAAGAGGGTCCCGAAGAGCTGCTCAATCAAACCGACAAAACCCAGCCGGCCATTCTGACCGCCTCTATCGCCCTGTGGCGTCTGTGGCTGGCGGAAGGCGTGGCACGCCCGGCATTCGTCGCCGGCCACAGCCTGGGTGAATACAGCGCGCTGGTTGCCGCTGGCAGCCTGACTCTGGGCGAAGCCGTGAAGCTGGTAGAGCGTCGCGGCCAGTTGATGCAAGAAGCCGTTCCTGCGGGGCAGGGTGGCATGGCGGCGATTCTCGGCCTGGAAGATGCCGATGTGCTGGCCGCTTGTGCCGAAGCCGCACAAGGCGAAGTGGTCAGCGCGGTCAATTTCAACTCCCCGGGCCAGGTGGTGATCGCCGGCGCCAAGGCCGCTGTCGAGCGCGCCATCGAGGGTTGCAAGGCGCGTGGCGCCAAGCGCGCCATGCCATTGCCTGTCAGCGTGCCATCACACTGCGAGCTGATGCGTCCGGCTGCCGAGCGTTTCGCCGAGTCGATTGCCGCCATCAACTGGCAGGCGCCACAGATTCCGTTGGTACAGAATGTCAGCGCCGATGTGGCGCCGGATCTCGAAACCCTCAAGCGCGACCTGCTGGAGCAGCTGTACAAGCCGGTGCGTTGGGTGGAGTCGGTGCAGACCCTGGCCGCCAAGGGCGCTACCCAGCTGGTCGAGTGCGGTCCGGGCAAGGTCCTGGCGGGTCTCAACAAGCGCTGCGCCGAAGGCGTATCGACCTCTAACCTGAACACCCCAGATGCCTTCGCTGCCGCTCGCGCAGCGTTGGTCTGAATTAGGAGAAGCCTGCATGAGTCTGCAAGGTAAAGTTGCATTGGTTACCGGCGCCAGCCGCGGTATTGGCCAGGCCATCGCGCTTGAACTGGGTCGCCTGGGCGCGATCGTTGTGGGTACCGCAACTTCCGCTTCGGGTGCCGAGGGTATTGCTGCCACCTTGAAGGAAAATGGCATTCAGGGCGCAGGCCTTGAGCTCAATGTCACCAGCGACGAGTCCGTTGCTGCCGTGCTGGCCAGCATTCAGGAGCAGTTCGGCGCGCCGGCGATCCTGGTGAACAACGCCGGTATTACCCGTGACAACCTGATGATGCGCATGAAAGACGACGAGTGGTACGACGTGATCGATACCAACCTGAACAGTCTGTATCGCCTGTCCAAAGGCGTTCTGCGCGGCATGACCAAGGCTCGCTGGGGTCGAATCATCAGTATTGGTTCGGTGGTGGGTGCCATGGGCAACGCTGGCCAAGTAAACTACGCCACCGCCAAGGCGGGTCTGGAAGGTTTCAGCCGTGCTCTGGCGCGTGAGGTTGGCTCGCGGTCGATTACCGTGAACTCGGTGACTCCGGGTTTCATCGATACCGACATGACTCGCGATTTGCCTGAAGCGCAGCGTGAAGCGCTGCAAACACAAATTCCGCTGGGTCGTCTGGGGCAGGCTCAAGAGATCGCGCAAGTGGTCGCTTTTCTTGCATCCGACGGTGCGGCATACGTGACCGGGGCTACAATCCCGGTGAACGGCGGGATGTACATGTGAGTTAAATGTGACGGATTGCTTCAAAAAAATGTCATACGAGCTGTCTAAAATCCGTTATAAAGCTGCAATCAATTTATAGGCAGGTGGCCAAAGGGTTTGAGGAGTGAAGCTTTCAGTTGAAAAGCTGAAAAGCCTTTCTATACACTTACCCACTGGCCAGCTGCCTGAATTTGTCCATTAGGAGTGAAAACAAGGTATGAGCACCATCGAAGAGCGCGTCAAGAAAATCGTTGCTGAGCAACTGGGCGTTAAAGAAGAAGAAGTTGTTAACACTGCTTCCTTCGTTGAAGACCTGGGTGCCGACTCCCTTGACACCGTTGAGCTGGTGATGGCTCTGGAAGAGGAATTCGAGACCGAAATCCCTGACGAAGAAGCTGAAAAGATCACTACCGTTCAAGCAGCTATCGACTACGTTACCAGCCACCAGGCTTAATCGTATTTAGTCGTCTTTTGCTGTCATGGAAAAACCGCACTGCCGTTACGGCGTGCGGTTTTTTCTTTAGGCCTGATGCAAAGTGTCGTCATTAGAAAAAAGGAGAGTGCTGTGTCGCGTAGACGCGTCGTAGTCACCGGTATGGGTATGTTGTCGCCACTGGGTACGGATGTTCCGAGCAGCTGGCAGGGCATTCTGGCTGGCCGCAGTGGCATTGGTCTGATCGAACACACCGACCTTTCTGCCTATTCCACCCGTTTTGGCGGCTCGGTAAAGGGCTTCAATGTCGAGGAATACCTGTCGGTCAAAGAGGCCCGCAAGCTCGACCTGTTCATTCAATACGGCTTGGCGGCCGGTTTTCAGGCAGTGCGTAATGCCGGCCTGGAAGTGACCGATGCCAACCGCGAGCGAATCGGCGTTGCCATGGGGTCGGGTATTGGCGGTTTGACCAATATCGAGGAAACCAGCCGCACGCTGCATGATTCCGGCCCGCGTCGAATTTCTCCGTTCTTCGTGCCTGGCTCGATCATCAATATGATTTCCGGATTCCTGTCTATCCATCTGGGTGCCCAGGGGCCGAACTACGCCATTTCCACGGCCTGCACCACAGGTACCCACTGCATTGGCATGGCGGCCCGCAATATTGCCTTTGGCGAAGCTGACGTGATGATCGCCGGTGGCGCTGAAATGGCCGCCTGCGGCCTGGGCATGGGCGGCTTTGGCGCATCCCGCGCACTGTCGACCCGCAATGACGAGCCAACCCGTGCCAGCCGTCCTTGGGACAAGGGGCGTGATGGCTTCGTGCTGTCCGACGGTGCCGGCGCGCTGGTGCTCGAAGAGCTGGAGCATGCCAAGGCCCGTGGCGCGACCATCTATGCCGAACTGATCGGTTTTGGCATGAGCGGCGACGCCTACCACATGACTTCGCCACCCGCCGATGGCGCCGGCGCGGCGCGTTGCATCGCCAATGCGCTGCGTGACGCCAAGCTGAACGTCGAGCAGGTGCAGTACATCAATGCCCACGGTACTTCGACACCTGCCGGTGACCTGGCGGAAGCCGAGGCGATCAAGACGGTGTTCGGCGATCACGCCTACAAGCTGGCGATCAGCTCCACCAAGTCCATGACCGGCCATCTGCTGGGTGCCGCGGGTGCCATCGAGGCCATCTTCAGCGTGCTGGCGATCAACAGCCAGGCAGCGCCACCGACCATCAACCTCGATGAGCCGGACGAAGGTTGCGACCTGGATTTCGTGCCGCACACCGCGCGCAATATGGACATCGACGTGGTGCTGTCCAACTCCTTCGGGTTCGGTGGTACCAACGGCTCCCTGGTGTTCCGCCGGTTCGCTGGCTGATGGACAGCTGGGTCGACGGTCAGCCGGCTGACGTTCTGTCGCTCAAGGACCGCGGCTTGGCTTATGGCGATGGTCTGTTCGAGACCATCGCGGTGAAGGCGGGCCAGCCCTTGTTGCTGGAGCGACACCTGCTGCGCCTGGCCGAGGGCTGTTCGCGCCTGGCCATCGCTGCCGATCAAGCGTTGATCCGCAGCGAGCTCACCGCCTACGCCTCGCTGCTGGGGGAGGGCGTGCTCAAGCTGATCCTCACCCGGGGTGACAGCCAGCGCGGTTATGCCGCCGACCCGCGGGCGCAGCCGCGGCGAATCCTCCAGGGTAATGCGCCGGCCGCTTATCCGGCGGCGCATGCCGAGCAGGGGGTTCGATTGTTCCCTTGCACCACCCGCCTGTCCGAGCAGCCCTTGCTCGCCGGCCTCAAGCACCTCAACCGACTGGAGCAGGTTCTTGCCCGTTCCGAGTGGCAGGACAGCGAGCATGCTGAAGGCTTGATGCTCGACGTTTCCGGGCGGGTGATCGAGGGCGTGTTCAGCAATCTGTTCCTGGTGCGCGACGGTGCCTTGTTCACGGCCGATTTGAGCCGTTGCGGGGTCGCCGGAGTGATGCGCGCTGAAATATTGTTTCAGGCCGCGTCCTTGGCTATCCCCACGGAAATCGCCGACATCAGTCTCGAACAGTTGCAACAGGCCGACGAAGTCTTTGTCTGCAACAGTGTCTATGGCATTTGGCCGGTGCTTGCCTGTGGCGCACTGCGCTGGTCGGCCGGACCGCTCACCCGTAAACTGCAACGCATTGCCCGCACGCTACTGGATGCCTGATTTGTGAGACGTAAACTATTGCTTCTGCTGGAGACCGGACTGGTTCTGGCAGGTCTGGCGCTGGGCGCCTCGGCCTGGAAGTTGAACTCGGCGCTGGAGCAGCCTCTCAACCTGACCCAAGAGCAATTGCTCGACGTGCCGGCTGGCTCGACGCCAGGCGGTACCTTCAACCGTATGGAAGCCAATGGCGTTCTCAAGGACGCGTTCTGGCTGCGCCTGTACTGGCGCTTCAACATGGAAGGACAGCCACTGCACAGCGGCGAATACCGCATGACCCCAGGGATGACCGCGCAAGGCCTGATCGGGGTCTGGCAGCGTGGTGAAGTGGTGCAGTACAGCCTGACCCTGGTGGAAGGCTGGACTTTCCGTCAGGTGCGCGCGGCATTGGCCAAGCATGACAAGCTCGAGCAGACCCTGAATGGGTTGAGTGACAGTGAAGTCATGGAAAAGCTCGGTCACGGCGGAGTTTTCCCCGAAGGCCGGTTCTTTCCCGATACCTACCGTTTTGTGCGCGGGATGACCGATGCCGAACTGCTGGAAAAAGCCTACAGCCGCCTGGACGAGGTGCTGGCCAAGGAATGGAACAAGCGCTCGGCCGATGTGCCTTATACCGAGCCCTATCAGGCACTGATCATGGCCTCGCTGGTGGAGAAGGAAACCGGCGTGCCCCAGGAGCGCGGACAGATTGCCGGGGTATTCGTGCGCCGCATGCAGGTGGGTATGCTGCTGCAAACCGATCCGACGGTGATCTATGGTCTGGGCGAGCGTTACAACGGTAAGTTGACCCGCGCCCTGCTGAAGGAAGCGACCCCCTACAACACCTACGTGATCAGTGGCTTGCCGCCGACGCCGATCGCCATGGTCGGCCGCGAGGCGATTCATGCTGCGCTCAACCCGGTGCCGGGCAGCAGTCTGTATTTCGTGGCGCGTGGCGATGGCAGCCACGTGTTCTCCGACGATCTGGAAGCGCACAACAATGCCGTGCGCGAGTTCCAGCTCAAGCGTCGCGCCGATTATCGTTCCAGCCCGGCACCGGCGGGCAGCCCGGCGGCTTCCGAAACTCCGGAGTCGACCCCGGCGGCGTCACCCGATACGGCGCCCGAGGCAGTTCCGCAGGAGTCCCCTGAGGAGCCTTCTCAGGAGGCTCCCCAAGTGAGCCCGGAAATACCGCCGCAAGCACCGCTCGAAACTCCCGTCGAGCCCGAGCCGAAAAGCCCGCAATGACTTTGATTAAGGACTGCCTGTGACTGGCTTGTTTATTACTCTGGAAGGCCCGGAAGGCGCGGGTAAGAGCACCAACCGCGAATATCTGGCCGAGCGCCTGCGCGCCGCTGGCATCGAGGTGTTGCTGACTCGCGAGCCGGGCGGTACGCCCTTGGCCGAGCGGATCCGCGAGGTGCTGCTGACCCCCGGCGACGAGGTCATGAATCCCGATACCGAGCTGTTGCTGGTGTTCGCCGCGCGCGCCCAGCATCTGGCCGAGGTGATTCGTCCGGCGCTGGCCCGTGGTGCGGTGGTGTTGTGCGACCGTTTTACCGATTCCACCTACGCCTATCAGGGGGGGGGGCGTGGTTTGTCCGTGGAGCGCATCGCGACCCTGGAGCAGTTCGTTCAGGGTGAGCTGCGACCCGACCTGACCCTGGTGTTCGACCTGCCGGTCGAAGTGGGTCTGGCCCGCGCCAGCGCCCGTGGCCGCCTGGACCGTTTCGAGCTGGAAGGCCGGGTGTTCTTCGATGCGGTACGCCAGGCGTACCTGAAGCGCGCGGCGGCCGATCCGGCGCGTTACCTGTTGGTGGATGCGGCTCAGCCGCTGTCCCAGGTCCAGCAAGCACTGGACGCCCTGTTGCCGAAATTGCTGGAGCTGCACCGTGGCTGAGGCCTTTCCCTGGCAGGACGAACTCTGGCAGCAGCTGGCGGGCCGAGCGCAGCATGCCCACGCCTATCTGCTCCATGGCCCGGCGGGCATCGGCAAGCGTGCGTTGGCCGAGCGCCTGATGGCGCGCCTGCTGTGCCAGCGTCCGGCCGGGCTGGATGCCTGCGGGCAATGCAAGTCGTGCTTGCTGCTGCAGGCCGGCAGCCATCCGGACAACTACGTGCTGGAGCCGGAGGAAGCGGACAAGGCGATCAAGGTCGACCAGGTGCGCGAGCTGGTCAGCTTCGTGGTGCAGACCGCGCAACTGGGCGGGCGCAAGGTGGTGCTGATCGAGCCGGTGGAGTCGATGAATATCAACGCTTCCAACGCGCTGCTGAAAAGCCTCGAAGAGCCGTCCGGCGATACGGTGTTGCTGCTGGTCAGCCACCAGCCGAGCCGTTTGCTGCCGACCATCAAAAGTCGCTGCGTGCAGCAGGCCTGTCCTCTGCCCAGTGAGGTCATGAGCCTGCAATGGCTGAGCAAGGCGCTGCCGGACTGTTCGGAAGAGGAGCGGGTCGAGCTGTTGACCCTGGCGGCCGGTTCGCCCCTGGCGGCTGTCAGCCTGCAAGCCCAGGGCGCGCGCGAGCAGCGGGCGCAGGTGGTCGACGGGGTGAAGAAGTTGCTCAAGCAGCAGCAATCGCCGACCCAACTGGCCGAAGGCTGGAATGCGATACCCTTGCTGTTGCTGTTCGATTGGTTCTGCGACTGGTCGAGCCTGATCCTGCGCTATCAGCTGACGCAGGACGAGGAGGGGCTGGGATTGGCCGATATGCGCAAAGTGGTGCAATACCTCGCGCAGAAGTCCTCCCAGGCCAAGGTTCTGGAGATCCAGGACTGGATCCTTGCGCAGCGCCAGAAGGTGTTGAACAAGGCCAACCTCAATCGGGTGCTGTTGCTCGAAGCCTTGCTGGTGCAGTGGGCCGCATTGCCTGCCCGCAACTGACGGCGGCGCCTGGAAACAAACCGAATCGCCGGCTGCTGCTCGGGCCGGCCTGTTCATTGACCGAATGTGGTTGTCGCTTCTTATGCTTGTAGATTCCCATTGTCACCTCGATCGCCTCGACCTCGCCGCCCATGACGGCTCTCTGGATGCCGCCTTGGATGCGGCTCGTCAGCGCGGTGTCGGGCATTTCCTGTGCATTGGCGTCAGCGCCGACAATGCGGCCGACGTCAAGGCGCTGGCTGAGCGTTATGACGACGTCGATTGCTCGGTGGGTATCCATCCCCTGGATGTCCAGCCCGGCGCCGCGCCAGCCCTCGACTGGCTGCTGCGGGAGCTGAATCACCCGCGGGTGGTGGCCATCGGCGAGACCGGCCTGGATTACCACTACGAGCCGGAAGCGGCGCAGTTGCAGCAGGAATCCTTCCGCCTGCACCTGCAAGCCGCCCAGCAGACCGGCAAGCCGGTGATCGTCCACACCCGTGGCGCGCGCGCCGATACCCTGACCCTGCTGCGTGAAGCAGCGTTACCGCAAGCCGGGGTCCTGCACTGCTTCACCGAAGACTGGGACATGGCCAAGGCCGCGCTGGACCTGGGCTTCTACATTTCCCTGTCCGGGATTGTCACTTTCCGCAATGCCGATGCGCTGCGGGACGTGGCGCGCCAGGTGCCGGTCGACCGTTTGCTGGTGGAAACCGATTCGCCGTACCTGGCGCCGATTCCTTATCGCGGCAAGCCCAACCTGCCGCAGTACGTGCGTGAAGTCGCCGAGTTCCTGGCCATGCTGCGTGGGGAGCCCTACGAGCGTTTTGCCGAGCAGACCACCGAGAACTTCAAGCGTCTGTTCCCGCTGGCGCACGTCAAGGGCTGAATCGCAGGCAAAAAAAAACCCGGGTTCTGGGGGGTGAATCCGGGTTAAGACCATTAGGAGTAAAACTAAAGGCACACCATCCCTTGGTACCTTCATCGGCGCTTCACTTGGGGGAGATGTCACGCCGACATTTCAAGTATTGATCACTATTGAATTCAGTCCAGTTGGCCTTGCTCGTTTCTTAAACAAATTTGGAATACGAGCGCTTCGCTTGAGTTCTCATTGCCGGGCGATGTCAGCCACAATGGCGAGAGTCTCGTCGATCACGCGCCTTTCGGTATAGAAATGCGGTGAAAATCTAACCCCGGGACCACGGGGAATACACACCACCTGCTGCTGTTGCAGCGCCTCATGAACTGCCTGATTATCGATGCCATTGATACTGAACGAAAAAATTCCGCCGCGTCGGGCAGGGTTGAGCGGGGTGTGCAGGCATACGCCGGGGATAGCATTCAGGCCATCCTGGAGCCACTGGACCCGTTCGGCGATCAAGGTCGCTACTTGTTCCATGCCCACTTCTTCCAATAACGACAGGCTTGCTTCCAGGGCCATGGCGCCAAGCATGTTCGGGCTGCCGCACTCGAAGCGCCGCGCGCTCTTGGCCGGTTCCCATGCGCTGCGGCTGTAATCGCCCATGTGTTCCAGCATGTGCCAGCCGAACTCATGGAGCTTGAGCTGCGCGCGCAGCTCGCTGCGGCAATAGAACACGCCGAGGCCTTCAGGCCCGAGCATCCATTTGTGGCCGTCGGCCATGGCGAAGTCGCATTGATAGGCCTGGACATCGAAGGGTTGGGCGCCCAGTTGCTGGATCGCGTCGATGCAGAACAGCACGTTCTGTTGTTTGCAGCCGGCGCCCAGGCGCTGCAGATCCAGGCGCAGACCGCTGGCGAACTGCACCGCGCTGATCGCCATCAGCCGGGTGCGCGGCCCGCAGGCGGCCAGCAGGGCGCCTTCCGGATCGTCGCCCTTGAGGCTGACCTGCAGCACTTCCACGCCCTGGCTGGCCAGGGCTTCCCAGACGACGCGGTTGGAAGGGAATTCCTCGGCGCTGATGACGATCTGGTCACCTTGTTCCCAGGGCAGACCAAAGGCGACGAATGACAGCGCTTCCGAAGTATTTTTGACCAGCGCGATATCATCCGTTGACGGTGCATTTAGCAAGCGCATCAGGCGTTCGCGCAGGCGTTGCTCAAGGGCCATCCAGTCCGGATAGTCCCGCGCACCCAGCAAAACGTTCTCTTTGGCGAAGCGCGCCACGGCTTCGGCGGCCCGATTCGGCCAGGGGGCGACAGCTGCGTGATTCAAATAACGCAGGCCCGGGGCCTGTACAAATTCATCAAGAAACATAGTCATGGTCGGATGATCCGTGCATTTTGGCGCAATTTAGGCATAATACGCGGCTTCGATTTTGACCCCGACAGACCTTTTCTTATGCAGAAAGAACCTCGTAAGGTCCGTGAGTTTCGTCGCCGTGAGCAAGAAATTCTCGATACCGCGCTCAAGCTGTTCCTCGATCAAGGTGAAGACAGCGTCACCGTCGAGATGATCGCTGATGCCGTTGGTATCGGCAAAGGGACCATCTACAAGCACTTCAAGTCCAAGGCGGAGATTTATTTGCGCCTGATGCTCGATTATGAGCGCGACCTGAACGAGCTGCTGCACTCTGCCGATGTCGACAAGGATAAGGAAGCCCTGTCCCGGGCCTACTTCGAATTCCGCATGCGTGATCCACAGCGTTACCGGCTGTTCGATCGCCTGGAAGAGAAGGTGGTCAAGGGTAACCAGGTGCCGGAAATGGTCGAGGAACTGCACAAGATCCGTGCTTCCAACTTCGAACGCCTGACCTTGTTGATCAAGGGCCGCATCAGCGAAGGCAAGCTCGAAGACGTACCGCCTTACTTCCACTACTGTGCGGCCTGGGCGCTGGTGCATGGCGCGGTGGCGCTGTATCACTCGCCGTTCTGGAGCAACGTACTGGAAGACCAGGAAGGCTTCTTCCAGTTCCTGATGGACATCGGTGTGCGCATGGGCAACAAGCGCAAGCGCGACCCCGAGAGCTCCGGCAGCTGATTCCTTCGGTGGCCTTATGGCGCCATGATTTCTCTATATGGCGCAGTGTCCCAGGAATATACTCAGGCATGGGACTTGCCAAAACCTGATTTTTGAGTCAGGTTTTGGTCGGTTCACTCTTCCTTCGCCGGAGTCATCCATGATCGTTGACCGTCAAGGCAGGCGTTTTCGCAATCTGCGTATCAGCCTGACTTCTGCCTGCAACTACGCCTGTACCTACTGCGTGCCCAACGGCAAGCGGCTGGTGGCTGCCCAGGACGAGTTGTCGGCCGAGGCCATGGCGCGCGGCGTGGCCTATCTGATCGAGGCGGCAGGCATCGAACGCTTGCGGATCACCGGCGGCGAGCCCCTGGTCAGTCCGAAACTCGAAGCCTTCATGGCGGCGGTGGGGCAAATGGGGCTGGAAGACATCAGCCTGACCACCAATGGCCAATTGCTTGCACGCAAGCTGCCGTTGCTGGTGGATGCCGGTATCCGGCGCATCAACGTTTCCCTCGATACCCTGGACGCCTCGGCTTTCCGCAGCATTGCGCGTGGCGGCGATCTGGCGACCGTGCTCGACGGCATGGACCAGGCTCGCGCGGCGGGCATGAAAATCAAGGTCAATATGGTGCCGCTGCGCGGGCAGAACCTGGACCAGGTAATGCCGCTGCTCGACTACTGCCTGGAGCGTGGCTATGAACTGCGCTTTATCGAGCTGATGCGCATGGGCCACCTCGCCAGCGATTCCAACGCTTTCCTGCAGCAGTTCGTCAGCCTGCAGCAACTGCTGAGCCTGATCGGCGAGCGCTACGAATACCTGCAGGCCGATGCGCCGGTGGACGCCACCGCAGTGCGCTATGAAATTCCGGGGCAGGGCCATTTCGGCGTGATCGCCAACGAAAGCGTACCGTTCTGCCGGACCTGCTCGCGCCTGCGGCTGTCATCCACCGGCTGGCTGCACGGTTGCCTGTCGTCGAGTAACCGGCATTACGTCGGCGATCTGCTGGACAAGCCGCGCCACCAAGCCTTGCCAGCCTTGCAGCGCCTGCTGGTCAAAGCCTTGGGCGACAAGCAGGACGTGGCATTCTCCGGTGGTGCGACGGTGATGAAAATCATCGGCGGCTAAACGTTCTCCCTGATTCCCGTCTCTCTGTAGCCACTGCCGCAGGCTGCGATCGAGGGCGTAGCCCTCGCCAATCCAGGCGACCCATTTCTTTCCAGCCAACAGCCTTCACCAGATTTGTGGCTGCTGCGCAGCCATTCGCAGCCTGCGGCAGCGGCTACAGGCGCCCGAGCTGGCGCGGAAGCTGCATCTCGTGGCCATTCGCCGGTTTTCCGTCACCGGCTTCTGGAGGGAAGGATGCGTAGCCTGGTTTTGCTGCTGGCTTTTTTGGGGCTCGGCGGCTGCATGAATGTCAGCGATATGGGCGAGGGCGTTCGCTATCACATGAGTGATGCGGGTTTTCTCGATCACAGTAATACCCAGCGCTCCAACTCGTTCCGCGTTCAGCCGGACTCGTTCATTTTCATCGCCCAGGGCGCCTTTGCGCCGCCGGGTAGCGCTTACCCGCGCCCCAACGTGGTGGCCGAGGAAGCCTTCAAGGGCTTTATCGAATACTTCCCAATGGTCCGCCGCGCCCGGGCGCCGGAAGGCCTGGACCAGGCCATGGCCGAAGCCCGTGAGGTGGGTGCGCATTACTTGCTGTACACCCGTTTCGCCAAGGCCGACGATCGTATTGGCAACTCTGATGAATGGTTCGACCAGGAAGCCGTGGATCGCCTGGGGATCGACAACGGCGTGATTCAGATCATGCTGATCGAGACCAGCACCCAGTATCTGATCGACACCGCGCGGATTCGCAGTCGTGGCGGTTTACTGACGTTCCACGACAAAAAGCCGGAAGACCTGCTTGGCCCGCCGCTCGAACAATACGCCCGCAGCCTGTTAGGCTTGAGCGATTAAGCCAAGCACGAGGAGAGCAGCATGAGTGGTCCGGGCAAAGCCAACGATCTGTTGGCGCAGATTCCCAAGGCGCAGAAAGGCTTGCCGCCGGTCCACCTGTGGAATCCCGACTTCTGCGGCGATATCGACATGCGTATCGCCCGCGACGGCACCTGGTACTACCTGGGTACCCCCATTGGCCGCAAACCCATGGTCAAGCTGTTCTCCACCATCATTCGCCGCGACGGCGACGAGTATTTCCTGATCACCCCGGTGGAAAAGGTCGGCATCAAGGTCGATGACGCACCCTTCGTCGCCATCACCCTGGAGGTCGAAGGGGAAGGCGAGGCCCAGGTCCTGCGCTTTACCACCAACGTCGACGAGCAGGTCAGCGCCGGCAGCGAGCATCCGCTGCGAGTGGTAATCGACCCGCAGACCCAGGAGCCGGCGCCTTACGTTCACGTGCGCAGCAACCTGGAAGCACTGGTGCACCGCAACGTGTTCTACCAACTGGTGGAACTGGCGGTGAGCCGTCCGATCGACGGTCAGAACTGGCTGGGCGTCTGGAGCGGCGGGGTGTTCTTCCCGATCGGCCTGGAGCCCTGAGCTGCGAAATACCTTGTTTCCCGAATAAATATCTTGCGACGAAGATCCCGTTTCGGGTATCAATTTGTACATGATTAGACATGTTCGATTTGACAAGAAAAAACGCGTGGTCGATGAGCTGATCCGACGCATCGAAAGCGGCCTCATGGAGGACGGTTTCCTGCTGCCGGGCGAGCATCAGTTGGCCCAGGAATTCTCGGTGAGTCGTGGCACCTTGCGCGAGGCCCTGGCCGAACTCAAACGCCGCAACTACATCGCTACCCAGAGCGGGGTCGGCTCCATCGTTACCTATGACGGTGTGGTGCTGGACCAGCAGAGCGGCTGGGCCCAGGCTCTGGCTGACACCGGTGCGCTGATCAACACCGAGCTGCTGCGCCTGGAAGCGGTGCAGCGTCCCGACCTGCTCAGTCGCTTCGGCACTGACCAGTTCATCGCCCTGGACCGGCGCCGTCGCTCTACCGACGGCACCGTGGTTTCCCTTGAACGTTCCCTGATGCCTGCCACCGGAGGCCTGGAAAGCCTGCCGCGGGTGGGGCTGATCGATGATTCCCTGACCATTACTCTGGCCGCCTACGGCTATATCGGCGAGCGCGGCGATCAATGGATCGGCGCCGAGCCACTGAACGAAGAACAGGCGCACCTGCTGGGGCGTCCGGTCGGCAGCGTCTTCCTCAAGGCCTTGCGGACCACCTATGACCGTCGCGGACGCTTCATGGAGCAGGTGGAAAGTTTCCTCGACCCAGTGCACTTTCGCCTGCACCTGCAATTCGGGGCGCAGAAATGATCCCGCTGGATCGCGCTCTGGGCGCCTTTTACGGGCTGGCCCTGGGCGATGCCCTGGGCATGCCGACCCAATCCCTCAGCCGGCAGCAGATCAAGCAGCGTTTCGGCGCCATCCATCGCCTGGAAGACGCCGGCCCCGATCAACCGATTGCCGCCAACATGCCCAAGGGCTCGATCACCGACGACACCGAGCAGGCGATCCTGGTCGGCGACCTGCTGGTCGCGGGCAAGGGGCGGATCGAACCGGCGGCGCTGGCCCACAGCCTGATCGAGTGGGAAGCGGCGATGCAGGCCAAGGGCTCCCAGGACCTTTTGGGCCCTTCGACCAAGCGCGCCATCGAGATGATCCTCGCCGGCCATACCGCGGAAGAGGCCGGGCGCTACGGCACCACCAACGGCGCGGCGATGCGCATCACCCCGGTGGGCATCGCGGCGAATGTCGACGATGTCCAGGGCTTCATCCGCGCGGTGGTGGAAGCTTGCCAGGTCACCCACAACACCACGCTGGGCATCTCCAGCGCGGCGGCGGTGGCGGCGGTGGTGTCCGCCGGGATCAATGGCGTGCCGCTGGGCGACGCCTTGCAGATTGGCGTGCAGATCGCCCAGGAAGCAGAGCGGCATGGTCACTGGGTAGCTGGCGGGCGTATTGCCACGCGCATCAGTTGGGCGCGCACCCTCAGCGTCGAAAGCGACAAGGCGCTGCTGGCCGATCTGCTGTACGACGTGATCGGCACCTCCGTCGCGTCCCAGGAGTCGGTGGTGGTGTCCTTCGCCCTGGCGCACCAGGTGGCCATCGGTGAACTGCAGGCGTTCGAGGCGCTGTGCATGGCCGCCAGCCTTGGGGGCGACACCGATACCATTGCCGCCATCCTCGGCGCGATGCTCGGTGCCTGCCAGGGGATGGAGTGCTGGCCGGCCGCCTTGATCGAGCAGATCAAGCAGGTCAACGGCCTGGATCTCGAACCTCTGGTGCAGGGGCTGCTGGCCCTGCGTTAAAGACTGGCTGCATGGCCAAGGCTCCCACCACCTGTGCGCGAGCCGTCGCTGAAGCATTTTTGCCATGGATAGCAGGAAACGGCGAGGAGTGCCGGGATGTCTGATCGACTTCCGAAATTGCCGACAATCACAACAAGGGCAACAGGAGCTTTTTCATGAGTGCATCGAACCCCGGGCAAAGCGCCGGGCAATTGGAAACCCGCGGCATCGAGCCGGTGCCGGAAGGCGAGTGCAACGGCCATCCGCTGCAATTGTTCTGGGTCTGGTTCGCCGCCAATATCAGCATCCTCGGCTTGCCGCTGGGGGCGACTCTGGTGGCCTTTCGTGGCCTGTCGATCTGGCAGGCGATCATCGTCGCCATCCTCGGCGCCGCCGGCTCGTTCGCGGTGGTGGGGATCATCTCCATCGCCGGCCGTCGCGGGCGGGCGCCGAGCCTGACGCTATCGCGGGCGATCTTCGGCGTGCGCGGCAATATCGGCCCGACCCTGGTATCGCTGATGTCGCGCCTGGGCTGGGAAACCGTCAATACCACCACCGCCGCCTTCGTCCTGCTGTCGCTGTGTTCGATTCTGTTCGGTTCGCCGGTGGCAGCCAAAAGCGCGCCGCTGCTGACCCTGCTGTTCATCGGCATTTTCGTGTTGCTGACCCTGGCCGTCTCCGGCCTTGGCCACGCGACCCTCTTGGTGATCCAGAAGTGGGCCACCTATGTATTCGGCGCGCTGAACCTGCTGGTAGGCGGCTTCCTCTGCGCCACCATCGACTGGAGCGCGGTGTTCAACGCCACCCCGGCGCCGTTGAGCGCGATGATCATCGGTGTCGGCACCATGGCTGCGGGCACCGGTATCGGCTGGGCCAACGCCGGCGCCGACATGTCGCGTTATCAGCATCGCAGCGTCAAGGCCGCGCGCCTGGTGGCGTCGGCGGCCTTCGGTGCCGGCATCCCGCTGGTGTTGCTGATTACCCTGGGCGGCCTGCTGTCGGTGGGCAACGATGACCTGGCCTCGGCCACCGACCCGATCGTGGCGATTCGCGACATGCTGCCGACCTGGATGGCAGTGCCGTACCTGATCACCGCTTTCGGCGGCCTGCTGCTGTCGAACAACCTGTCGGTGTATTCGGCCGGCCTGACCACCCTGACCCTGGGGCTCAAGGTCAAGCGGGTGTACGCGGTGGTGGTGGACATCGTGGCGATCTTCGCTGGATCGATCTACTTCATGTTGATCGCCGAGAGTTTCTACGGGCCGTTCATCACCTTCATTTCGCTGCTGGCGGTCCCCATCACCGCCTGGGTCGGGATCTTCGTGGTCGACCTGGTCCACCGACACCACTACAGCCCCAAGGACCTGCTGGACGTCAGCCCGAGCAGTGCCTACTGGTATCGCGGCGGAGTCGAATGGCGGGCCTTCGGTGCCTGGGCGCTGGCCATAGTGCTGGGTTTCAGCTTCACCACCATCGGCACCACCGCCGAAAACGTCTGGTTCGCCGGGCCGCTGGCCGATTCCTGGCTGGGCCATAACGGCCTGGGCTGGATCGTCACCTTCCTGGTGGCCGGTGGTGTGTATGCGGTGCTGGGCGGGGCCAGGGACCGCCGCGGCGCTTTTGTCGAGAACGCCAATGCCTAGAATGCTGCACACCGGCCAGGTGATGGTCGATCTGGTGATGTCCGTGGAGCGCCTGCCGAGTTCCGGCGGCGATGTGCTGGCGCAATCCGCCAGTTTCGAGGCCGGCGGCGGTTTCAATGTAATGGCTGCCGCCCAGCGTAACGGCTTACCGGTGCTGTACCTGGGGCGACACGGCAACGGTCGCTTCGGGGATCTGGCACGTGAGGCGATGCGCGCCGAGGGCATCCGGATCGCTCTCGAGGCCAGCCGCACCGAGGACACCGGCCTGTGCGTGGCGCTGACCGAAGCCACGGCCGAACGCAGCTTCATTTCCTACATCGGGGTGGAAGGCCAGCTGTCGGCCGAGGATCTGGACGGTGTCGTGGTGCAGGCCGATGACTTTGTCTATGTCAGCGGCTACAGCCTGCTGCATGCCGGCAAGGCCGAGGCTTTGCTGGACTGGCTGCTGGCCTTGCCGCAGGGGATCCAAGTGGTGTTCGATCCGGGCCCGCTGGTGGAATCGCCGGACTCCGAGGCCATGCGCCGGCTGCTGCCGCGTATCGATCTCTGGACCAGCAACAGCGTCGAGGCCTTGCGCTTCACCGGAACCTCGACCATCGGCGCAGCCCTGCGACGCCTGCATGAGGGGCTGCCACAGGAGGTGTTGCTGGTGGTCAGGGATGGGCCGCAGGGTTGCTGGGTCAGCCAGCATGGCCATGGTGTCCATGTGCCGGGCTTCAAGGTCCGGGCGGTGGACAGCAACGGCGCTGGCGATGCCCATGCCGGCGTCTTTGTTGCAGCGCTGGCGCAGGGGCTGGAACCGTTGCAGGCGGCGCGCCGGGCCAACGCCGCGGCGGCCCTGGCGGTGACCCGCTGGGGGCCAGCCACCGCGCCGGGTACGGTGGAGGTGGATGCGCTGGTCAATGGGGATAGCGTCCGAGCCTAGGCGTTTGCCGACTGAACGAGAGCGAACGCGAGCAAGCTCGTTCCCGCCGGGAGTAGGCCTGCTCGCGATCCATGGTTTATCCCGCCTTGCGCAATGCCTCGATCAGTTCCTGCTTGCTCATGGTCGAGCGGCCGCGAATGTTCTTCACCCGGGCTTCCTTCAGCAGGCTGTCTTTCGTCTGGGTACTCAGTGAAGCCTGGCTGTTACGGGCGTGCCCCTCACGGCTGGCGACGGCACGCTTGGCCGAGGAGTGGCGCGCAGCGGCCTTTTCCGAGGCCGGTGTGCGTTGCCCGGAACCGCCAGCCCGTTCCCCTCCACCGGACTGCTTGTTCACCGTGGCCCAGGCGCGCGCTTCGGCCTCGTCCTTGGACACGCCCTTGGCTTCGTAGCCGGCTTCGATATGCGCGGCCTTGCGCTTCTGCTCGGCGGTGTATTTGGCTTTGCTTCCACGAGGCATGAGGGCTCTCCTTTGGCAATGGGTACCTGAAGTTGGGGCGGGGAAAAGGCCGATAAGTGCCCGGGAATCGACGAATGGGGCTCTGGATACCCTGCCAGAGGGTGTGATCGCTCTCACAGAAGCGTGGCATTTCGCGCAAGAGGGGCAGGCCAGGGCGGCCCGAGGTTTGCCAGGACGGGGGAACTCTCGCACAATGCCTGCCCCGGAAATGGATGTGTCTGACGAATTCTCAGGCCTTTTCGCGAGTTACTCATGGATGATTCTTACGCCCCAGATCAGGGGCGGCTGATCGACACGGCACACCTGCCGTCAATCCCCTGTTGTGCCCATCCAACCCCGTCACCGGTCTGTCGCTGCCGTGCGGTTGGTCGTGGCCTGTTTTTAAAGGAATGAACCAATGAATACCCGGATGTTTTTGGCTGCGGCCCTGTTGGGCGGCACCGTGCTGTTGGCCGGTTGTGGCGACAAGAGTGAAAAGGTCAGCCAGCCCGTCGCGCAGGTCGATACCCGGCAACAGGAAATAGAGAAATACAACCAGTACGTCGGTGCGGCGAACAGCATCAGCGAATCCTTCCAGACCTTCCTCCAGCGTTACCAGCAGTACGAGGTGCCGGCCCTGGCGGGCAAGGCGCCGATCACTGCCTTCAGCATTGGCAACGATATCCTCATCGATCGCCTGAGCCGGGCCCTGGATGATGCCCTGGCCATCGATACGCCAATCCCGGAAGTGGATCAGGCGGCCCAGGCCTTTTCCGCGGCCCTGAAAACCCTCTCACCCTTGAGCCATGAACTGCAGAACTACGCCACTTCCAAGGGCTACCTGAGCGACAACGGCGAGCTGGCCCGTCGCCAGAGCCAGGCCTACCTGGCCGCCCTGACCGCAGTCAGCGAGAAGGAGCAGGGCTTCTACGCCGGCCTTGGGGCGCGTGACTTGGCGCTGACCAAGCAGGCATTCGATGAGGCGCCGAAAGACACCGCGGCCTACTACCGTGCCGG
Source organism: Pseudomonas sp. LAMO17WK12:I10 (assembly GCF_900215185.1). Classification (NCBI taxonomy): domain Bacteria; kingdom Pseudomonadati; phylum Pseudomonadota; class Gammaproteobacteria; order Pseudomonadales; family Pseudomonadaceae; genus Pseudomonas; species Pseudomonas sp. LAMO17WK12:I10. Next base: position 90,904 of record NZ_OBDX01000002.1, on the reverse strand, counting down.
GCTGATCTACTACGGCAAACTCAACACCGCGGATGCCGAGACGCTGTTCGCCGAACCGAACGATCCGCAGGCCCTGGCGGCCTTCGAGAAGTCCCTGGCACTGGTGGCCGACGCGGCCGCGGGCTGGAATGGCAAGGTCAGCGCCCAGGCCGCGCAGAGCGGCAAGTCGTGCGGTGGCGGCATGCTGGAAATCAATGAGTTCATCGGCCAGTCGCGTTCGATCGTCCGCGACGTCAAGGACGGGGTGTACAAGCGCGCTCCCGAGGACGCGATGAAGAACCTGCCGGCACACATGCAGAGTTCGAGCATCGTCCGCTCGGCCAATCGCTACAACCGCACCTACGGCAACATGATCAATCGCTTCAACCATCCGACCTGCTGAGTCGGCGCTGGCGGCACCCGCGTCGTAACGCGGGTGCCGGTGGGCGCGAACGAACGCCCCGGTCTTCGATCAGGCGTCCAGCTTGCGGGCCGCTTCCACTCCGGAAGCGGTCAGCTTGATCGGCAGGTACAGGGCGTGTTCGCCTGCCGGGTTGAGGGTGACATGGCCCTCCTTGATCAAGCCGCGTTCCTGCAACATTGCCAGGGTACTGGCCACGACCCTTTCGCCGCGATAGTTATCCAGCACCTCCTTGCCCAGACCGTTGGGGTGGGCGTGCAGCAAGCGGGTGAGCACTTCTTTTTCCAGCTCTTTGTCGACGTTCATGCGGACCTCTGTGTGGGGGGAAGGTACGTGCCTGGTTCATTGATCGGTGCCGTGGCCTTCGGAGCCTGTACCGCCGGTGGTGGTTTTCGGCTTGCTGTCCGGCGGGTCGGTGTCCAGGGTGCCGGCGCGGCCGGTGTCGTTGCCCTGGATGCGCGGATCGGTACCCGTGGCGGGGGGCAGGGTGCTTTCATCCACCTGCGGCGGGTTGATATTGATGTTCGGCGAGCCTTGGGTGGCGGGGGACTTTGGCCGCTCCACCGGATCGGTCGGGCCGCTGGCGCCGGCGAAGGCCGCCGAGGACAACAGCCCGGCCAGGGCGAGGAGCGTCAGCCTGGATTTGATCATGATGTCGCCTCCATTCGTTTTTAGAGTCGCTACCTGATCTTGGGCTGCCGGCGATTTTAATTGGTGCCTGATGAACGACGAACGGTTCAGGCGTTCTGCGCGACCTCTTCGGGTTTCAGCCCGCGCCAGACCAGGCGCCCGACGCTGATCAGCCAGTTCAGCAGGGCGAGGCCCAGCACCGTGAGCATCAGCGCCGACATGCCCTGTTCGACGATGATCCGCCCGGCCAGCAGCGGAAAGCCGAACACCCCGATGAAGTAGGCCAGGCTGAACAGCAGCAAGGCTTGCGAGGTGTCGCCGGGCGGTGCTTCGTTGGCGGCCAGGCCGTTGATCACCGAGTACGTCAGGCCGTAGCCGACCCCCAGCACCACGGCGGCCAGCAGATAACTCACCGCGTCATCGACCATCAGCTGGAACATCAGGATCGACCCCAGCATCAGCCCCGAGAGCAGGCATGCCGCGCGATAGGCGTCGCGCTTGACCACGAAGCCGGCGATCAGCAAACGGCTGCCGATGGCGGCTGCCATGAAGCCGAGAAAGAACAGCGAATAGTCCAGCGAGCGGGAGGCCGCGTAGCTGGTCTGGAAACTCGACAGGCCGCCGAATACGCAGCCGCCGAGACCGACCATGAGGATCGGGAACAAGGCCTTGGACGAGAGCACCCGGGCGCTGCTGGCCCAACTGATTTTCGCCGCGCCGGTCCCCAGATGGCTGGGGTGTCTTTTCAGCATCGTGCCCAGGCGCCAGAAGATCAGCACGCCGATCAGGCTGGCGGCCGCGGCAAGCAGAAACGCCGTGCTCAACGGGTAGCCCAGGGCATTGGCCAGCCGCCCCAGCAACGGGCCCGAGCCGATGCCGCTCATCATGCTGCCCGACAACAGGGCGAAGAACCAGGCCCGCTGCGCCGGTGCCACCATCATCGCCACGATGATCGGCCCCAGGGTGTAGAACACGCCCCAGCCCAGGCCCAGGGTCAGGCCGAAAAACAGCAGGGCATCGCCGAAGCCCGGCGCCAGGGCAAAGCCCAGGCTGGCGACCACCAGCAGGCAACCAAACAGGGCAATCGAGCGCGCGGCGCCCAGCAGATCCGACAGGTGCCCGGAGAAGATCACGGCGAAAAAGGTGCTGAGCATGGCGACCGAAATCACGCTGCCGGCATCGTGCTCATTGCCACCGCGCGAGCCGATCAGCAGCGAGAGCAGGAAGGTCGAGCCATAGGACAGCGACAGCAGGTAGCTGGCGACGCACAACAGCCCAAACAGCCTGGCTGGAACTATGGGGGGAGCGCTGGACATGCGCAGGCCTCGTTCTTGTTGGATTCATGAGGCGCCGTTCTACCATGGGCGGCTGTCGCGTTAGTTGTGATCTTGCAGGCTTCAGGATTAGCCCGCAGCGGAGTAAGTCAGCCACCGATCTCGTCGATGAATTCGTCCATGAAGCGCTTCAGGCGGGCATGGCGCACCTGCGCCAGGCGCGCGCCGGTCACGGTCTGGAAACCCTCGGCCAGGTGCAGCAGCTTGGTGTGGAAGTGGTCGAGGGTGAAGTTCAGGTCGTCGTAGTCGCGGTGTTCGGCGTGCGGGTCGTGGGGGTCGTAGAAAGCTCGGTTCAACCGGCCGCCGACATAGAAGGTGCGGGCCACGCCGAGAGCGCCCAGGGCGTCGAGACGGTCGGCGTCCTGCAGGATCTTTGCCTCCAGGGTGTCGGCCTGGAGGGCGGCGGAAAAACTGTGGGCTTCGATGGCGTGGGCCACCGCGGCGATCTTCGCTTCGGGCCAGCCCAGTCGGTGCAGCAGGGCCGAGGCCTTCTCCGCCGACAGGCGCGAGGCCTGGGCGCGCAGCGGTGAGCTCTTTTCCACGGCGACGCAATCGTGCAGCAGGGTGGCGGCCAGCAGCACTTGCAGATCGCCGCCGTCTTCCCGGGCGATGCGCCGCACATTGGCCCACACCCGCTGCAGGTGCGACAGGTCGTGGGCGCCGTCGTCGACGGGCTCCAGCGCGTGGGGCAGCAGGGTGTTGGCGAGATCGGGCAGGGGAGCAAAAGCGTCGGAAGTCATTTCAGCCAGGCAGTAAAAATACAGGCGCACACTGTAGCCGCTGCCACAGGCTGCGATAAGGCCCGCGGGACTTTCGGGCGTCGATAAAAGTGCCGTGCGCTTCGCGACCGATCACAGCCAGCGGCAGCGGCTACAGGTATCGGGCAATTCCGACATGGACAATCACCCGTCACGACCTCCAGGCATATCCCTGTGAAATACCCGTGCATGTCCTTCCCCTGTCGATTTAATATGGCCGCCTGCCTTCCAACCGAGACCCGCCGATGTCCGTCGAAATCCGTCCAGCCGTGCCCAGCGATGCACCGCAAATCCTTGCCTTCATCAGGGAGTTGGCCGATTACGAACGTGCTCGTCATGAGGTCATCGCCAGCGTCGCCGACATCGAACACAGCCTGTTCAGCGAGGGCGCCACGGCCCACGGTCTGATCTGCCTGCGCGACGGCGTGCCGATCGGTTTCGCGGTGTTTTTCTTCAGCTATTCCACCTGGCTGGGCAGCAACTGCCTGTACCTGGAAGACCTCTACATCACCCCCGCACAACGCGGCGGCGGCGCTGGCAAACAGCTGCTGCGGCACCTGGCGCGGATCGCCTGCGACAACGGTTGCGGGCGCTTCGAGTGGAGCGTGCTGGAGTGGAACGAACCGGCGATCCAGTTCTACAAATCCCTGGGCGCCCAACCCCAGGAAGAGTGGGTGAGGTACCGCATGGATGGCGATGTGCTGCGCGCGTTCGCCCAGGGCTGACCGGCCGCTTTAGCCAACGCCTCCGAAATGCCGCCCCGGCAAAGAGTGACCCACAAGGCCGCCCCTGGCGCAGGGCCTTCGCTGAACTCAAATTCCCCGTTTCGATGCCCCCAGGGGGCATCGCCTCTGGTCGGCTTAGCTTCGACCTCCTCTGATATATCCGACGCAGCACGCGCCTAGCCCCCCTGATTAACATCCGCCCGGCCTGCCGACACCAAGCCTTGTAGCCGCTGCCGAGCCTGCGAGGTTGCGAACGGCCTGGGCGGCATTCCGACGAAGCGGACGCAGGGTCTTGAGATCGCTGGAGGACCTTCGGTCCTATCGCAGCCTTCGGCAGCGGCTACAGGGGGTAATCCCAAAATATGGGAATTATATTTATATATTGAGATTTTATTCGGGTCGGGTTTATAGTCGCCGCCATCAGCTCTTACGCACTCACTGCCAAAAACAACTCACAGGTGAAGCGATGCAGGCGCAATTGATCGCGCTCGATTGGGGAACCACCTCCCTTCGTGCTTACAAACTCGCAGCGGGCGGCCAGGTGCTGGAACAGCGTGCGTTGACCTCGGGGGTCATGCAGTTGCCGAAGGTGGCGCGGATGATTGCCGGCCAGCGCTGCGACGATGGTTTTGAACTGGCCTTCGATGACGCCTGCGGCGACTGGCTCGACGCGCAGCCCGGACTGCCGGTGATTGCCTGCGGCATGGTCGGCAGCGCCCAGGGCTGGCGCGAGGCCAGTTACTGCGAGACCCCGGCGGATGTCGCCCAGCTCGGGCAGGCCCTGGTGACCTTGCGCAGTCGGCGCGGGGTGGACGTGCATATCGTGCCGGGGGTGATCCAGCGTTCGCGCTTGCCGAACGTGATGCGGGGCGAAGAAACCCAGGTGCTGGGCGCGCTGCCACAGCTGCCGGACGGGGCAGGGAACGACGTGCTGATCGGCCTGCCCGGCAGTCATTCCAAATGGGTGCAGGTGGCCGATGGCTGCATCGTCCATTTCGACACCTTCATGACCGGCGAGCTGTTCGCCGTGCTCAGTCAACACAGCATTCTCGGCCGCACCCAGGAGCGGGGCGCGCCATTCGACGCCGAGGCCTTCGACCGCGGCGTGCAGGTGGCCTTGTCCGCCGAGGGCGAAATCGGCCCGCTGTCGACCCTGTTCAGCGCCCGCAGCCTGGGGTTGACCGGTGAACTCAGCGGTCGCGCCCAACCGGACTATCTGTCGGGCCTGCTGATCGGCCACGAACTTTGCGCATTGGCCTCTGTGCAGCGGCGCCGGCGTCACAGCGACCCATTGCCGTCGATCGTGCTGATCGGCAATTCCCAGCTTTGCGCCCGTTACAGCCGGGCCTTGTCCGCCTGCGGTTTTCCCCGGGCAATCCTGGCCGAACAGGCCACCGAACGCGGTCTATGGCACCTGGCCGAAGCGGCCGGGCTGCTGGCGCGCGTCCCTTGCGCTCACCCTTGAAAAGAGGTCCGACATGCTCAAGCAAGCACTGGCACATAACGGCCTGATCGCCATTCTCCGGGGGCTGCGTCCGCCAGAAGCGACGGCCATCGGCGAGGTGCTGTATCAGGCGGGGTTTCGGGTTATCGAGGTGCCGCTCAATTCGCCGCAACCCTTTGACAGCATCCGCATCCTGCGCGACGCCTTGCCCGCCGATTGCCTGATCGGCGCCGGCACGGTGCTGACCCCGGAGCAGGTCGAGCAGGTCAAGGCCGCGGGTGGTCAGGTGATCGTCATGCCCCACAGCGACCCCAAGGTGCTGCGCGCGGCCAGGGCCGCCGGCCTCTATCTGTCGCCCGGCGTGGCCACGCCGACCGAGGCCTTTGCCGCGCTGGCCGAAGGCGCCGACGTGCTCAAGCTGTTTCCCGCCGAGCAGATGGGCCCGGCGGTGGTCAAGGCCTGGCTCGCGGTATTGCCGGCCGGCACCGTGTTGCTGCCGGTGGGCGGGATCACCCCGGACAACATGCAGGTGTTCGTCGACGCCGGGGTCAAGGGCTTCGGCCTCGGTTCCGGGTTGTTCAAGCCAGGGATGAGCGCCGACGAGGTGGCGACCCGCGCCAAGGCCTATGTCGCCGCCTGGAATGCGCTGCGTTAAGACTTTTTGGCGCCCTCGGCGCTGCATCCGACAAGAGAGACAAGAAGATGAAAATCACCAAGTTGACCACCTTTATCGTTCCGCCGCGCTGGTGCTTTCTCAAGGTCGAGACCGACGAGGGTGTCACCGGCTGGGGCGAGCCCGTGGTCGAAGGGCGGGCGCACACGGTGGCCGCCGCCGTGGACGAACTGGCCGATTACCTGATCGGCAAGGACCCGCGCAATATCGAGGACATCTGGACCGTGCTCTACCGCGGCGGCTTCTACCGCGGCGGCGCCATCCACATGAGTGCCCTGGCCGGGATCGACCAGGCGCTGTGGGACATCAAGGGCAAGGCCCTGGGGGTGTCGGTCAGCGACCTGCTGGGCGGCCAGGTGCGGGACAAGATCCGCGTCTATTCGTGGATCGGCGGCGACCGTCCGGCCGACACTGCGCGTGCCGCCAAAGAGACGGTGGCGCGTGGTTTTACCGCGGTGAAGATGAACGGGACCGAGGAGCTGCAGTTCCTCGACACCTTCGACAAGGTCGACCTGGCCCTGGCCAACGTCGCCGCGGTGCGTGACGCGGTGGGCCCCAACGTCGGGATTGGCGTCGACTTCCATGGCCGGGTGCACAAGCCCATGGCCAAGGTGCTGATGAAGGAACTCGATCCCTACAAGCTGATGTTTATCGAAGAGCCGGTGCTCAGCGAAAACTACGAGGCCCTCAAGGAACTGGCGCCGCTGACCAACACCCCGATCGCCCTGGGCGAGCGGCTGTTCTCGCGCTGGGATTTCAAGCGGGTGCTCAGCGAAGGTTACGTCGACATCATCCAGCCGGACGCTTCCCATGCCGGCGGTATCACCGAAACCCGCAAGATCGCCAACATGGCCGAAGCCTACGACGTGGCCCTGGCCCTGCATTGCCCGCTGGGGCCGATTGCCCTGGCCGCCTGCCTGCAACTGGACGCGGCCTGCTACAACGCCTTCATCCAGGAGCAGAGCCTGGGCATCCATTACAACGAAAGCAACGACCTGCTGGATTACGTCAAGGACCCGCACGTCTTCGACTACCAGCAAGGCATGGTGAAGATTCCCAACGGCCCGGGCCTGGGCATCGAGATCAACGAGGAATACGTCATCGAGCGCGCGGCCATCGGCCACCGCTGGCGCAACCCGATCTGGCGCCACGCCGACGGCAGCTTCGCCGAATGGTGAGTTGATTCATTGCTGATAGGAGCGAGCTTGCTCGCGATGCCGGCGCGGTGCAGCAACCGACGCTCGCGGGCAAGCTCGCTCCTACAGGTACAGAGAAACATAGCCCTCAATAACCATAAGAAGAGGCATTCCCATGCAACCGCAGACCTTCATCGGGCAGGCGTCGCTGGTCGCGCCGAGCCGCAAGCGTTTTTTCATCATGGTGCTGTTGTTCATCACGGTGGTGATCAACTACCTGGACCGCAGCAACCTGTCGATCGCCGCGCCGGCCTTGACCCGCGACCTGGGCATCGACCCTATCCACGTCGGGCTGATTTTCTCGGCCTTCGGCTGGACTTACGCCGCCATGCAGATCCCCGGTGGCTGGCTGGTGGACCGGGTGCCGCCGCGCATTCTCTACACGGCGGCACTGCTGCTGTGGTCGCTGGCGACCGTGATGCTCGGCTTCGCCGCCAGCTTTATCGCCTTGTTCGTCCTGCGCATGGCGGTGGGCGCGCTGGAGGCGCCGGCCTATCCGATCAACAGCCGGGTGGTGACCACCTGGTTTCCCGAGCGCGAACGCGCCACGGCCATCGGCTTTTACACTTCCGGGCAGTTTGTCGGGCTGGCTTTTCTCACCCCGGTGCTGGCCTGGCTGCAGCACGCCTTTGGCTGGCACATGGTGTTTGTCGTCACCGGTGCGGTGGGCATTCTGTGGGCGGCGATCTGGTACGCGGTGTATCGCGAACCACGGGATTTCAAGGGCGCCAACCCGGCGGAAATCGACCTGATTCGCCAGGGTGGCGGCCTGGTGGATATCCAGCGTGAGACGGCCAGGAGCAAGGCGCGTTTCAGCTGGACCGACCTGGGGATTGTCCTGAGCAAGCGCAAGCTGTGGGGCATCTATCTGGGGCAGTTCTGCCTCAATTCGACCCTGTGGTTTTTCCTCACCTGGTTCCCCACTTACCTGGTGAAGTACCGCGGCATGGATTTCATCAAGTCCGGCCTGCTGGCATCGCTGCCGTTCCTCGCGGCCTTTGTCGGCGTGCTGTGTTCCGGGTTCTTCTCCGACTGGCTGATCCGGCGCGGCGCCTCGGTGGGTTTTGCCCGCAAGCTGCCGATCATTGGCGGGCTGCTGATTTCTACCTCGATCATCGGCGCCAATTTCGTCGAGTCGACACCGCTGGTGATCGCCTTCCTGGCGCTGGCGTTCTTCGGCAATGGCCTGGCCTCGATCACCTGGTCGCTGGTCTCGACCCTGGCGCCGGCGCGGTTGCTGGGGCTGACCGGCGGGGTGTTCAACTTCATCGGCAACCTGTCGGCGATCGCCACGCCGATCGTCATCGGCTTCCTCGCCAGCGGCGACTCCTTTGCCCCGGCCATTACCTACATTGCCGTGCTGGCGCTGGCGGGGGCCCTGTCCTACGTGCTGCTGGTGGGTAAGGTCGAGCGTATCGAGTTGTAGTGGCGGGGGGCGGGCGACCATAATGCCGCCCGTTCTCACCCTCGGAAGGCTGGATATGCAGGACGACGCAGCAAAGACCGCCAAGGATGCCGCCCCCACCGGTACCCAGACATTGCTCCGTGGCCTGGCGGTGGTGCAGGCCGTGGCCAGCGGTGCCCGCGACCTCAAGGAAATCGCCCGGCTGATCGGCACCACCCGCAGCACCACCCATCGCCTGGCCAGTTGCCTGGTGGACGAGCGTTACCTGAGGGTGGTGCCGCAGGTCGGCTACCTGCTGGGGCCGAAGCTGATCGAGCTGGGTTTCCAGGCCCGCGAGGCCTTGCCGTTGGTGACCCTGGCCAGGCCGTTTCTCGACCAGCTGTCGGCGTTGACCGGCGACACCATTCACCTGGCGATCCGCGAAGACGACGATGTGCTGTACCTGCACAAGAACCCGGGGCGCAACGGCCCGGAAATGCGTTCGCGGGTCGGCCATCGCATGCCGCTGGCGCGCACCGGGATCGGCAAGGCGCTGCTGCTCGATAGCCCGCCCCAGGAGTGGCAGCGCTTATATGAAGCGAGCCTGCCGGCGGGGGGCAGGAATGCGCTCTGGCCGCAGCACGAAGAGCCGACCTGGGAGCAGTTCCAGCAGCGCATGCAGGACTATGTGGCGGGAGGTTATGCCTTCGACCTGGAGGACAACGAACCGTCGATCCGTTGTGTGGCGGCGCCGGTCCGCGATGCCAGCGGCCAGATCGTCGCCGGTATCAGCATCGCCAGCACCGTGCCGTACATGCCGCTGGAAAAGATGGCCGAACTGATCCCGGTGATCAAACAGGCCGCCGCTGGCATCTCCGCCGAACTCGGCGGCTGACTCAGGCTTCCATTGGCGCGAAGCTTGCCCGCGATGGCATTTTTCCAGGTCCATCGCCATCGTGGGCAGCTTCCTACGGGACTGCGTTTATTGCTTGAGGGTGGCCATGTCGATGACGAAGCGGTATTTCACATCGCCGGCGATCATCCGCGCGTAAGCCTCGTTGATCTGGCGGATGTCGAGCATTTCGATGTCGCAGGTGATGTTGTGCTCGGCGCAGAAATCCAGCACTTCCTGGGTTTCGGCGATGCCGCCGATCAGCGAGCCGGCCAGCACGCGACGGCCCAGCACCAGCTTGGCCGCGTGCACGGGCGGGTCCACCGGTTCGATCAGGCCGACCAGGATGTGTACGCCGTCAAAACGCAGGGTATCCAGGTAGGGGTTGAGGTCGTGTTGCACCGGGATGGTGTCCAGCAGGAAGTCGAAGCGGCCGGCCGCGGCCTTCATCTGCTCGGCATCGGTGGAGACGATCACATGATCGGCGCCCTGGCGACGGGCTTCCTCGGCCTTGCTCGCCGAACGGGTGAACAGGGTCACTTGCGCGCCCAGGGCCTTGGCGAACTTGATGCCCATGTGGCCCAGGCCACCCATGCCGAGAATGCCCACCTTGTCGCCGGCCTTCACCCCGTAATGCTTGAGCGGCGAGTAGGTGGTGATGCCCGCGCAGAGGATCGGCGCGGCGCTGGCCAGGTCGAGTTTCTCGGGAATGCGCACGACAAAGTGCTCGCTGACTACGATGCTGTCGGAGTACCCGCCCATGGTGTTGCTGCCGTCGACCCGGTCCGGGGTGGCGTAGGTCATGGTCGGGCCTTCCAGGCAGTATTGCTCCAGGTTCGCGGCGCAGGCTTCGCAATGCCGGCAGGAGTCGACCATGCAGCCGACGCCGACCAGGTCGCCCACCTTGTGCCTGGTCACTTGGGCGCCGACGGCGGTGACCTTGCCGACGATTTCGTGGCCCGGCATCAGCGGGTACACGGCGATGCCCCATTCATTGCGGGCCTGGTGGATATCGGAGTGGCAGACGCCGCAGTAGAGAATCTCGATCGCCACGTCATCCGGGCGCGGGCTGCGGCGCTGAAAGCTCATGGGGGCGAGGGGCGTGGTGGCGGACTGGGCGGCGTAACCGATGGCTGTGTACATGATGAACCTCGCAAAAGCACTGACAGGTGAGGCGGGCCATTCTCGGCGCCGCTGCCTGGCGCGAACATGGCGATTCCTCGGCATGTCATGCCTATTCCTCCGCCATCGGCTATTTGCGCGCGGCATTGGCGTGCAGACCTGCGATGATGTTTTCATCCCTTTTTCCGTGAAGTTTTTCCCATGTTGTTGACCCGCCATCTCGATGCCAATGCCACCCTGGTGTCCCTGATCCAGCCTCTTGCGACCCGCGACGGTTTCGTTCCCACGGGGCTGCCCGGGGTCCAGGTGTTGCGAGCCAGTTGCGACGTGGCCCGCGGCCCGCATATCTACGAGCCGAGCCTGATGATCATCGTCCAGGGCAGCAAGCTGGCGTACCTGGGCCCGCGGACCCTGGAGTACGGCGCTGGGCATTACCTGATCCAGGCGCTGTCGGTGCCCTTCGAGTGCGAGACCTTCGCCATGCCCAATGCGCCGTTGCTCGGGGTGTCCATCGCCCTCGACCGGGCGCTGTTGGGCGAACTGGTGCTGGCGATGGGCGTTGCCGCGGGGCGCAGTGCCCAGGCGCAGACCCCGGAGTCGATGACCTCGGTGGTGCTCGACGACACGATGCGCGGTTGCGTGGAGCGCCTGCTGCGCTGCCTGCACGATCCTCTGGAGTGCAAGGTGATGGGCCAGGCGCGCTTGCGCGAATTGATGTTCACCGTCTTGCGCGGGCCGCAGGCCGATGTACTGCGCGCGCTGGTGGAGCAGCACGGGCAGTTTGCCCGGGTGGCGGCCTCGCTGAATCACTTGCACGAGCATTACACCGAGCCGCTGAACGTCGAGACCCTGGCCCGTTGCGCGAACATGAGCACCTCGACCTTTCATGAGCACTTCAAGCGCAGCACGCTGCTGTCGCCGGTGCAGTACCTCAAGCGCCTGCGCTTGCTCAAGGCGCAGCAGTTGCTGCTGGGGGAAGGGCTGGGCGTGGCCCAGGTGGCGCATCGGGTGGGCTACCAGAGCACCTCGCAGTTCAGCCGTGAATACAAGCGCTACTTCGAGCGCAATCCGGGGGATGAGCGAGCAGCGTGATGGGAGGCGCTCGTCTGGAGGAGCGAGGCTTGCCCGCGATGAAGGGTGAGACGGTCTGACAGATACATCGCCAAATCCTTATCGCACGCAAGCTGTGCTCCTACAGAAGCAGGGCAGTGGCGCCGGCAATAAAAAAGGCCCCCATTCGGGAGCCTTTTTTCTTCAAGCGTACGCCTTACATGTTCGGGTAAGTCGGACCGCCCGCGCCTTCCGGCGCGACCCAGGTGATGTTCTGCGCAGGGTCCTTGATGTCGCAGGTCTTGCAGTGCACACAGTTCTGGGCGTTGATCTGGAAGCGCTTCTCGCCGTCTTCCTTGGTGATCACTTCATACACCCCGGCCGGGCAGTAGCGTTGAGCAGGCTCATCGTACAGCGGCAGGTTCTTGCCGATCGGGATGCTCGGATCGGTCAGCTTCAGGTGGCAAGGCTGTTCTTCTTCATGGTTGGTGCCCGAGATGAACACTGAGCTGAGTTTGTCGAAGCTGAGCTTGCCGTCCGGTTTCGGGTAGTCGATCTTCTTGCAGTCCGCGGCCAGCTTCAGGCAGGCGTAGTCCGGCTTGGTGTCGTGCAGGGTGAACGGCAGCTTGCCACCGAAGAGGTTCTGGTCGACCCAGTTGAAACCGCCGCCGACGATGGCGCCGTACTTGTGGATCGCCGGGCCGAAGTTACGGCTGGCGAACAGTTCTTCGTACAGCCAGCTGGACTTGAACGCTTCTACATAGGTGTTCAGCTCGTCGGCGCCTTCGGAACCGGCGAACAGCGCATCGGCCACGGCGTCAGCGGCGAGCATGCCGGACTTCATGGCGGTGTGGCTGCCCTTGATCTTGGCGAAGTTCAGGGTGCCCAGGTCGCAACCGATCAGCGCGCCGCCCTTGAACACCATCTTCGGCAGCGAGTTCAGGCCGCCTTTGCAGATGGCGCGCGCGCCGTAGCTGACGCGCTTGCCGCCTTCGAGGTACTGCTTGAGCACTGGGTGATGCTTGAGGCGCTGGAATTCGTCGAACGGCGACAGGTAGGTGTTGCTGTAGGACAGGTCGACGATCAGACCGACCACCACCTGGTTGTTTTCCAGGTGATAAAGGAAGGAGCCGCCAGTGTTCTCGGTGCCCATGATGTCCAGCGGCCAGCCGGCGGTGTGGACCACCAGGCCTGGCTGATGCTTGGCCGGATCGATTTCCCAGATTTCCTTGAGGCCGATGCCGTAGTGCTGGGCGTCGGCGTCGCTGTCCAGGTTGAAGCGCTTGATCAGTTGCTTGCCGATGTGGCCACGGCAGCCTTCGGCGAACAGGGTGTACTTGCCACGCAGTTCCATGCCGGGGGTGTACAGGCCTTCCTTCGGATTGCCTTCGCGGTCGACACCCAGGTCGCCGGTGATGATCCCGCGGACCACGCCGTTCTCGTCGAACAGCGCTTCCTGGGCGGCGAAGCCCGGGTAGATTTCCACGCCCAGGTTCTCGGCCTGCTGGGCCAGCCAGCGGCACAGGTTGCCCAGGGAGATGATGTAGTTGCCTTCGTTGTGCATGGTCTTGGGCACAAAGAAGTCAGGAACTTTGGTCGCGCTGTCGGCGTTTTTCAGGACATAGATGTCATCGCGCTTGACCGGGGTGTTCAGCGGGGCGCCGATTTCCTTCCAGTCCGGGAACAGCTCGTTCAGGGCGCGCGGTTCGAACACGGCGCCGGAAAGAATGTGAGCACCGACTTCGGAGCCTTTCTCGACCACGCAGACGCTGATTTCCTTACCGGCTTCGGTGGCCTTCTGCTTCAGTCGGCAGGCGGCGGACAAGCCAGCGGGGCCGGCACCGACGATGACCACGTCGAATTCCATGTATTCGCGTTCCACTAGGCTATCTCCTACTCAAGGCTCAACGGTTTTTTTCTAATTGGAGGTTGGGTGTCGCATCGATGGTTTTCTCCGCCAAACAGGGGAGGGGACAATGAACGACCCGCCTTTCTCTCTAGGCGGCGCATTATATCTACACCACTCTTAGCGTCCAATACAAACGTTTGTTTGAATTTGCTGCAGCCCATGTAAATCAAAGAAGCGCGGCTTATGACTGGCCATTTTGGCGTATTGACCAGAATAGGCGTTCCGGTCAAGATACGGTCGGTTTTGCGCTCGCCGTAGGCTGACTGTTGGTTTCAAGAGCACCTCTAAAGACAGGGCGAAGGCAGTACAAGGTGACGCAACGCGCAGTTTACACGCCGCGATAAAGAATGACCGGCCAGTCGCTACTGACGAACGGTCATCATCCCGTGAGCAAGGTCATCTGTCTGCTGTTGCAAGAGTCCATGCCAGCGTTTTTAGAGGTGCCCTTGTGCCCGATGAGCATCAACCGCCAGGTTCGCCTAGGCGACTTTCTTTTCACCGGAGAGTAACGAGGAATCCATGAAGGTTCTTGTAGCTGTCAAACGCGTTGTCGATTACAACGTCAAGGTTCGCGTCAAGGCGGACAATTCCGGCGTCGACCTCGCCAACGTCAAGATGTCGATGAACCCTTTCTGCGAAATCGCAGTGGAAGAAGCCGTACGCCTGAAAGAAAAAGGCGTAGCGACTGAAATCGTCGTCGTCTCCATCGGTCCCGCTACTGCTCAAGAGCAACTGCGTACCGCCCTGGCGCTGGGTGCCGATCGTGCCATCCTCGTCGAGTCCGCTGATGAACTGAACTCCCTGGCCGTGGCCAAGCTGCTCAAGGCCGTGGTCGACAAGGAACAGCCTCAACTGGTGATCCTTGGCAAGCAAGCCATCGACAGCGACAACAACCAGACCGGCCAGATGCTGGCAGCCCTGAGCGGCTACGCTCAAGGCACCTTCGCCTCCAAGGTCGAAGTGTCGGGCGACAAGGTTGCCGTGACCCGTGAAATCGACGGCGGCCTGCAAACCGTTTCGCTGAACCTGCCAGCGATCGTCACCACCGACCTGCGTTTGAACGAGCCGCGCTACGCGTCTTTGCCAAACATCATGAAAGCCAAGAAGAAGCCGCTTGAAGTGCTGACTCCTGATGCTTTGGGCGTTTCCACCGCCTCTACCAACAAGACCCTGAAAGTCGAAGCGCCGGCTGCACGCAGCGCGGGTATCAAGGTCAAGTCGGTCGCTGAACTGGTCGAGAAACTGAAAAACGAAGCGAAGGTAATCTGATCATGACTATCTTGGTAATCGCTGAACACGACAACAAGGTGCTGGCTCCGGCCACCCTGAACACCGTTGCCGCCGCTGCCAAAATCGGTGGCGACATCCACGTCCTGGTCGCCGGCCAGGGCGCTGGCGCCGTGGCTGAGGCCGCCGCGAAAATCGCTGGCGTGAGCAAAGTCCTGTCCGCCGACAACGCAGCCTATGCGCACCAGTTGCCGGAAAACGTTGCCCCTCTGGTTGCAGAGCTGGGCAAGGGCTACAGCCACATCCTGGCCGCCGCCACTTCCAACGGCAAAAACATCCTGCCGCGCGTTGCCGCGCAGCTGGACGTCGACCAGATCTCCGAGATCATCTCGGTAGAAAGCGCCGACACCTTCAAGCGTCCGATCTATGCCGGTAACGCCATCGCTACCGTGCAATCGAACGCCGCCGTGAAGGTCATCACCGTGCGCGCCACCGGTTTCGATCCGGTTGCCGCCGAAGGCGGTTCGGCCGCTGTCGAAGCGGTTGCTGCCGCTCACGACGCAGGCAAGTCGAGCTTCGTCGGCGAAGAGCTGGCCAAGTCCGACCGTCCTGAACTGACTGCTGCCAAGATCGTCATTTCCGGCGGCCGCGGCATGCAGAACGGCGACAACTTCAAACACCTGTACGCCCTGGCCGACAAGCTGGGCGCTGCCGTGGGTGCTTCGCGCGCCGCGGTCGACGCAGGTTTCGTACCCAACGACATGCAGGTCGGCCAGACCGGCAAGATCGTGGCGCCACAGCTGTACATTGCCGTCGGTATTTCCGGCGCGATCCAGCACCTGGCCGGTATGAAAGACTCCAAGGTGATCGTGGCGATCAACAAGGACGAAGAAGCGCCGATCTTCCAGGTGGCCGATTACGGCCTGGTAGCGGACTTGTTCGAAGCCGTACCAGAGCTGGAGAAGCTGGTCTAATCCAGCGGCTTCACTTATAAGAGAGCCCGGTCTTTTGGCCGGGCTTTTTTATTGTCTGGGATTTGAGTGGGAGAATTTCGCCATGGATTTGCGCCGCCTGGGTGGCCTGTCAGTGCTGCTGGGGCTGACACTGATGCCGTTGTCGTCGATGGCCGCCGGTAAATGCGAGCGCCTGGTGGTGACCGGCAGTCCGGATGCCCCGCCGTATCTGTGGCGCGACCCGCAGGACCCCAGCCACCTGATTGGCGCCAGCGCCGAACTGCTGCAACACGTGGCGCAGGAACTGGGGATCAAGGTCGAGTTGTTGTATGCCGGCAAACGCTCCGCCGCCCTGGATGAAGTGCGCAGCGGGCGCATGGACATGCTGGCCGACGCGCCGCTGACGGTGAGTGAGCTGGAAGCGCTGGACTACATTCATCCGCCGCTGCTGGAGAACGATTTCCTGGTCTGGACCCGCAAGGGCTCGACGTTGAGCTACAGCCAGCCGTCGGACCTGCATGGGCATACCGGCGCATTGTCGGAAAGGGCGCGCCTGACGCCGCCCTTCGAGGCCTTCGCCAAGGAGCAATTGAGCCTGACCCGCATGCCGAATCTGACCCAGGCATTCCAGAAACTGTTGCTGGGGGAGGTGGAGTACGTACTGGCCGGACGCTACGCCGGCATGGCCCTGGCCCAGTCGCTGGGCATGGCCAACGATCTGCTGGCATTCCCGCAGCCTGCCGACAAACCTGGCCTGTTCCTGGCCATCTCGCACAACTCCGCCTGCAACGACCCATGGTTGCGCGGACAGTTGGCGAAAAAGATGACAGAATTGCCCGCGTCCGGTCTGACGGAAGCCGTGCTGCAGCGCAATCTCGAGCGTTGGAAGGCACAGTTGCAGCAACCTGTCAGCACCCCCAAACAGTAGGGATTTCTAGTGAGTATTCGACCTCTTTTCGCTGCCCTGGCCGTCCTGGCTCTGGCGGGTTGCGCAGCCGATCCGGCGCCGAATGAACAAATGCGCCTGACCGAACAAACCCTGGCCCAGGCCAAGGCCGTGGGAGCCACGGCAGAGGATGTGCCGGAAATGAAACTGGCCGAGGACAAATTCGCCCGTGCCCAACGCAACATGCAGGAAGAGTCGTTCAAGCACGCGCGCATGCGTGCCGAGCAGGCGGAACTGGATGCGCGCCTGGCCGAGGCGCGGGTCCTGACCCTGAAAAGCCAGGAACAGCTGAACCTCGTCCAGACTCGCATCACTCGTCTGCGCAAGCAGTTGGGAGATGCCCAATGATTCGTCTGACTCGAGTATTGGGTGGCGCCCTGCTGATCGCCTGCACCGGCCTCTACGGCTGCGCCGGGCAACGCAGCGAAGCCGCGCTGGAACAGGCCGGCGAGGACTTCCAGAAGGTCAAGGAAGATTCCAATGTGCTGCGCATCGCGCCCAAGGATGTGATCCGCGCCGGTGAGTCCCTGGCCCGGGCCGATCGCCTGTCCAGCTACTGGGGCAGCGGTTCGGATGTGGTGCACTACGCCTACCTCAGCCAGCGCTACAGCGAAATCGCTCGCGAGCACACCAACCAGGCACTGAACCAGGAGCAGGCGGCCAAGCTCGAACTCGAACGCCAGCGCCTGCAACTGGCCCTGCGCGAGGCCAAGCTGCTGAGCGTGCAGCAGCAGGGCAAGTGGTTGGAAGAGCAGATCATCAACCTGGCCACGACCCAGACCGATCGTGGGCTGGTGATGACCCTGGGCGATGTGCTGTTCGACACCGGCGAAGCGGAGCTGAAGAGCTCGGCCAACCGCACTGTGCTCAAGGTCGTGCAGTTTCTCCAGCTCAACCCCAAGCGTGTGGTGCGGATCGAGGGCTACACGGACAACACTGGCGACAAGCAGAGCAATCTGAAACTGTCCCGCGACCGGGCCCAGGCCGTGGCCGATATCCTGGTCGACCTGGGCGTCGAGGAGAAACGGGTCCAGGTCGAAGGTTATGGCGATGAGTACCCGGTCGAGGCCAACGCCTCGGAACGTGGGCGGGCGCAGAACCGTCGGGTGGAAATTGTCTTCTCCGACGAGAAAGGCCAGTTAGGCGCCGCGCGCTAAGACGCGGGCCGTCAAAACAACCCGGTTTCCCTGTGGAGCCGGGTTTTTTTGTGCCTGACGATTGGCACACAAAACAGTACAGTTTTTGCTGACACTGCCCTGTATGGTCGACTATTGTGGCAACTGTCCCAGTACACTTATGAACTGTTCCGGTATCGTCATCCACAAGAATAAAATGCCGGTGAAATCGAGTGCAGCGTCATGACCAATCTCTTGCTTTATCAACGTATCGCTCAGCAGCTGGCTGAAGATATCCGTCGTGGTGTGTACCAGCCCGGGGAACGCGTACCTTCGGTACGCAAGATGAGTTCCCAGCTCAACGTCAGCCACGCCACGGTGCTCCAGGCTTACGCCAATCTCGAGGACCAAGGGCTGATCCGCGCCCGTCCGCAGTCGGGCTATTACGTGCACCAGACCCCGGCGCTGACCGCGCCGACCCCGGACATCGCCCGAGTCGAACGGCCGGGCCTGGTGACGCGCAGCAGCATCATTCATCAGGTGTTGGTGGAGTCGCGCCGTGAAGGCGTGTTTCCGCTGGGCGCCGCGGTGCCGAGCGTCGATTACCTGCCGGTGCGGGCGCTGCACCAGCAACTGGCCAAGGTCACCCGTTTCCACAGCCCGCGCGCCTTCAGCTACATGTTCAGCCCCGGTTTCGAGCCGTTGCGCCGACAGGTGGCGATTCGCATGCGCGACGCCGGCGTGGTGGTCGACCCTTCCGAAGTGGTGATCACCCACGGCTGCGTGGATGCCCTGCAGATGTCGTTGCGCGTGCTGACCCGCCCGGGCGACCTGATCGCCGCGGAGTCGCCGACTTACTACGGCCTGTTGCAACTGGCCGACCTGCTGGGGCTCAAGGTCATCGAGATTCCCAGCGACCCTTCCACCGGCATGAGCCTGGAGGCGCTGCAACTGGCGGCCAACCAGTGGTCGATCAAGGCCCTGGTGCTGACCACGCGCTTGAGCAATCCACTGGGCGGCACCATGCCGGAAGAGCGGCAGAAACAACTGCTGCGGCTGGCCTCGGATTTCGATATCCAGGTGGTCGAGGACGATATCTACGGCGAACTGATGTTCGAGGTCGGTCGTACCAAGGCGCTGAAAGCCTATGACCGGCTGGATCGGGTGATCTATTGCTCGAGCTTTTCCAAGACCCTGTCACCCGGCGTGCGCATCGGCTGGATGATTGCCGGCAAGTTCCAGCAGGAAATCCAGCGCTTGCAGACCTTCAGCACTCATTCGGCCTGCAGCGTCACCCAGATGGGCGTCGCGGCCTATCTGGAGAACGGCGGTTACGACCGGCATCTGCGTTTCATCCGCCAGGAGTACCGCAAGAACCTCAGTGCCTTTCAGCTGGCGGTGCAGCAGTACTTCCCGGAGGGCACGCAGATTACCCGTCCGAACGGCGGTTTCATTCTCTGGGTCAGCCTGCCGGGGCGGGTCAATACCCAGGAATTGCATGTCCGGGCATTGCAGCAGGGCATCAGTATCGCGCCGGGGCTGATCTTCAGTAATACCGAGCAGTTCAACCACTGCATTCGCCTCAACTGCGGTACCCCGTGGAATCGCGAGGCCGAACGGGCACTGATGACCTTGGGCATGTTGGCCAGCCAACTGTGCCAGGAGGCCGCGGGCGGTTTTTGAAGGATCGGTTACCGCGCTTGTTTTCGCGCGGTCAACAGGCGAGCATATGGCTCTTTGCCGCCGATCCTGTTGTCTCTCTATGAAAGCGATTTTTCCTGTTGCCTGGGTATTGGTCAGTGTATTGAGTGCTTTCGGCACGGCCAGCGTTCTGGCGGCTCCGGCCCAGGAAAAGGTCGCGGCAAGCGCCACCGCGAATAAATCGCAGAAAACCGCGGCAGCCAAGAAAGCCGCGTCGGTAAAGAAGGCGGCAGCGACCAGCAAGGCCAAGCCCAAGGCCAAGGCACAGAAAAGGCGCGCGCCGATCGCTTCCAAGTCCAAGCCTGCCAGTGAGATCGTGAAGACGCGTTTGCCTTCGGCCAATGTGGATCTGAGCCTGCCGCCGGAAATGGTCAAGCAATTGCAGCCGATCGGCTCGGTCAACCAGCCCAAGCGCACCCCGTTGCTGCCGCCGATGTTCGGCGAGAAACCCAAGGACGACAGTCCGTTCCAACTCAACGGCCGCTTGCTGAGCAACGAAATGCAGTTGCAGCTGCGCAATGACGAACGGCGTGATGTGGAAGGCGCGGCGCTGGATTTCGAGTTCAAGCAGTAAACCCTCATCCTGACTGTGACCCGCAGCCCTGACGCTTTGTCGGAGACTGGTCAGTCACGCGAGCCTGAGCGTAAAAACCAGTGGGCGGCCAATTTCAAACGGCTGTTTTAGCGGTTACTCTAGTCCGCGTCATTTCAATACTTTGCCCGTCGCGAGGAGTTTGTCGTCATGAACTGCCGTGAAGGCTGTGGCGCCTGTTGCATTGCCCCTTCCATCAGTACCCCGATTCCTGGAATGCCCAATGGCAAACCGGCCGGAGAACGTTGCATCCATCTTTCTGTCGAACTGCTGTGCGGTTTGTTCGGCCAACCCGAACGGCCCGCCGTCTGTGGTGCGTTCCAGGCCGATGTCGAAGTCTGCGGCGACAGCCGGGAAGAGGCTATCCGCTTGTTGGGCTGGTGGGAGCAAGTGACGGCGGCGTGAAGTGTTTTCAATGAACGGAACTTCAACAATAAGGAATAAGACAATGGGTTCGCTGCATCGAATTGCTGTGCTCTGTGGGTTGACCGTTCTGCTCTCGGCAACCGCCCACGCCGAAGATTGGCAAACGGCCAAGGATGAAAACGGCATCAAGGTCTCCTTGAGTGAAGTGGCCGGTTCCAAATACAAGGCCTACCGGGGCGTGACCACCATGAAAACCAGCGTGGCCAAGCTGCGCGCTTTGCAGGACGACGTGACGGGCGCCTGCGCTTGGATTCACGAATGCAAGTCGCAGAAACTGCTCAAGCACGAAGGCGAGCAGAGCTGGACCTACACTCAGTTCAATACCCCATGGCCGGTCACACCGCGTGATTCGGTGCTGCACGTCACCACCAGCGAAGCGGCCGATGGCAGCCTGACCCGCAAGCTCGAAGGCGTACCGACCTACATTCCCGAGGAGAAAGGTTTCGTGCGTGTCGCCCAGGTCGAAGGCTTCTGGAAGTTCGTGCCCAAGGGCGCGGACCAGGTCGAAGTGACCTATCAGGTGCACACCGAACCGGGCGGCAGCGTGCCGTCCTGGCTGGCCAACAAGTTTGTCGTGGATGCACCGTTCAACACCCTCAAGGCATTGAAGGCGCGCGCCGAGAAACCGTAAGCGCCGATCGTTGCGAAAAGGCTGCCCCAGGGCAGCCTTTTTTAATGGCACCGCCGGGCCCTTGGTTTGAACGATCATTGGTTCTTCAGGGTCGACATCTTGTGAGTCCATCCATGGGCTTCATCAAGGAGGCACTGATGCAAAAGTGGCAAGTCACTTTCGTTGACGATCATGGTGTCCAGTCAGTCGAGCAGTTCGACTGTGAGCAGCAGCCCAGCATGGAGGAGGCGGCACAATTGATTCGCGCAAAGCTTCTGCCGGTTCCGGCCGAGCTTGACCTCAACGATCTGGAAGGACGCACCGACGACCCTACGCTCAAGAGCCTGAAAGATCAGAACAGCATTCAAATCCTCAGCATTACGCCGATTTAATCTTTAATGCGCAAAGCCCCACCGAGCTTTAACCCAGACCTTGGCAGCGCCTGCGTCTTGGCGCTACTCTGCATTCGAGATCAGCGAATGAATCGCTAAGGTCTGGTCTTGTCAGCTACATGCTTGTTTCCTGGCGGCGATCTTCTCGCCGCAAGCCTGCACCGTGCGGTGACAGGCAAGGAAGTACGGAAAGTCTATCCATCGGTTTGAGGAGGACGTTTCATGAGCACAGCCTATCAAGAAGACATCAGCAGCAGCGTGCTGCGCCGCATGAAAGAAGGCGGTTTCGACTTTTCACGATTCCATCCCATCGAGTTCTACGCCATTTTCCCGGACGAGGAGCGGGCACGCAGGGCGGCAGGGCAGTTCCGCGGTGAATCCTTGAATGCCCAGGTCAGCGTGCGCGATGACGGCGCCTGGTACCTGGAGCTGAGCAAGGTGATGTACGCCACCTATGGCGGCATCGGCGATTTCGAGCAGGACTTTGAAGCGGTGGTCGCGCCCCTGGGCGGGATCATTGAAGGTTGGGGCGTGAAGCAGGAGGTTCGAGGGCGACTCGTTTAGTGCATATGAATAGCGTCAAGACTCAGCATCGGCTGACCTTCGGGTCGGCCGATTTCGTTTCTGCCCCGGGTTCCTACAAAAAAAGCGGGTAAAAAAAGGCCACCCGCTGAGGGTGGCCAAAAGGGAAGACCGGTAGGAGAGGAAACCGGTCGGGGACATTCCGGGGTTGGCTGCCATTGGCGCCATGAAGGGTGGGGCGTCGACTGCGCACTGTGGTGGTGCTGAAGTCATCTGCGCTGTTGCAACGAATTCTGCGCAGTTTTGCCCAAGTGGTGAAATCAAGTCTGGCTATGCAATCGATAGCCATTGCACTGCATGCGGTGGAACGGTGCCGGGGAATGCGCTCGACGGCAGGAGTTAGGCTTGTCCGCGATGGCGTCCTGGAGAACCCCTCCCAAAGCCAGCGTTATTGCGGCGCCTGTTTACGTTCCGCCATATGCTTCAGATACCCCACCAGCAACTCCAGCTCGGCATCCGGCAATACGCTGCTTGCGAAGGCCGGCATCTTCGCCTGTGGCCAGCGGCGCAGGCTCTGTGGGTCACGGATATAACGCTTGAGGAAGTCCGCCCCGAAATACTCGGTGGGGCTGTAGGGGATATTCAGGTCCGGGCCGAACTGCGAGTCGCCGGCGCCGTTGAGGCGATGGCAAGCCAGGCAGTTCTTCTGGAACAGGGCGAAGCCCTGGTTCACCGGGTCGCCGGCCGCCAGTGTGGGGGCCGGGCGCAGGGCCGGGAAACGCTCGGCCACCGGTGCCAGGCGCTTGATGCTCGCCACTTCGAATGGCCATTGCTCGGGGCTGATATGACCGGCCTGCGGGTTGGTCCACACCAGGTAGAAAGGTCCGGCGCTGTGCTTGCCTTCAGCCAGGGGTGGCCAGGGCTTGGCCGGGTCTTCGATGGCCAGCCAGGCCTGGGCGCCGTCTTGGTTGAGCAGGGGGGCGGCGGGCAATTCGGCGGCGAAACCGTCCAGGGCGACAGCCTGCAGATGGTCATCAGCCTTGATGCCGGTGAGCAGGGCCGAGATCGGCACCGCGCGGTAACTCATGTCGCGTTTGTACGACACGTCATCCTTGACGGTGACGGTCCGGGCCTGAGGGTGCTTGAGCAGTTCTTCGGTCTGCCAGGTGCGACTGCCGGCCCCCAGTTCCAGGGTCAGCTGCGCGGCATGCATGGGTGTGGTGAGCAGCAGGGCGCTGCACAGGAGGATAAGAGATTTCAATTGATCGCTGTTCCGTCGCTGGGGTGGAGAGCAGCGCGTACGGCCTGTCTCCAGTTTTCTGATAAGCGCGACGACGCCCTGATTCAGCGTGGCCGCGGCGTCAGAAAGAGTGGCACACAAGCGCCTGCCCCGGTAGCGAACCGGAGTACAAAGATGCAATTGCGTGACGGGATGGCCACGCCTCTAGCCGATCACTTTGGTGAGATTCGGCAAAATCAGAAGCAAGGTGGTTGCGAACAGAATGAGCCCCGCTTGACGGACTTTCGAATGCTTGAACATGGCTGAATGCCTTTTGTTGTTATTCCTGAACATCAAATGCATGCCTGCCGCTTCACTCTGGTCAGGCGATGTGTCCCTTTTCTTACACGTGCACCGGCAAGACCCGGCTGCAACGATTCACTGCCTACAGTTCCTACCTTAGGGGCCTTGTAACCCTTGGCTTAGATCCATTTCATATCAGCTAATAGGCAGATGCTTTAAAAAGCGCATGAGGCCTATTGCCATCTTCTTGCCCGGCCTTTGTCTAGACAGTTCCGTTATGCGGCGGGCGGAATCCATTAGCTCACTACCGTTCGTCTGAGCGTGACCGTCAAGGTCAGTGAGCGCATCGGTCATTGAATCCGGGGCCCTCGGGGCCAAGAGTGGGAGCCCTGTCATCATTCATCTGCACAGCGGTTCGAGGACGTCATGACCCAGGCTTTGATATTCGATGCATTACGCACCCCCCGTGGCAAAGGCAAGGCCGACGGCGCCCTGCACAGCGTCAAGCCGGTGAACCTGCTGGCCGGGCTGCTCGGTGCCCTGCAGCGGCGTACCGGACTCGACACCAGCCAGGTCGACGACATCGTGCTCGGCTGCGTGACGCCAATCGGTGACCAGGGGGCCGACATCGCCAAGACCGCAGCGCTGGTCGCCGACTGGGACGTCAGCGTGGCCGGAGTGCAGATCAACCGCTTTTGCGCCTCGGGCCTCGAAGCGGTGAACCTGGGCGCGATGAAAGTGCGCTCCGGCTTCGAGGACCTGGTGGTGGTTGGCGGTGTCGAGTCGATGTCGCGGGTGCCCATGGGCAGCGACGGCGGTGCCTGGGTGCTTGATCCGCAAACCAATATGCACAGCCATTTCACCCCGCAAGGCATAGGCGCGGACCTGATCGCCACCCTGGAAGGTTTCAGCCGTGAGGATGTCGACAGCTTTGCCCTGCAGTCCCAGCAGAAGGCCGCGCGGGCCAGGGCGGCGGGGGCTTTCAGCAAGTCCCTGGTGCCGGTGCAAGACCAGAACGGCATCGTCCTGCTGGATCATGATGAGTTCATACGCGCCGACTCCACCCTCGAAGGCCTGGGCAAGCTCAAGCCCAGCTTCGAGATGATCGGCCAGATGGGTTTCGACGCCACCGCCTTGCGGGTCTACAGCCATGTCGAGCGCATCCACCACGTGCACACCCCGGGCAACAGCTCAGGGATAGTCGATGGCGCGGCGCTGATGCTGATCGGTTCCGAAGCCAAGGGCCAGGCGCTGGGCCTCAAGCCACGGGCGCGGATCGTCGCCACGGCGGTCACCGGCACCGATCCGACCATCATGCTCACCGGGCCGGCGCCGGCCACCCGCAAGGCGCTGGCCAAGGCCGGGCTGCGGGTCGAGGACATCGACCTGTTCGAGGTCAACGAGGCCTTCGCCTCGGTGGTACTGAAGTTCATCAAGGACATGGCCATCGACCCTGGCAAGGTCAACGTCAACGGCGGCTCCATCGCCATGGGCCACCCGCTGGGCGCCACCGGCTGCGCGATCCTCGGCACCTTGCTCGACGAGCTGGAAGCGCGGCGCCAGCGTTACGGCCTGGCGACCCTCTGCGTCGGCGGCGGCATGGGGATCGCCACCATCATCGAACGCCTCTGAGCCCTGACTTCAAGGAAACACTTTCATGACCCAAGCCATCCGTTACGAAAAGGGCCAGGACCAGATCGTCGTTCTGACCATCGACATGCCGGGCCAGAGCGCCAACACCATGAACGCGGTGTACCGCGAGGCCATGGCCGCCTGCGTGGCCCGCCTGCAAGCCGAGCAGGAATCGATTGCCGGGGTGATCGTCACTTCGGCGAAAAAGACCTTCTTCGCCGGCGGCGACCTCAATGAATTGATCAAGGTCGGCAAGCCCGAAGCCCAGGCCTTCTATGACATGGTGCTGACCCTCAAGGGCCAGCTGCGGGCCCTGGAAACCCTGGGCAAGCCCGTGGTCGCGGCGATCAACGGCGCGGCCCTGGGCGGTGGCTGGGAGATCTGCCTGGCCTGCCATCACCGGGTGGCGCTGGACCATTCGTCGCTGCAGGTCGGCCTGCCGGAAGTGACCCTCGGCCTGCTGCCGGGCGGTGGCGGGGTGGTGCGCATGGTGCGTTTGCTGGGGCTGGAAAAAGCCCTGCCGTATCTGCTGGAAGGCAAGAAGGTCCGACCGCAGCAGGCGCTGAAAGCCGGCCTGATCGACCAACTGGCCAGCGACCGCGACGACCTGCTGGCCAAGGCCAGGGCGTGGATTGTCGCCAACCCGGCGGCCAAGCAGCGCTGGGACGTGGCCGGCTACCAGATCCCCGGGGGCACGCCGTCGCACCCGAAAGTCGCGCAGATGCTGGCCATCGCGCCGTCGATCCTGCGCAGCAAGACCCAGGGCTGCCTGCCGGCGCCGGAGAAAATCCTCTGTGCGGCAGTGGAGGGCGCCCAGGTCGATTTCGATACCGCGCAGTTGATCGAAGCCCGCTATTTCACCGAACTGACCACCGGCCAGGTGGCGAAAAACATGATCGGCACCTTCTGGTTCCAGCTCAACGAGATCAATGCCGGTGGCTCCCGGCCCCAAGGCTTCGCGCCCTATGTGACCAGGAAGGTCGGGGTGCTGGGTGCCGGGATGATGGGGGCCGGGATCGCTTATGTCAGTGCGGTGGCCGGTATCGAAGTGGTGCTCAAGGATGTCACCCTGGCGGCGGCCGAGAAGGGCAAGGCCCATTCGGCGGCGTTGCTGGAGAAGAAGGTCGCCCGTGGCCAATTGAGCGCCGAGCAGCGTGACGCCACGCTGGCGCGGATCCGCACCACCGAGCAGGACGCCGACCTGGCCGGGTGCGACCTGATCATCGAGGCGGTGTTCGAGGATCGCGAGCTCAAGGCCAGGGTCTCGGCGGCGGCGCAGCAGGTGGTGGGGGCACAGGCGGTAATTGCGTCCAACACCTCGACCTTGCCGATCAGCGGCCTGGCCAGGGCCGTACCGGATCAAGGTAAGTTCATCGGCCTGCATTTCTTCAGCCCGGTGGAAAAAATGCCCCTGGTGGAAATCATCAAGGGCGAGCAGACCAGCGACGAAACCCTGGCGCGCGGTTTCGACTTCGTCCAGCAGATCAAGAAGACCCCGATCGTGGTCAACGACAGCCGCGGCTTTTTCACTTCGCGGGTGTTCGGCACCTTCACCAACGAAGGTATCGCCATGCTCGGTGAGGGTGTGGCCGCGCCGATGATCGAGACCGAGGCGCGCAAGGCGGGTATGCCGATCGGCCCGCTGGCGATCTGCGACGAGGTTTCCCTGAGCCTGCTGAGCCATATCCGCCAACAGACCGCCAAGGACCTGCAGGCCGAAGGCAAGCCGTTGCCGGAGCATCCGGCCTTCGCCGTGATCGACCTGCTGCTCAATGAATACAAGCGCCCAGGCAAGGCCGCGGGCGGCGGTTTCTACGACTACCCGGCCGGGGCGCAGAAACACTTGTGGCCGCAGCTGAAAACCCGCTTCGAGAAAGCCGATGGGCAGATTTCGCCGCAGGACGTGCGCGATCGGTTGTTGTTCGTGCAGGCCATCGAAACCGTGCGTTGTGTGGAGGAGGGCGTATTGCGCTCGACGGCCGATGCCAATATCGGCTCGATCTTCGGTATCGGCTTCGCGGCCTGGACTGGCGGGGCCTTGCAGTTCATCAACCAGTACGGCCTGAAGGACTTTATCGCCCGGGCCCAGTACCTGGCCGAGCAATATGGCGAGCGTTTCGCGCCGCCGGCGCTGCTGCTGGAGAAGGCCGCCAAGGGCCAGTTGTTCTGAGGCTGAAGGGACTGAAGTGATGCATCGCGGGGCTTGCCTTGATCGGGCGTTTCAAGGCAGGCTCTGGGGTGTTCATTATTCCCATCACGTGTCAGGTATTTTTTATGTCGCTACGCATCTGCATTCTGGAAACCGACATCCTGCGTCCAGAATTGGTCGATCAATATCAGGGTTACGGGCAGATGTTTCAGCGCCTGTTTTCACAGCAGCCCATCGCTGCCGAATTTACCGTCTACAACGTGATGCAGGGCCACTACCCGAGCGACGACCAACGCTTCGACGCTTACCTGGTCACGGGGAGCAAGGCCGACTCCTTCGGTACCGACCCTTGGATTCAAACCCTCAAGACCTACCTGCTGGAGCGCTATCAGCGCGGCGACAAACTGCTGGGCATCTGCTTTGGCCATCAGTTGCTGGCGTTGCTGCTGGGCGGCAAGAGCGAACGCGCGACCCAGGGCTGGGGCGTGGGTACCCACAACTACAAACTGGCGGCCAAGGCGCCGTGGATGAGCCCGGTGATGGAAGAGCTGACGCTGTTGATCAGCCATCAGGACCAGGTGACGGCCTTGCCGGAAAACGCCACGGTCATCGCTTCGAGCGATTTCTGCCCGTTCGCGGCCTATCACATCAATGACCAGGTGCTGTGCTTCCAGGGCCACCCGGAGTTCATCCACGACTATTCGCGGGCCTTGCTGGACCTGCGCCAGCAGCACCTGGGCGAACAGGTCTATCAAAAGGGCATCGCCAGTCTGGACCGGGATCATCATGGCAACACCGTTGCCGAGTGGATGATGCGTTTTGTGGCGCACAAGCCGCAGACCGGATCGGTTTGAATCCATAGCCGCATCGCCGGCCGGCTCGCTTCTACAACGGCCTCAAGGCCCTTGCAGGAGCGTCCAGCCCGGCTCTACTGTCAGAGCCACCCCGAGCGCTTGAAGCTCGCCCACAACCCCGTACAGCCCAGCACCAGAAACGCCAGCACACCGAAGTAGCCGTAGTGCATCTTCAGCTCGGGCATGTTGTCGAAGTTCATTCCATAGATCCCCGCCACTGCGGTCGGGAACGCCAGGATCGCCGCCCAGGCGGCGAACTTGCGTTGCACCACGCTTTGTCGCGAGGCCTCCAGCAGGACGCCGATCTCGATGGTCTGGCTGGCGATGTCACGCAAGGTCGCCAGGTCTTCCATCTGCCGGGTGACATGGATCTGCACGTCGCGAAAGTACGGGCGCATGTTCTTGTCGATAAAGGGGAAGCTGAGCTTCTGCAGCTCTTCGCTGATCTCCACCATGGGCGCTACATAACGGCGCAGGCGCAGCACATCGCGACGCAGGCTGTGGAGGTGCTGGATATCCCCCTCGTTGAGCGAACTGCACAGCACGCTGTGCTCCAGTTCGTCGATCTCGGCATGGATCGCTTCGCTGACCGGCTGGTAGTTCTCGGTGACGAAATCCAGTAGCGCGTAGAGCACGAAGTCTTCGCCGTGCTCCAGCAGCAGCGGTCGTGCCTCGCAGCGCTGGCGCACGAACCCATAGGATTTGGAGTGGCCATTGCGGGCAGTGATGATGTAGCCGTTGCCGGCAAAGATATGGGTTTCGATGAACTCCAGCTTGCCGGCTTCGCGCACCGGGGAGTAGGTGACGATAAACAGCGCGTCGCCGAAGGTTTCGAGTTTCGGCCGGCTGTGTTTTTCCAGGGCGTCCTCGATGGCCAGTTCGTGCAAGTTGAACTGGCGTTGCAGATTGGCCAGTTCCTGGGCGTTGGGTTCTTCGAGGCCGATCCAGACGAAGTGCCCGGGTTTGGCGGCCCAGGCCGCCCCTTCGTCGAGGGTGATGTCCGTGACTCTTTTACCCGCGCTGTAGACTGCGGCGGCAACAACTCTACCCATGGTTCCTGTTCGCTTCTTCTTATCGAAATGAGGAGTGAGACTTCGTGCAGCTTAGCCCCATGACTGATCAGAGTCAGCCTGTTGGGCGGAGTTCGCCGGCAATAAAAAGCCCGCACGCGGCGGGCTGTTTTCAGACGGCCTGTAGCTGGCGGTCCATCGACTCGATGCACTCGCGCATCTGTTCGCGACACTGCTCGATCAGCCTCGGCATGTCGTCCAGGCTCAGCCCGGCGGTGGGGATCGCCGGCAGCGAGCGGATCAGGATCCTGCCACTGCGCCAGCGGTTGAGACGCATGTGGCGGATGTAGCTGCTGGCGCACACCGGGACGATCGGCACGCCGGCGGCGATGGCCATCTGGAAGGCGCCTTTCTTGAACGGCAGCAGGTCTTCGCCGAGGTTGCGGGTACCTTCCGGGAACACCCAGATCGAGGTGTCCTTGTGTTGCAGGGTGTGGGTGGTGGTCAGCATCGAGCGGCGCGCCTTGTGCGCGTTGCCACGGTCGATCAACACATTGCCCGCCAGCCAGAACAACTGGCCGAACAGCGGCACCCATTTCAGGCTCTTTTTACCGATGCACACGGTGCGCCGGGGCACCACGTTGCCGAACACGAACAGGTCGTAGTTGGACTGGTGGTTGGCGATGATTACGCAGCTCTTGGGCTTGTCCATCAGTGGCCCGACTTCGGCCTTGACCCGCAGGCGCAGGATGCACATGGCCGGCAAGGCATACAGGCGCGCGCACAGGCGGCTGTTATCCGGGTTGAACGGGCGGCACAGCCCCAGCACCACGCCGAGAATTCCCGCTGCAACAAAATGCAGGCCCATCAATAACATACGAAACAGATACAGCATCTACAGGCCCACCGGGGACAAAAGGTGGCGCAGTGTACGGATGTGCACTGTTTTCGGCAATTACCTGTATAGAAGGGGAAGATGGCCGATGTTTAAGCGCATGTTTCCGACTCTTTGCTCAGTGGCGAACTAGAGCGTCGCGCAGTCTTTCTCGCGGTGCGGGCATAAAAAAGCCCGACGCGCGGGTCGGGCTGTGGGCGGCGGGCCCAGGCTTCAGCCCAGGTGTTCCTGATCGAGGATGATCGCGTTGTCCAGGGTTTCCAGCAGCGCCTTGCGCACTTTCAGCTTGGTGTTCTTGTGGGCGGTCATGTTGATCTTCTTCAGTTGACGCGCGGCGGCCAGGGCGGCGCCTTGCAGCTCCTCGACGCTCACCACCTTATCGAGGAAGCCGGCATCCACCGCGCCTTGCGGGTCGAACATCTCGCCATTGATCACCGAGCGGTGCAGCGCGGATTTGCGCAGGCGGTCACGGGCCAGCTCGATGCCGGCGTGGTGCATGGTCATGCCGATCTGCACTTCGTTCAGGCCGATGCTGAACGGGCCTTCGACGCCGATGCGGTAGTCCGCGGACAGCAGCAGGAACGCGCCCTTGGCCACGGCGTGCCCAGGGCAGGCGACGATGACGGGGAAGGGATGCGACAGCAGACGACGGGCCAGGGTCGACCCCGAGGTCACCAGGCTCACGGCTTCTTTAGGGCCGGCGGTCATCACTTTCAGGTCGTAGCCGCCCGACAGAATACCGGGCTGCCCGGTGATGATCACCACCGCGCGATCGGTGACGGCCTGGTCCAGCGCGGCATTGAAGGCGGCAATCACATCCGGGGAAATGGCATTGACCTTGCCATTGCTCAAGGTCAGGGTCGCGATACCGTCTTCGAGGTGGTAAGAAATCAACTCACTCATGACGCAATTCCTTGTATTGAAGTGGGGCAGACGTTACTCACGGTCACAGGTCAGGTAAAGCGCTGTGACTGACTGGTGAGTCAGCCCTTTCTGGCCTGACAAGCGTAGCCGGCCACCTGGGGCGCGGATCGGCCCTCCTATATAGCTGCCAGCCAGGCCAGAGATTGGCCGGTTTGCCATAGCGTTGATGCCAGCGCAGTGCCGAAATCCGAAGAAATGTCTTAAGCGCATGAAAATTCTCAAAAAAACCTTTGCCATCAGAAAAGCTTTCGACTACATTAGCGCGCCTCGACAGACTGAATCGGTTTGACGAGACACGGTTGGGTGTCCGAGTGGCTTAAGGAGCACGCCTGGAAAGTGTGTATACAGGAAACTGTATCGAGGGTTCGAATCCCTCCTCAACCGCCATATTCGATCTACGCAAAACCCCTGGTTTCCTCGAGAAGCCAGGGGTTTTGTGCTTTCTAGTGTCTGAAAAGTATTTGGATGGCGGTGAGGGGCTTTGTTGATCCTGACTCGCGAGTCTGAAGGATCATATTACCAGCGGTATGCCTGTCAGTGATCCAGCTGGTCGAGAATACATCGCCCTCAGGAATGGGCTGGGGAGTGGCCATGGTGAAACCACCATGGCGTAAATCCGCAACTTTAAGGTGAAGACGTATGCAGGGCCCTATGGCGCAGCAGGTCTCAGGTCTGGAGCTGTTAGACGGGGTCTGAACTACGTGACTGCAGCAATGTGGTGTGAGAGGTGGAGAGGCGCTTGCCAACCGCAATGAACGGTTTTTCAATTAAATGAAATGCGGCTACACCTATCGCGACGGCACTGAGACCAATCAGCCACCATGGAGCACCACACAGCACCATTACGTAGACAATGGGGGCATGGAAAGCATAAATGCTATAACCGGCCGATCCTACTGCGCTCAATGGCTTTATGGATACACTATGTTTTTTATCCAGGATCGATATCAGGCTTGCGAAGCACAGGGCAAACATCAGTTGTCGAACAGCAGCGAAGATCTGTCCATATTGCTGTAGGTCCTTCTCGAACAAGGTGATAAGCAACCAGATAATCACGGGAAGAATGACAATTCGATTCATGAATCTGCAGAAATTTTGGTCAGTGAATTTCAGGCCCAGCCACCAGTAGGGTATGAATCCAATAAGGCTGGCGTTGAATGACCAGCCGCGCCACTCAGGAATGAAAGAGTTGATAGCAATAGAGGCTATCCAGCAAATGATTACCACAACCCACCATGAGCGATCTGAGAGTTTTCCAATAACTAACAGCGCTAGTGGATAGATCGCATATAGCCACATTTCGGCGGCAACAGTTTGTAATGGTCCGTTCCCTTGGATTGATGGGTAATAATCGAAAGGGTAGATAACTTCGGTGGTAAGAAGCTTTCTAAGTATATTATTGAATGAAAGTTCAGCGGTGCCAGATACCGAAGTCACAGAGTCGGGGCTTATCTGGGATGCGATATAGAACATCAAGAACCCGAAAAGCGCAGCAATGAGGAAGACTGGATATATCCGGAAGAATCTGCGAACTGCATAAGAAAACAGGCCGTCTTGGTGTGAGCGCAGGCCGTTTCTATGAATGCAATAACCACTCAGCACAATGAAACCCAGTACCGCGGGGTGGGTTTCTCCACTTCCTTGAAATAGGCTTTCGAGTTCACGTGTCAGCCAGATGAGGCTCTCAGGGATGGCTGCAGAGCCCTGAATGGCCACAATCCAAGGGGCAAGATGGGTTATTACCACCCAGATAGCTAACAAGAAACGAAGCGTATCGATATTCTGTGATCTGCTTCGATTCAATGGAATTTTCAGGATGGAATTTTTCATTTTCGACGTATCAGTACTCGGAGGGGCGTGAAAATACCACAGCGGCCATGCGAATTCCCGGTAGACCTCATTCGTCGAAGCCGCTTTATCCATCCAGCCGGGCAGGAATCCCGCTATTACCTGCTCAAGCCCGGTACAGGCTTTCATTGCCTTGCGGCAGGCTAAGGTGGCCTCAAGGGCGGAATATAAATGAGGGGTTTGCACCGATGGCCTTGAGCTTGATCTGAAGGTGATACATCATCTGTGTCCCTCATCAGTGATGAGAGTTGTTCTAGCTGATAGTCTGTTCGGAATGGTTTCAGAGAGTTTGTAAAGCATTAATTTTTATATATTTTTTTTGAGGCAAATTGCGTAACTCACAGTTGTTTTTGTTTTTTTTCTTCGGTGTCATTGTATCGTCTGTAGCGTATTCCGAGTCGGAGTCTGTGCATTCAGAACAGGTGATTTCAGAGTCTGTAAAGTCAGCCCATGTAAAGTCAGATTACTTGATAAAGACCTGGAGAAAGTCCCACTTTGCACTGGATAAGGCGGGTGGTCTCATTCCTGAGCGAAAGAATGGACAGGCTTTTTATAAGGTGAAGGAGGGGAAGTATGAGTTTCAGCGAGCCCTCTCTAAAGACAAGACTGCTTTGGTGGTGATGGATCCCTGGGAGGACACCGGCTCACCAAAGATGAATAAGCATTACAAAAAAGTGTTTTCTCAAAGGCTTGTTCCTCTGGCCAAGCACTCTATAGCGATGGGGCTTAAGGTTGTCGTCATAACCAACGATCCCAAGACAATAAATTTGGGGTATGCCGCACGAATCAACCCAAATCTGCAAGTGCTTGTCGATGCCGGTAAAGTCGATGTTCTTTATCACTCAGATATGGACGACAGAAAGTTTGAGGTCTACTTGAAGTCGGCTGGTATCGACACGCTTATATACTCTGGTTTTGCATCGAATATGTGTGTGATCGGGATGCCGACTGGAATGATCCCAATGTTTCACAGAGGGTTCCGACTATTCTTTGTCTCTGAGGCTTCAGCTGCGACTGAATATGGCAATACTTGGGGAGACGGCGCTGTGCACAAGGCAATGACGTCTATGATTTCGCAGTGGGTTGGTGAAATAATTAGCTTCAAGGACTTCATGAGAATCAAGCCAATTTGATTTTTTCCGGATATTCATACTTGTTTAACTGGTATTTTTTTTCAGAGCGGACTGTATCGGGAATATCCCTCGGTCCCCACTGTATTGATGTGCTCCAACCCCTGATCTCCTTGAGAAATCCAGGGGTTGTGCTTTCTGGGGAGCTGTTGAAGCGGCGGTTTGCCTGGCAGCGCTGATTCCTCTTTCGCCGAACGCTGTTCTTCCGCGATGGTCAAAATCATTACGAGTTCGCAACAGCCAAGGTTGCTCCAGCAAGGTATCGATCACGCTGGATACTTGAGTGGTCTTTGGCTTTGTTACCCCTGCGAAGCCTGGCGGTCAGGTCACCTTGAGGGTGAGGTTTTCCGCCGATATCAGGCGGGCATCAGCGTGCGGTTTTCTGTGCTCCGTAATGGCTACGAGGAGACGCACAATGGTCATTCACTTCAAGGTCGCCGGGCATCTGGCCTGCGGCCACAAGGGTTCCAATCTCATATCCAGCACCGAGCCGGCGCGGGTCAAATGCCGCAGTTGCCGCAATACCGAGGTGTTCAAGGACGCCCGTAAGAATCAGCGCAATGCGGCACGTCGAGCGGCGCGCAAAGCCAAGGCAGCGCACGCGGCAAGCGACTGGCGTGCAGCCTGGACCCAACGGCTGACGGCCATGGCCGGGTTGCAGCGCCTGCCTCGAGGCTTTGATGGGCAGCCGTACGTTTAGCGTTTGTCCCGGGCACCCCACGCTTTCAGGTCTAGAATGGTCATGCGCATCGAGTGGGGCGATGCTGGTTGTCTGCGGGCGTGGGGTGATGTTGCCGGCGTCGGCAGGCTTTGCAGCTACTCAATCGAGGACACGATCATGTCCACGCACGAACAGGTCACCGAGCATAAATCCTTCTCCGAACCGGATGAGACCCGCGAGTTCTCCAATGGCAAGGCAGAGATCCTGAAGATCGGTCAGTGTGAAGTGGGACGCTTCACTTTCAAGCCGGGCTGGCGCTGGTCGAACGACATTAAACCGCTGGCGCAGACACCGAGTTGCCAGGCACCGCACTTTCAGTATCACGTGGCCGGCAGGCTGGCGATCCTGATGGATGACGGCACCGAAATCATCGCCGGGCCGGGTGATATCACCTCCCTGCCTAAAGGTCACGACGCCTGGGTGGTGGGGGATGAAACCGTGGTGGTGGTCGACTGGTTCGGGGCCAGCAACTACGCTCGTAAGGTCTAGGCGAAATGCACCCGGAAAAAGGAGCTGATGCACACCATCAGTTCCTTTTTCAGCGACGATCCATACCCTTGGACGAAGAATTCAGCTTGGGCCATTCGTCGGTCTTTTCTCTTTGTGGACTACAAGTCCTTAAATGACCGTCTAGTCTGAAACGCCGTGACGGTCGATATTTTCTAGGCAGTCAGGTGCTTGCCGGTATCGACCGGTTGTTGGAGGGAGCAGGGAGATGAGCGATCCTTATATCGAGGACAACGGGGATGAGTTCCCAATCAACAACCTGGTGCGCTGCGGTCAGGCAGCGTTTGACAGCGAGCCACCGGCCAAGGCGTCGGTAGGCAAGACCAGGGCCAGTGCATTACCCAGGGTGACCCAGACAAAGTTTTTCCCGAAAGCGGCGCTTCCTAAGAGAAGGTAGCCTTCATACATACCGAACGACCCCGCTTCCGGGCGGGGTTTTTGTTACCTGAACAATGGGCCGCCGCGATTGATTTGAATGAAGTTGGACCTTTCGTCTTATCCGTTGCACAGGGTAGCGGGGTTTTCACAATTTATTCACAAACGACTGCGTAGGCTCGACTCATCCGTTAAAGCAAATCCTATTAGCCCGTCTCCCCAGCGGGCTTTTTTTTGCCTGGCTGAAAACTCTTTGCGCAAAAACGGTCCAAGACTGTGACTAAAAGGATTACAGCATTCTGCTGTCGCCGCTCAGCTTTAGTCAGACACCGCTTTAGAATGACTCTCCAGCATCTTTTTCGAGGTTTACATCATGCGTTTAACACTGCCTGCTCTGGTTTTGGGGCTTCTGGCTGCTCAAGGTGCGATGGCCGCCGGTGATGGCACTGCTGCGGTCGGCGGCGGTTTGGGTGGCGCGCTGGGCAATGTGGTGGGACAACAGATTGGTGGCAGCACGGGCGCCGCGGTGGGTGCGGGTATTGGCGGCGCTGCCGGCAGTGCGGTCGGTGCCCGTAAGGGCAGTCGGACCGAAGCGGCCATCGGTGGCGGCCTGGGTTCAGCCGGCGGCTCGGTGATCGGCAACAAGCTGGGCGGCAAAACCGGTTCGACCATCGGCGCAGGCCTGGGTGGCGCGGCCGGTGGTGCTCTGGGCAGCAGCATGGGTGACGATGGTCGTCACTCCGGCGGCGGAAAGCACAGGAATAAACACAAGCACAAGCACGATTGATTCTGCAGCGGTGCGCAAAAAAGCCCGGCCTCGTGCCGGGCTTTTTTATGGGAACGAATAGCGTTCCAGCCCCTCGAATTCAATGATGGACACACTGTGTCGACGAGGTTTGCCATGATTCCGGAAACTGCTGGCAAGAAAGAAGACGACTCCTCGGGCGTGCCCCTGGTCAACGATCCGGGTAATGAAGACCCTGGCTCGCTGATGGATGACGCCCTGGTGCCGCTGAGCGATGACGATGAGGCAGGCGAGTCGGAGGAAAAGGGCCCGTGAAGTCTGCTTCCAGCACGCCGGCATGAGCGGTGTGAGGTGCCTATGAAGCATGATCCGAAACCAATCGACCGGGATGACACGCCCGAATATCCGCTGCCTTCCCCCACGGATGCGCTGACTCCCGAGCAGATCCTCCCGGATGCCAACGCCGAACAGGAGCTGTCTCGACCCGAGCCGCAGCGCAAGGCGGCCAGGGGCAAACGGCGCACCGCCCCGGGAGGCGCGTCGTGAGCCGCACAAAACTGCTGAGCCTGGTGTTGGTCGCCCTGGTGTCGATTTTCTGTTTCTCCAGCCTGGCAGAATCCGCTGACGGACGAGCCCCGGCCAATCCTCCGCTGCGGTCGTTCGAGGGCGGTTCCGGTAACGATCTCATGCTGCGACCAGGAGCCCTGGGCGGGAATGGTGTGGGTGTCATGGACAGCCGTTCACGGGTCGACAAATCGCGCGGCTCTTCCAGCCAGGGCGGAGGCATGGGCTCCACTGGCGTCAATGGTTCCATCATGGGCGGTGGCGGTGCCGGCGGTGGAACCGGCAGTGCAGGCGGTGGCACTGGGGGGCCAGGAGGCGGCAGCGGACGGGCGGGACGCTAGCGTGCTTTGTTCACTCATGATGTCGAGACCAGCGAGCCCGGCCTGTCCGGGCTTTTGTCTGCCTGCACGCTGACCCGCGGTTGCTCCCCGTCATCTGCCACGGCTATGCTGCTGAACCCTTTAATCGGGCAAGAAACTGGCCGTACCTGAGCCGCTCCCCGGGATGTTTTTTGTTAACGGATCAGATGCGATGAATGCACAGTTGAATGACGTGGGCCCGATCAAGGCTGTGATTTTCGATATGGACGGTTTGCTGCTGGACACCGAAGGCATCTACACCGAGGTGACGCAGATCATCGCCGATCGTTATGGCCGCACCTTCGATTGGACGATCAAGCAGAACATCATTGGCCGTGGCGCCGCGGACCTGGCCCGTTATGTGGTGCAAGCCCTGGACCTGCCGATCACGCCCGAGGAGTTCCTGGTGATTCGCGAGCCGCTGATGCGCGAGCGTTTTCCCCGGGCGCTGGCGATGCCGGGCGCGCAGGAGCTGGTGCAGCACCTCAAGGCCAATAATGTGCCGATTGCCGTGGGCACCAGTTCTTCGCGCCAGTCTTTCGCCCAGAAAACCACCTTGCACGGCGACTGGTTCGCGCTGTTCGACACCATAGTCACCGCCGACGACCCGGAAGTGGGCGCGGCCAAGCCGGCGCCGGACATCTTCCTTACCGCCGCGCGGCGCCTGGGTGTCGCGCCCGGGGATTGCCTGGTGTTCGAGGATTCGCCCTTTGGTGTCACCGCGGCGAAGGCGGCGGGGATGACTGCGATCGCCATTCCCGATCCGGCGATGGCGGACGCCAAGTACGCTCATGTCGATGCCATCCTGCGTTCGCTGAAGGGGTTCCAGCCGGCGGCCTGTGGTTTGCCGCAGTTGGCGTGGTCCTGAACCTGTAGCCGCTGCCGCAGGCCGCGATAAGCCCGCCAGGGCTTCAGCGCTCTCAAGTGCGGCGCCTCCTGTGGAATCGATCGCAGCCTGCGGCAGCGGCTACAAAAACGCCGGGCCACCTGATGAGGGTGGCCCGGCGTTTTTCATGGGCACAGGAATCAGGCGCTGAAGCCGCCGTCGATCGTCAGACTGGCGCCGGTGATGTAACCCGCTTCCGGGCCTGCCAGATAAGCCACGAAGCTGGCGATTTCTTCCGCGTGGCCGTAGCGCCCGATGGCCATCAGCGGGATCAGGCTTTCGGCGAAGTCGCCGTGGGCCGGGTTCATGTCGGTGTCGACCGGGCCGGGCTGCACATTGTTGATGGTGATGCCCCGTGGGCCGAGGTCGCGGGCCAGGCCTTTGGTCAGGCCGACCAGGGCCGACTTGCTCATGGCATAGGTACCGCCACCGGCAAAGGGCATGCGTTCGGCGTTGGTGCTGCCGATGTTGATGATGCGCGAGCCTTCGCCCATATGCCGGGCCGCTTCCTGGGTAGCGACGAACACGCTGCGGATATTGATGGCCAGGGTCCGGTCGAAGTCTTCCAGCTTGAAGTCTTCCAGCGGGCCGATAGCCAGGATGCCGGCGTTGTTGACCAGGATGTCCAGGCGACCAAAGGTTTCGACCGTGCTCTCGACCGCCTGGCGGATGGCCGCGGCATCGGCGCTGTCGGCGAGGATCGCCAAGGCCTTGCCACCAGCGGCGGTGATGCTGTCCTGCAAGGCTTCGGCCTTGGTGGTAGAGCTGACATAGGTGAAAGCGACGGCGGCGCCTTCGGCCGCCAGACGTTGCACGATGGCTGCGCCGATGCCGCGGGAACCGCCTTGAACCAGGGCTACTTTGCCGCTGAGGGATTGAGTGGTCATGTCGTTCTCCAAAAAGTCCAAGGCGGGATGCCTTGTGGTTGGAGTCGAGTATCGACTTCGGATTAGGTGCTGTGTAGATAGGAATCGCTCTAGTCTGTATAAACCAGAAGTTTATAGTGAGGCGCCATGGAAACCTTCAGCAGCATCGAATGCTTTGTGCGCAGCGCCGAAGTCGGCAGCTTCGCCGAAGCCGCGCGACGCTTGAGCCTGACCCCTGCCGCGGTGGGTAAAAGCGTGGCCAAGCTCGAGGCCCGGCTCGGGGTCCGGCTGTTTCAGCGCAGCACCCGCAGCCTGGCCCTGACCGAGGCCGGCAAGCTGTTTCTTGGCGAGGTCAGCGCCAGCCTGTACACCATCCAGAACGCCGTGGCCAACCTGGCCAGCGCCGAAGGGCGCCCGGCGGGCACCCTGAAAGTCAGCATGGGCACAGTGTTCGGACGCCTGTACATCGTGCCCATGCTCGGCGAATTCCTGCGGCGTTTCCCAGAGATCAGTCCGGACTGGCATTTCGATAACCGCCAGGTGGACCTGATCGGCCAGGGTTTCGACGCGGCGATCGGCGGCGGCTTTGAGCTGCCCCAGGGGGTGGTGGCGCGACGGCTGACCCCGGCCCACCGCATCCTGGTGGCCTCGCCGGACTATCTGGCGCGCTGCGCGGCGGTCGAGCAGCCCGAGGATTTGCAATATTGCGAAGGCATCCTGATCCGCTCGCCACAGACCGGGCGGGTGCGCTCCTGGGCCCTGACCAGCCGCACCCGGCAGCAAAGCCCGTTGAGCCTGAAGGCGCGGATGACCATGAGTGATTCGGAAGCGGCCTGCGCCGCTGCCGCCCAGGGCCTGGGGGTGGCCCTGGTGAGCATGCCGTTCGCCGTCGGTTACTTGAACGCCGGCACCCTGGTGCGGGTATTGCCGGACTGGTACGTCGATGACGGCAACATCTCGATCTATTACGCCGAGCACAAACTGTTGCCGGGCAAGACCCGGGCCTTCGTCGACTTCGTGATCGAGCAGTTCGCCGAGCAGGGCCTGGAACAACGTTTCAGCGCGGTTTGAAGAGGCGCGCAAACCCGCTTCCCGGCAGGAGCGGGCTTGCTCGCGACAGGCGATGGCTCAGCGCCCGAAGCGCCCTGGCCAGCCGATAATGGTCTTCGGCCGTGGCGTGGCGTAGGTGCGTACCTTGGAGGTGGACAGCCCCAGGCGCACCAGGGATTCGGCGATGGTCACCGCGGCAGTCACGCCGTCCACCACCGGTACGCCGGTGCGCTGGCGGATCTGCTCGTCCAGGCCGGCCATGCCGCCACAGCCCAGGCAGATCACCTCGGCCTTGTCTTCGCTGACCGCCAGTTCGGCCTGGCGCACGATGGCTTCCAGGGCACGCGCCGGGTCCTCTTCCAGCTCCAGCACTGCCAGGCCGCTGGCCCGAACCGAGGCGCAGCGGTCGTACAGGCCGGAGAGTTTCAGGCGGTCCTCGATCAGCGGCACGGTGCGATCCAGGGTCGTCACCACCGAATAGGCGTGGCCGAGGAACATCGCGGTGCTGGCGCCGGCGTCGGTGATGTCCACCACCGGCACGTTGAGCAGCTCCTGCAAGCCTTCGCGGCCGTGCTCGCCATAACCGGCCTGGATCACCGCGTCGTAGGGCTGGTCGTAGGACAGCACGCGGTCCATGACGGCGATGGCGGCCAGGTAGCTTTCGAAGTTGCCTTCGATGGAGTCGGCGCCGAAGTGTGGGGTCAGGCCGATGATTTCGGTGCCGGGCGCGGCCACGGCCTGGGCCTGGCGGGCGATGGCCTGGGTGATGGAGTCGGTGGTGTTGACGTTGACCACGAGAATTCGCATGGGCTGTCCTTATCGTTAGGCATTCGGGGCCCGCCGCAGGAGGGCCGTTCAAGGTTAGTGGCTGACGTTATCGACGGCGATGGATTCGCCGCTGACGTCCGCATAGTAGGGCTGGCGTTTGGCGACGATCAGGTACAGCAGGCCGGCAATGCCGGCGCCGATCAGCCAGGAGAAGGGCGAGACGCTGGCAAACCCCGGCACTAGGGCCAGGACAATGGCGATCAGCGCCGACGGAATGAACGCCGCCACCGCCCGCAGGTTGACCCCGCGGCTGTAGAAATACGCGCCTTGCGGGTGCTCGCTGTACAGCTCGGGCACGTTGATCCGGCCTTTGCGCAGCAGCCAGTAGTCGACCATGATCACCCCGTACAGCGGCCCCAGCAGGGCACCGAGCCCGGACAGGAAGTACACAATCACCAGCGGGCTGTTGTAGAGGTTCCACGGCAGGATCAGCACCGCGAGGGTCGCGCTGATCAGCCCGGCGCGGCGGAAGGTCAGGTATTTCGGCGCCAGGTTGCTGAGCACGAAGGCCGGGGCGACGAAGTTGGCCATGATGTTCACCGCCACGGTGACGATCAGGAATGCCAGGCAACCGAGTACCAGAAAAAAGGTGTTGGGGATCGAGGCGATGATTTCGGTCGGGCTTTCGATGATCTTGCCGTTGATCTGAAACTGCGCGCCGCAGAGCAACACGGTGATGGCCGCGAACACCAGGATGTTCACCGGCAGGCCCCAGAAGTTGCCGACCTTGATGGTCCGGCGGCAGGGCGAGGAGCGGGCGAAATCGCAGAAGTTGAGGATCAGCGTGCCGTAGATCGCCAGCCACAGCGCGCCGCCGGCGAAGATCTGGCGCCAC
This sequence comes from Pseudomonas sp. LAMO17WK12:I10, assembly GCF_900215185.1. Classification (NCBI taxonomy): domain Bacteria; kingdom Pseudomonadati; phylum Pseudomonadota; class Gammaproteobacteria; order Pseudomonadales; family Pseudomonadaceae; genus Pseudomonas; species Pseudomonas sp. LAMO17WK12:I10. The sequence goes on along the minus strand of NZ_OBDX01000002.1, from coordinate 49,203 downwards.
ATTTCGCCACCGCTCAAGGGCTCGCGGATCGACCAGGCGATGCTGGCATTAGCCTGGGTGTACATCCAGGCGGCGAGGGCGGCAACGGTCACCAGGATCACCGGGCCGGCAAAGGCCTCATAGCGCCGGACCATCTCCATGCCGTAGGCGAGGATCGCCAGCTGGACCACCCAGATCGCCACGAAACACACCCAGCCCAGGCTCGACAGGCCGAGGATCGAGTTGTGGTCGTAGTCGGCGAAGCCGGGGTGGATGGCCGTGAGCAATACCCGGAATACCACCGAGGCCAGGTAGGTCTGGATACCGAACCAGGCGATGGCGATCACCGCACGGATCAGCGCCGGAATCTGCGCGCCATGGATGCCGAAGCTGATACGGCTGATCACCGGAAAGGGCACGCCGGTCTTCTGGCCCATGTAGCCGGACAGGTTCATGAAGAAGTACACCAGCGCCGCGCCGATCCCCAGGGACAGGAGGATCTGCCAGCCGCCCAGGCCCAGGGCGTACAGGCCGATGGCGAAGGAGTAATTGGCGATGTTGTGCACGTCATTGGTCCACAGCGCAAAGATGCTGTAGCCACCCCAGCGCCGGCCTTCGACCTTGGTCGGCGCCAGGTCGCGGTTGTGCAGGCGCGGGCTGAGATCGACCGTGGCGGCGGGGCCATGGGCGATGCTGGGGGCGAGGTGGGAGGAGGGCAAATCCAGTGCGATGTCATTGGCAAGGCTTGTACGCATTCCGGCTGGCTCCTGATCGCGGGCCGACGCTGACTGTGCTTGAGCGCAAGGCTCGGCAGTCTTCGGCGCGGGTCCGGGAATCACTGGGTTCTGGGCATCAGCAGGCGGATTCGGGAACCCGGCTTGCGGATATAAAGTGTATGTATTTATTTGCGTATTTGTATACAAGATACATGGCGACTTAAGCCACTTCCGTGCCAGATCCCAATCTAAGCAAGCGACCGATAATTTCGGTTTGTTCTTAATAATTTCTAAATGACTGAAATTGCGAAATTATAAATTGACCGTTCGAACAGGTATTTATTTTTCGAGGGAGCAGGGTGTGAGCGCGGTAGAGAATGGCCAAGGGAGGGAGTGTAACTTTTTGGGGCGTAGAGGCATAAAGTGCACACAAAAATGGCACCTGTAGTGATACTTATGTGTACAAGATTTTTACCGGGAGGAGGGCTTCTGTAGGAGCGAAGCGGTGTGTCAGATACACCGTCTCGCGAGCAAGTTTCGCTCCTGCAGAAGAAAGAGGAATTGGGGGGGCTTAGCCCTTGCTGATGATATTGCCGGCGTGCAGGCCACATTCCTTCTGCGTGGCTTCTTCCCACCACCAGCGACCTTCGCGCTCGTGCTGGTTCGGCAGCACCGGGCGGGTGCAAGGCTCGCAACCGATGCTGATGAAACCACGCTCGTGCAGGCTGTTGTACGGCAGCTCGAGCATGCGGATGTAACCCCAGATCTCTTCGCTGGTCATCTGCGCCAGCGGATTGAACTTGTACAGGGTGCGCTCCGGGGTGGAGAAGGCACTGTCGATCTCCAGTACCGCCACCTGGCTGCGGGTACCCGGGCTCTGGTCGCGGCGCTGACCGGTGGCCCAGGCGCTGACGGTGGACAGCTTGCGGCGCAGCGGCTCGATCTTGCGGATGCCGCAGCACTCGCCGTGGCCATCCTTATAGAAGCTGAACAGGCCTTTCTCCTTGACGAAGGGTTCGAGCTTGGCGTGGTCCGGCGAAACCACTTCGATGTCGATCTTGTAGTGCTCGCGTACCTGCTCGATGAAGCGGTAGGTTTCCGGGTGCAGGCGCCCGGTGTCGAGGCTGAACACCTTGACGTTCTTGTTCAGCTTCCAGGCCATGTCCACCAGCACCACATCCTCGGCACCACTGAAAGAGATCCACAGGTCATCGCCAAACTCGGCGAATGCCAGCTTGAGAATGTCTTGGGCGGATTTTTGGGCATAGGTCGCGGCGAGTTCAGCGACATTGAACGATGGGCTCATCAGGGCGGTTTCCTACAGGTCGGTGGCGCTGAGCGCTCTAGATACTGGCGATGGTAACAAAATCCGCCCCCGGCTGGCGCGCTCCTCGCGTTGCGTGGGCCAGGGCGAATCGCTAGAGTTCGGCAGTCCTTTTGCTCGCTCGAATAACCAATACAAATGGGAGTGTCCTGTGGAAATTGCCTGTCTCGACCTGGAAGGTGTACTGGTCCCGGAAATCTGGATCGCCTTTGCCGAAAAAACCGGGATTGAATCCCTCAAGGCGACCACCCGGGATATTCCCGATTACGACGTGCTGATGAAGCAGCGCCTGCGGATTCTCGACGAGCACGGCCTGAAGCTCTCGGACATTCAGGAGGTGATCGCCACCCTCAAGCCGCTGGACGGCGCCATCGAGTTCGTCGACTGGTTGCGCGAGCGTTTCCAGGTGGTGATTCTGTCCGACACCTTCTATGAGTTTTCCCAGCCGCTGATGCGCCAGCTGGGCTTTCCCACGCTGCTGTGCCACCGCCTGGTCACCGACGACAGCGGCCGGGTGACCGGTTACCAGCTGCGCCAGAAAGACCCCAAGCGCCAGTCGGTGCTGGCCTTCAAGAGCCTGTACTACCGGGTGATTGCGGCGGGGGACTCGTACAACGACACCAGCATGCTCGGCGAGGCCGATGCCGGCATTCTGTTCCATGCCCCGGACAACGTGATTCGCGAGTTTCCGCAGTTCCCGGCGGTGCACAGCTTTGCCGAGCTGAAGCAGGAGTTCCTCAAGGCGTCGAACCGTGAGTTGAGCTTGTAACGCTGTACCTGTAGCCGCTGCCGAAGGCTGCGATCGGCCGGTACGGCCGCGGCGTCTTCCCCGACGCTGAAGGGCCTGCGGCCCTATCGCAGCCTTCGGCAGCGGCTACAGGGGCATGATCAGAGGTTCTGCAACGTCTCCAGCAGGACCTTCACCTTGGTGATGGACTCCTGATACTCGGCCTGCCAGTCCGAGTCCGCGACAATCCCGCCACCGCCCCAGCAGCAGATTTGCCCATCCTTGACCAGCAGGCTGCGGATGGCGATCGAGCTGTCCATCTCGCCACGCACGTCCAGGTACAGCAACGAACCGCAATACAGCCCGCGCCGGGTCGGCTCCAGCTCGTCGATGATCTGCATCGCGCGGATCTTCGGTGCGCCGGTGATCGAGCCGCCGGGGAAGCTGCCGGCGATCAGGTCCAGGGCGTCCTTGTCGTCCGCCAGCTCGCCGGTGACGCTGCTCACCAGGTGATGCACGTTCGGGTAACTCTCCAGGCTGAACAGCTCCGGTACCCGCACCGAGCCGATGCGGCAGGTGCGGCCCAGGTCGTTGCGCAGCAGGTCGACGATCATCAGGTTTTCCGCGCGGTCCTTGGGGCTGGCCAGCAGCTCGGCGGCGTTCGCCGCGTCTTCGGCGGCATCCTGGCCGCGCGGGCGGGTGCCCTTGATCGGCCGGGTTTCCACCTGGCGCTCACTGATCCGCACGAAGCGCTCCGGCGACAGGCTCAGCACCGCGCCACCTTCTGGCAGGCTCTGGAACCCGGAAAAAGGCGTCGGGCAGGCCGCGCGCAACGCGCAGTAGGCAACCCACGGATCGCCAGCGCAGGGCGCGCGAAAGCGCTGGGCGAAGTTGACCTGATAGCAGTCGCCGGCCTGGATGTACGCCTGGATGCGCTCGAACGCCTGTTGATACTGCGCGGCGCTGAGGTCAGTCAGCATCGGCCCGCTGAGCTTGAAGCTGTCGCGGGTGTTGGCCGGCGCCTGGCCGAACAGGTCGATCAGGCGCTGGCGTTCGGTGGCGGCAAGCGCGGGGTGGAACACCAGTTGGCTGGTGCGCTGCTGATGGTCGCTGATCAGCGCCCAGTCGTAGAGGCCGAAGCGTGCATCGGGCAGTTGCAGGTCATCCAGGGCCTGGCTGGGCAGGCGTTCCAGATGGCGTCCGAAGTCGTAGCTCAGGTAGCCGATCAGCCCGCCGGCGAAAGGCAACTGGTAAGGCGCCGGGATCGCCGCCTGGCCCAATTGGTCCAGGTTGAGCCGCAGGCGTTGCAGGAAATCTTCGCCGCTTTCGTCCTTGAGGACAGCCAACTGCGCCCGTGGCCAGGCGCTGAGCAGGTCGTAGCGGCCGCGCTCGGCACTGGGCCGGCCGCTGTCGAGCAGGACGGCGCCAGGGGCATGGCGGATCGCCGCGAAATACTCGGCGGGGTTGGTGCGATAGGGCAGCGGGTGTACGGAACAGGTCGACATGCGGGGCGGATCAGCCATCGGAGGAGCGCGGCTGGCGATTGTAGTCCCCTCAGGGATTTGCTCCTAGTGGGGATGGCGGGGATTGCCCGGTTTACGACGCATTGCCCGCCTCGCCGCATACCCTGTAGCCGCTGCCGAAGGCTGCGAAAGGACCGAAGGTCCTCGGCGATGTTGAAAGCGGCGCCCGCTTCGCGGTCGGGCGCAGCCTGCGGCAGCGGCTACAGGGTTTTCCGTTGCTGTGGTTCAGCCTTCCACCGCTGGGATATGGCCGAACAGGTCCTGGGCAAACTGCACGCGCTGCTCGACGGTTTCGCTGATGCCGCGGGCTTTCAGTTCTGCCAGGTGCGCTTCGACTGCGTGGGTACGCTGGGTCAGGCCACAGTCGTTGGCGATCTGGATGTTCAGGCCAGGGCGGGCGTTGAGCTCGAGGATCAGCGGGCCCTTTTCCTGGTCCAGCACCATGTCGACCCCGATGTAGCCCAGGCCGCACAGCTCATAACAACCGGCCGCCAGCTTCATGAAGCCGTCCCAGTAGGGCAGCTGCACGCCGTCCACCGCGTTGGTGGTGTCCGGGTGCTTGGCGATGATGTTGTTCAGCCAGGTACCGCGCAGGGTCAGGCCGGTGGCCAGGTCGACGCCGACGCCGATGGCGCCCTGGTGCAGGTTGGCCTTGCCGCCGGACTGGCGGGTCGGCAGGCGCAGCATGGCCATCACCGGGTAGCCCATGAGCACGATGATGCGGATGTCCGGCACGCCTTCGTAGCTGATGCTCTTGAAGATCTGGTCCGGGGTCACCCGGTATTCGATCAGCGCCCGGTCACGGTGGCCGCCCAGGGAATAGAGGCCGGTGAGGATGCTGGAGATGTGGTGCTCGATTTCTTCATGACTGATGATCTTGCCCGATACCGTGCGGTAGCGACCCTCGAAACGATCGGCAATCACGATGATGCCGTCGCCGCCGGCGCCTTGCGCCGGCTTGATCACGAAGTCGTTGCGCCCGCCGATGATCTCGTCGAGCTTGTCGATTTCCTTCTCGGTGGAGATCACGCCGTACAGTTCCGGCACATGGATGCCGGCCTTGATCGCGCGCTCCTTGGTGATGATCTTGTCGTCGACGATCGGGTACAGGCTGCGCTTGTTGTACTTGAGCACGTAGTCCGCGTTACGCCGATTGATCCCCATGATGCCCCGGGCTTCCAGGGCCTTCCAGGTCTTCCACAGGCCGAACATTACGAATCAGCCTTGACGAAGGCTTTGAAACGGATCAGCTCGGTCAGGCGGTAGCCGCGGTAGCGACCCATCGCCAGCATGAAGCCCACCAGGATCAGCAGCATCGCCGGGAAGGTGAAGACAAAGTAGACCAGCTCCGGCACGCTCATGATCAGGTGCGCCAGGGAGGCGGCGAACAGCGTGCCGATGGCGACTTTCATCGCATGGCCGGCGCCGCGTTCTTCCCAGGTGATCGACAGGCGTTCGATGGTCATGGTCAGGATCACCATCGGGAACAGGGCCACCGACAGGCCGCGTTCCAGGCCCAGCTTGTGGCTGAACAGGCTGATGGCGGCGATCAGCACCACGACGAAGGTCAGCACCACCGACAACCGCGGCAGCATCTGCAGCTTCAGGTGTTCCAGGTAGGACCTGAGCGACAGTCCGAGCGCGGTGATCACCGTGAACAGCACGATACCGAAGCCCAGCTGGGTTTCGCGGAAAGCCAGGGCGATCAGCACCGGGGTGAAGGTACCCAGGGTCTGCAGGCCGATCAGGTTGCGCAGCACCAGGATCACCAGCACGCCGATCGGGATCATCACCATGATCATGAAGGTCTGCTGGGTCTGCAGCGGCAGGCCGTACAGCGAGTATTCGAGGAAGTTGGCGTCGGTGTTCTCGTCGGTCAGCTTGGCCAGGCGAATGGCGTTCATTTCGCTGTTGTTCAGGCTGAAGGTGACGGTGGCTTTCTTGCCGCCATCGACGGTGATCAGGTTGTCGTCACCGATCCACCACAGCAGGCGGTCGCTGGGCAGGCCCTGTTCGCCGGTTTCCGGGTTGAAGTACAACCAGTCGGTACCGTTGAAGCTGCGCAGCCACAGTTCCGGGGCCTGCGGCTGGTCGGCCACCAGGCGAATGGTGTGGACCTTTTCCATCGGCACGTGGGCGATGGACAGCAGCAGGTCGACGATCTTGGCCTTGTTCGCCGGCGACGGATCGCCCGCCAGGAGCATCTTGGCGTTGTCGTCGCTGCTGTTGTTGACCCGCTTGATGGCCTCGCTGATGAAGGTCTCGACGTCGGCCGAATGCTGGCGGATCGGCGCGAGCAGGGCTTCGGCGGCGATCTTTTCCGGGCCTTCGACAGCGATGCTGTCGCGGAAGGTCGGGCCCTTGATCTTGGCTTTTTCCGCGGTGTAGCGCTTGGTCAGCACCAGGCGGTAGTAGAGGGTCTGGTTGCCCTTGGCGCGGCGGGCCGACCAGGTGACCTTGCGGTTGCCGTCGACGCGGTTCACCGCCACCCCGTAGTTATTGGAGATGAAGCTCTCGTTCAGGCTGACGTAGTCGCGGCTCAGGGGCGGCACGAACATCTGGATCTTGATCGGGTCCTTGGCGTTGGCGACGAACTCGACCTTGGCGTCGATGTTCCACAGGTCGTCGGTGGCGTCTTCGGTCACCGGGATGCCGAGCACGAAAATCTGATAGGCCGTGATCGAAATGCCCAGCACCACCAGGATGGCGATCAGGATTTTCAGATGGAGGGTAAGAGAGCGCATTGGAATTACTCTGCGGTATGAGCGTCGGTGGCGCAGCCAGGTTTGCCAGCAGCGTATTTAAGACTGGGGTCGACCAGTGCATCGAAGCGCTTGAGCGCCTCGGAACCGATCAAGAGCGGGTATTGGAATGCACTGCGGTCGGTCAAGTTCACTTCTATGCTGCGCAGGGCACCGCCCATGCAGATATCCAGCTCAATGACCGGGCGCGCGGTGTACTTCTTGTTGTTTTCCTCATCGGGGTCGTAGTCGCCGGCGCGGCGCTTGATCTTGCTGACGCGGGCCAACGGACGTTCGATGGGGTGGGAATGGGCGGCGTCGATGGCCAGGTAAAAGCGTACCCAGGACTCGCCATTGCGCTTGAAGCGCTTGATATCGCGGGCACTGAGGGAGGCGGTCTTGGCGCCGGTGTCGAGTTTGGCGGCGACTTCCAGGTCGATCCCGGACAGTCTGGCGTATTCATTCAGACCGTAAACGGTCTTGCCGGCGGCGGCACTCAGGCCCGGCACGCCGAGCAGGCAGAACAGTATGGAGAAGGCCTTGAGTCTCATAGATCCTGGTGCGTTGCATGGGTTCTTCAGTTCAAGGCGACTGGCATTGCTGCGCAAGCTCCCTCGTGTGCTGCCTTATTAATGTGACAGGCAAATGCGGGCGGCATTCTAGCATGCTGGTTTTATGGCGCCAGCGGCGGGGCGGGGGCTTTTGTGCCGATTGGGTGCAAAGGGTTATTAGACGATTGTCGACAATATCTATTTTTCCTTTGACTGCATCGGTTGTATTGGCTAGTTTTTGTCGCATTGATTTTCAAGGTGTCGACAATATGCTGGATCAGCTCGATCCCCCCGCCGTAGCGCAGGACGATTCGGAAACCTTGTCCGAAAACGTCTTCAGGCGCATTCAGGCGGCCATCGTCAAGGGCGAGATCGCCCCGGGCAGCAAGATTTCCGAGCCGGAACTGGCGCGCACCTACGGCATCAGCCGTGGCCCGCTGCGCGAGGCGATCCACCGCCTGGAAGGCCAGCGCCTGCTGGTGCGGGTGCCCCATGTCGGGGCGCGGGTGGTGTCCCTGAGCCATGCCGAGCTGATCGAACTCTATGAAATCCGCGAATCCCTGGAAGGCATGGCCTGCCGCCTGGCCGCCGAGCGCATGACCAACGAGGAAATCGACGAGCTGCGCCGGGTCCTCGATACCCATGAGCGCGACGCGGCGTTCCAGGCCGGGCTCGGCTACTACCAGCAGGAAGGCGATTTCGACTTTCATTACCGGATCATCCAGGGCGCGGGCAACCGCACCCTCACGCAGATGCTCTGCGGCGAGCTGTACCAACTGGTGCGCATGTACCGCATCCAGTTTTCCGCCACGCCCAATCGCCCGCGCCAGGCGTTCGCCGAGCATCACCGGATTCTCGATGCCATTGCCGATCGCGACGGCGAACTGGCCGAGTTGTTGATGCGCCGTCACATCGGCGCTTCCAAACGCAACATTGCCCGTCATTATCAGGACGGCGCCCCGCAGACAGCCACTCCACGAGGTGAGTCATGAGTTCCAACAACAAGAGCACTCCAGGCCAGCGCTTTCGCGATGCGGTCGCCAGCGAACGACCGTTGCAGGTGGTCGGCGCCATCAATGCCAACCATGCGCTGCTGGCCAAGCGCGCCGGGTTCAAGGCGATCTACCTGTCCGGTGGCGGGGTGGCGGCTGGCTCCCTCGGCGTGCCGGACCTGGGCATCACCGGGCTGGACGACGTGCTGACCGACGTGCGCCGCATCACCGACGTCTGCGACCTGCCGCTGCTGGTGGACGTGGACACCGGTTTCGGTTCGTCGGCGTTCAACGTGGCGCGCACCGTCAAGTCGATGATCAAGTTCGGCGCGGCGGCGATTCATATCGAGGACCAGGTCGGCGCCAAGCGCTGCGGCCATCGGCCGAACAAGGAGATCGTTTCCCAGCAGGAAATGGTCGACCGCATCAAGGCCGCGGTGGATGCCCGCACCGACGACAGCTTCGTGATCATGGCCCGCACCGACGCCCTGGCGGTGGAGGGGCTGGAGTCGGCCCTGGACCGCGCCGCCGCCTGCATCGAAGCCGGCGCCGACATGGTGTTCCCGGAAGCCATCACTGAGCTGGAGATGTACAAGATCTTCGCCAGCCGGGTGAAAGCGCCGATCCTGGCCAACATCACCGAGTTCGGCGCCACGCCGCTGTACACCACCGAGCAACTGAAATCCGTGGATGTTTCCCTGGTGCTGTACCCGCTGTCGGCATTCCGCGCCATGAACAAGGCGGCGGAAAACGTCTACACCGCGATCCGTCGCGATGGCACCCAGCAGAACGTGATCGACACCATGCAGACCCGCATGGAGCTGTACGACCGCATCGACTACCACACCTTCGAGCAGAAGCTCGATGCACTGTTCGCCCAGAAGAAGGGGTGATGCCGAGCACGGCTCGACTACTGATGCAAAACCTGTAGCCGCTGTCGAAGGCTGCGATCGGCCGGCACGGCCGCGGCGCTCCTCTCGACGCAGGAGGATCTTCGGTCCTGTCGCAGCCTGCGGCAGGGGCTACAGAAAGCAGTATTGGTTTTGACGATTTGCCGATTCCCTAACAAATTCAAGATTGGAGAGAGCAATGGCCGAAGCAAAAGTATTGAGTGGCGCTGGCCTGCGTGGCCAGGTGGCCGGACAGACTGCCTTGTCGACCGTGGGCCAGGCCGGTGCCGGGCTGACCTACCGGGGTTACGACGTACGCGAACTGGCGGCCGACGCGCAGTTCGAGGAAGTGGCCTACCTGCTGCTGTACGGCGAGCTGCCGACCCAGGCGCAACTGGACGCCTACACCCAGAAGCTGAGCAAGCTGCGCGACCTGCCGCAGGCACTGAAAGAAGTGCTGGAACGCATTCCGGCCGACGCCCATCCGATGGATGTGATGCGCACCGGTTGCTCGTTCCTCGGCAATATCGAGCCGGAACAGGACTTCTCCCGGCAACATGACGTCACCGACCGCCTGCTGGCCGCGTTCCCGGCGATCATGTGTTACTGGTACCGCTTCAGCCACGACGGCAAACGCATCGATTGCGTGACCGACGAGCCGTGCATCGGCAGCCACTTCCTGCACCTGCTGCACGGCAAGAAACCGAGCGAGCTGCACACCAAAGTGATGAACGTGTCGCTGATCCTCTATGCCGAGCACGAATTCAACGCCTCGACCTTCACCGCCCGGGTCTGTGCCTCGACCCTGTCGGACTTGTACTCCTGTGTCACCGCGGCCATCGGTTCGCTGCGCGGCCCGCTGCACGGCGGCGCCAACGAGGCGGCGATGGAGATGATCGAGCGCTTTGCTTCGCCGGAAGAGGCGATCAAGGGCACCCTCGGCATGCTCGAGCGCAAGGACAAGATCATGGGCTTCGGCCATGCGATCTACAAAGACAACGACCCGCGTAACGAGGTGATCAAGGGCTGGTCGAAAAAGCTCGCTGACGAAGTGGGCGACAAGGTGCTGTTCCCGGTTTCCGAAGCCATCGACAAGACCATGTGGGAGCAGAAGAAGCTGTTCCCCAACGCCGATTTCTACCATGCCTCGGCGTACCACTTCATGGGCATCCCGACCAAGCTGTTCACCCCGATCTTCGTCTGCTCGCGCCTGACCGGCTGGGCCGCCCATGTGTTCGAACAGCGCGCCAACAACCGCATCATCCGTCCAAGCGCCGAGTACGTCGGCGTTGAACAGCGCAAGTTCGTGCCAATCGAACGTCGCTGACCGGTGGCCGCTGGCACAGGCTGAACCCAAAGCCCTGCAGGAGGGCGGTTCAGTGCCGGTGCCAGCCCCACCTTTTGCAATCACCGTGACCGAGTCCTGACGATGAACACTGAATTTCGTAAACCGTTACCCGGTACCCGACTGGACTACTTCGACACCCGCGCGGCTGTCGAGGCCATCCAGGCGGGCGCCTACGACAGTCTGCCGTACACCTCGCGCGTGCTCGCGGAAAACCTGGTGCGGCGCTGCGATCCGGCGACCCTGAGCGCTTCCCTGAAGCAACTGATCGAGCGCAAGCGCGACCTCGACTTCCCGTGGTTTCCGGCCCGTGTGGTGTGCCACGACATTCTTGGCCAGACCGCCCTGGTGGACCTGGCCGGCCTGCGCGATGCCATCGCCGACCAGGGTGGCGACCCGGCCCAGGTCAACCCAGTGGTGCCGACCCAGTTGATCGTCGACCACTCGCTGGCGGTGGAGTGCGGCGGCTTCGACCCGGATGCGTTCGCCAAGAACCGTGCGGTGGAAGACCGGCGCAACGAAGACCGCTTCCACTTCATCAACTGGACCAAGAAAGCCTTCAAGAACGTCGACGTGATCCCGCCGGGCAACGGCATCATGCACCAGATCAACCTGGAGAAAATGTCCCCGGTGATCCAGGCGCGCGATGGCGTGGCCTTCCCCGATACCTGCGTCGGCACCGACAGCCACACCCCGCACGTGGATGCCCTGGGCGTGATCGCCATCGGCGTCGGCGGCCTGGAAGCCGAAAGCGTGATGCTCGGCCGGGCGTCCTGGATGCGCCTGCCGGAAATCGTCGGCGTCGAGCTGACCGGCAAGCTGCAACCGGGCATCACCGCCACCGATATGGTGCTGGCGCTGACCGAGTTCCTGCGCAAGCAGAAGGTGGTGGGCGCCTACCTGGAGTTCTTCGGCGAGGGCGCCGCGGCGCTGACCCTGGGCGACCGCGCGACCATCTCCAACATGGCCCCGGAATACGGCGCCACCGCGGCGATGTTCTACATCGACCAGCAGACCATCGACTACCTCAAGCTCACCGGCCGTGAAGACGAACAGGTGCAGCTGGTCGAGACCTATGCCAAGCAGGCCGGCCTGTGGGCCGACAGCCTGAAAGATGCCCAGTACGAGCGCGGCTTGCAGTTCGACCTGTCCTCGGTGGTGCGCAACATGGCGGGCCCGAGCAACCCCCACGCCCGGGTGGCGACCAGCGACCTGGCGGCCAAGGGCATCGCCGGCCAGTGGGAAGAAGTGCCGGGGCAAATGCCCGATGGCGCGGTGATCATCGCGGCCATCACCAGCTGCACCAACACCAGTAACCCGCGCAACGTGATCGCCGCCGGCCTGCTGGCACGCAACGCCAACAAGCTCGGCCTGACCCGCAAACCCTGGGTCAAGTCGTCGCTGGCGCCGGGTTCCAAGACCGTAGCCATGTACCTGGACGAAGCGGGCCTGACCAGGGAGCTGGAGCAATTGGGCTTTGGCGTCGTGGCCTTCGCCTGCACCACCTGCAACGGCATGTCCGGCGCGCTGGACCCGGTGATCCAGAAAGAGATCATCGACCGCGACCTGTATGCCACCGCGGTGCTTTCGGGCAACCGCAACTTCGACGGGCGCATCCATCCCTACGCCAAGCAGGCGTTCCTCGCATCGCCGCCGCTGGTGGTGGCTTATGCGATTGCCGGGACCATCCGTTTCGACATCGAGAAGGACGTGCTGGGCCTGGACGCCAACGGCAAGGAAATCCGCCTCAAGGACATCTGGCCGAGCGACGAAGAGATCGATGCGGTGGTCAAGGCATCGGTGAAACCCGAGCAGTTCCGCAAGGTGTACATCCCGATGTTCGCCATTCACGAAGACACCGGACCCAAGGTCGAACCGTTGTACGACTGGCGCGAAATGAGCACCTACATCCGCCGTCCGCCGTACTGGGAAGGCGCCCTGGCCGGTGCGCGCAGCCTGACCGGCATGCGCCCGCTGGCGGTGCTGCCGGACAACATCACCACCGATCACCTGTCGCCGTCCAACGCCATCATGCTCGACAGCGCGGCCGGCGAGTACCTGGCGAAAATGGGCCTGCCGGAAGAGGACTTCAACTCTTACGCGACCCACCGCGGCGACCACCTGACCGCGCAACGCGCGACCTTCGCCAACCCGAAACTGTTCAACGAAATGGTCCAGGAGGGCGGCAAGGTCAAGCAGGGTTCGCTGGCGCGGATCGAGCCGGAAGGCCAGGTCACCCGGATGTGGGAAGCCATCGAAACCTATATGCAGCGCAAGCAGCCGCTGATCATCATTGCCGGCGCCGACTACGGCCAGGGTTCGTCCCGTGACTGGGCGGCCAAGGGCGTGCGCCTGGCCGGGGTGGAAGCCATCGCCGCCGAAGGCTTCGAGCGCATCCATCGCACCAACCTGGTGGGCATGGGCGTGTTGCCGCTGGAGTTCAAACCGGGCACCGACCGCAAGACCCTGGGTATCGACGGCACCGAAACCTTCGATGTGGTGGGCGAGCGCAAGCCGCGCGCCACGCTGACCCTGGTGATCCAGCGCAAGAACGGCGAGCGGGTCGAGGTGCCGGTGACCTGCCGGCTCGACACCGCCGAAGAGGTGTCGATCTACGAAGCGGGCGGCGTGTTGCAGCGCTTTGCCCAGGACTTCCTCGAATCGGCTGTGGCCAGTTAAGTGACGTACCGGGGGCGGGCCGCAAGGCGCCGCCCTCGGTCTTTATCAGGACCGAAATTCATGGCTTTCGTAGCGCAAATCAAGATTCCCGCCACCTACATGCGGGGCGGCACCAGCAAGGGTGTGTTCTTCAGCCTGCAGGACCTTCCTGAGGCGGCGCAGCTACCGGGCGCGGCCCGCGATGCCTTGCTATTGCGGGTGATCGGCAGCCCCGACCCGTACGACAAGCAGATCGATGGCATGGGCGGCGCCACGTCCAGCACCAGCAAGACGGTGATCCTGTCGAAAAGCATCAAGCCCGGTCACGACGTGGATTACCTGTTCGGCCAGGTGTCCATCGACAAACCTTTTGTCGACTGGAGCGGCAACTGCGGCAACCTGTCGGCGGCGGTCGGTTCCTTCGCCATCAGCAGCGGCCTGGTGGATGCCGAGCGCATTGCGCAGAACGGCGTGGCGGTGGTGCGCATCTGGCAGGCCAATATCGGCAAGACCATCATCGCCCACGTGCCGATCACCAACGGCGCAGTCCAGGAGACCGGTGATTTCGAGCTGGACGGGGTGACTTTCCCGGCGGCCGAAGTGCAGTTGGAGTTCCTTGACCCGGCGGCCGAGGAAGAGGGCGCCGGCGGTTCGATGTTCCCCACCGGCAACCTGGTGGACGACCTGGAGGTGCCGGGCGTCGGGACTTTCCAGGCCACCATGATCAATGCCGGGATCCCGACGATCTTCATCAACGCCCGCGATATCGGCTACAGCGGTACCGAGCTGCAGGGCGATATCAACGGCGACCCCAAGGCGCTGGCGATGTTCGAGACCATTCGCGCCCACGGCGCGCTGCGCATGGGGCTGATCCAGAATCTGGATGAAGCGGCCAAGCGTCAGCACACGCCCAAGGTCGCCTTTGTCGCGCCGCCCGCGGACTACCAGGCTTCCAGCGGCAAGGCGGTGAAGGCCGCGGATGTCGATCTGCTGGTGCGCGCGCTGTCCATGGGCAAGCTGCACCACGCGATGATGGGCACCGCCGCGGTGGCCATCGGCACGGCGGCGGCGATCCCCGGGACCCTGGTCAACCTGGCGGCCGGCGGCGGAGAGCGCAGCGCGGTGCGCTTCGGCCACCCGTCGGGAACCCTGCGCGTCGGTGCCGAAGCCGTGCAGGAGAACGGCGAATGGAGCGTGACCAAGGCCATCATGAGTCGTAGCGCGCGGGTCTTGATGGAAGGTTGGGTGCGTGTGCCCGGCGACGCCTTCTAAGGAAAAACCGCTACCCGCGGGAAGCTGCCGACCGGCGCTCCTGCGGGGGATAAAATAAACAGACATAACCCGATCAGCCTGACCTTGAGGATGCAACCCACACCTAACCCTTGATGGAGTGAACTGCCCATGAGCGCCAACGTTGATCTGAACGAACGCCCCGATTACGACCAGGTCCTGCAGGACATCGCCGACTACGTTCTGAACTACCGGATCGAGTCCCGCGAGGCCCTGGATACCGCCCGCAACTGCCTGATGGACACCCTCGGCTGTGGCTTGCTGGCCCTGCGCTTTCCCGAGTGCACCAAGCACCTGGGGCCCATCGTCGAGGGCACGCTCGTGCCGTTTGGCGCGCGGGTGCCGGGTACTAGCTTGCGCCTGGACCCGGTCAAGGCGGCCTGGGATATCGGCTGTATTGTCCGTTGGCTGGATTACAACGACACCTGGCTCGCCGCCGAGTGGGGCCACCCTTCCGACAACCTCGGTGGCATCCTCGCCGTGGCCGATCACCTGTCGCAAAAGCGCGTGGCCAATGGCGAGGCGCCGCTGACCATGCGCGCGGTGCTCGAGGCTATGATCATGGCCCATGAGATCCAGGGGGTGATTGCCCTGGAAAACTCCTTCAACCGGGTCGGCCTCGACCATGTCCTGCTGGTGAAAGTCGCCTCGACCGCGGTCACCGCCAAGTTGATGGGGGCCAACCGCGAGCAGTTGCTGGCGGCGCTGTCCCATGCCTTTGTCGATGGCCAGGCGCTGCGTACCTACCGCCATGCGCCGAACGCCGGTTCGCGCAAGTCCTGGGCGGCGGGGGATGCCACCAGCCGTGGCGTGCGCCTGGCGGATATCGCCCTGCGTGGCGAGATGGGCATCCCGGGAGTACTGAGCGCGCCGCAGTGGGGCTTCTACGACGTGCTGTTCAGCCACACCAACAAGGACCTGGCGCTCAAGCCCGAAGACCAGCGCCGTTTCAGCCTGTCGCAGCAGTACGGCAGCTATGTGATGGAAAACGTGCTGTTCAAGATCAGCTTCCCGGCCGAGTTCCATGCGCAGACCGCCTGTGAAGCGGCGGTGACCCTGCACCCGCTGGTGCGCAATCGCCTGCACGAGATCGACAGGATCGTCATCACCACCCATGAATCGGCGATCCGCATCATTTCCAAGGTCGGCCCGCTGGCCAACGCCGCCGACCGCGACCACTGCATCCAGTACATGACCGCCGTGCCGCTGGCGTTCGGCAACCTGGTGGCCGAGCACTATGAAGACAGCTTCCATGCCGCCCATCCGATCATCGATCAGTTGCGCGAGAAGATGCAGGTCGTCGAGGAGCCTCGCTACACCCGCGAGTACCTGGAGGCCGACAAGCGCTCCATCGCCAATGCGCTACAGGTGTTTTTCAAGGATGGCTCCAGCACCGAGCAGGTGGTGGTGGAATACCCGATCGGCCATCGCCGGCGTCGCGCCGAAGGCATTGCGCTGCTGGAAGACAAGTTCAAGGCCAACCTGGCCACCCGCTTCACGGCCCAGCGCTCGGCGCAGATCTTTGCCCTGTGCAAGGACCAGGCGCAGCTGGAAGCCACGGCGGTGCACCGGTTCTTGGATCTGTTGGTGATCTGAGGGCAGGGCAGACCGCTGGTCCGATCACGACAAGCTCGCTCCTACAAGATCTTGTAAGCCATGTAGGAGCAGCCGGTTGACGTTCGATTGCTCGCGATAGCCTTCTATTGGTCAGATAACGCTACTTGAAGCGCCGCTCGACGCCTTTTTCCACGAGGATCTTCGCCGAGATCTCTTCCACCGAGAAGTGCGTGGAATTGATGTGCGGAATGTTCTCGCGGCGGAACAGGTTTTCCACCTCGCGCACTTCGAACTCGCACTGGGCATAGCTCGAATAACGGCTGTTGGGCTTGCGCTCGTTGCGGATGGCGGTGAGCCGGTCGGGGTCGATGGTCAGGCCGAACAGCTTGTGCTGGTGGGCGCGCAGGGCCGTCGGCAGCTGCAGGCGTTCCATGTCGTCTTCGGTCAGCGGGTAGTTGGCGGCGCGGATGCCGAACTGCATGGCCATATACAGGCAGGTCGGGGTCTTGCCGCAGCGCGACACGCCGACCAGGATCAGGTCGGCCTTGTCGTAGTAGTGGGTGCGGGCGCCGTCGTCGTTGTCGAGGGCGAAGTTCACCGCCTCGATCCGCTCCATATAGTTGGAGTTGCCGCCAATGGAATGGGACTTGCCGACTGAATACGACGAGTGCTCGCTCAACTCCAGCTCCAGGGGGGCGAGGAAGGTCGAGAAGATGTCGATCATGAAACCATTGGACGTCGCGAGGATCTCACGGATGTCCTGATTGACGATGGTGTCGAAGATAATCGGGCGAAATCCGTCCTTTTCGGCGGCGATGTTGATTTGTTGTACCATGGCCCGCGCTTTATCTACGCTGTCGATATACGGTCGCGTGATTTTGCTGAAGGTAATGTTTTCGAACTGCGCCAGGAGGCTCTGGCCGAGGGTTTCAGCGGTGATGCCGGTACCGTCGGAGATAAAGAAAGCAGATCGTTTCATTTGCACCTTGGGCCTTAAGCTAGTGACGAATCTTGGATATGATAGGCGCGATTTGCCGGCCTCCAATGGCCCGCATTCTCACTTATTTTCCAGGTCCAGGCCATACAGCTGGCAAGCGCTCCCCGAGCAGCCGGCTTCTGAGCTTTTCCAACACAGTTAGTGGAGAGATCACCTTGGTAGAGTACGTAGTTTCCCTCGATAAGCTCGGCGTCCATGATGTAGAGCATGTGGGGGGCAAGAACGCATCCCTGGGCGAGATGATCAGTAACCTTGCAGGCGCCGGTGTATCCGTCCCTGGAGGCTTTGCCACGACGGCCCAGGCCTATCGTGATTTTCTCGAATTGAGCGGTCTTAACGACCAGATCCACGCCGCGCTCGACGCCCTGGACGTCGATGACGTGAATGCCCTGGCCAAGACCGGCGCCCAGATCCGTCAATGGATCATGGAAGCCGAGTTCCCCGAGCAACTGAATAGCGAAATCCGCACCGCGTTCGCCAAGCTGTCCGCGGGCAACCCTGACATGGCCGTGGCCGTGCGCTCCTCGGCCACCGCCGAAGACCTGCCGGACGCTTCCTTCGCCGGCCAGCAGGAAACCTTCCTCAATATCCGTGGCGTCGAGAACGTCATTCGCGCCGCCAAGGAAGTCTTCGCTTCCCTGTTCAACGACCGCGCCATTTCCTACCGCGTGCACCAGGGCTTCGACCACAAGCTGGTCGCCCTGTCTGCCGGCGTGCAGCGCATGGTGCGTTCGGAAACCGGTACCGCCGGCGTGATGTTCACCCTCGACACCGAGTCGGGCTTCCGTGACGTGGTATTCATCACCGGCGCCTACGGCCTGGGTGAAACCGTCGTTCAAGGGGCGGTGAACCCGGACGAGTTCTACGTCCACAAGGGCACTCTGCAAGCCGGTCGCCCGGCCATCCTGCGCCGCAATCTGGGCAGCAAGGCGATCAAGATGATCTACGGCGACGAAGCCAAGGCCGGTCGCTCGGTCAAGACCGTCGACGTCGACAAGGCCGATCGCGCGCGTTTCTGCCTGACCGATGCCGAAGTCAGCGAGCTGGCCAAGCAGGCGATGATCATCGAGAAGCACTACAAGTGCCCGATGGACATCGAATGGGCCAAAGACGGCGACGACGGCAAGCTGTACATCGTCCAGGCCCGTCCGGAAACCGTGAAGAGCCGCACCCAGGCCAACGTCATGGAGCGTTACCTGTTGAAGGAAACCGGCACCGTGCTGGTGGAAGGTCGCGCCATCGGCCAGCGCATCGGCGCCGGCAAGGTGCGGATCATCAAGGACGTGTCGGAGATGGACAAGGTCCAGGCCGGCGACGTGCTGGTATCCGACATGACCGACCCGGACTGGGAGCCGGTGATGAAGCGCGCCAGCGCCATCGTTACCAACCGTGGCGGCCGTACCTGCCACGCCGCGATCATCGCGCGCGAGCTGGGGATTCCGGCCGTTGTCGGTTGCGGCAATGCCACCGAACTGTTGAAAGACGGCCAGGGCGTGACCGTGTCCTGCGCTGAAGGCGACACCGGCTTCATCTTCGAAGGCGAGCTGGGCTTCGACGTGAAGAAAAACTCCGTCGATGCCATGCCGGAGCTGCCGTTCAAGATCATGATGAACGTCGGCAACCCGGACCGCGCCTTCGACTTCGCCCAGCTGCCGAACGCCGGTGTGGGCCTGGCCCGCCTGGAGTTCATCATCAACCGCATGATCGGCGTGCACCCCAAGGCGCTGCTGAACTACGCCGGCCTGCCCCATGAAATCAAGGACAGCGTCGACAAGCGCATCGCTGGCTATAACGATCCGGTCGGTTTTTACGTCGACAAGCTGGTTGAAGGCATCAGCACCCTGGCTGCAGCGTTCTGGCCGAAAAAAGTCATCGTGCGCCTGTCGGACTTCAAGTCCAACGAATACGCCAACCTGATCGGCGGCAAGCTCTACGAGCCGGAAGAAGAAAACCCGATGCTGGGCTTCCGCGGCGCTTCGCGTTACATCAGCGAAGCCTTCCGTGACTGTTTCGAGCTCGAATGCCGCGCCCTCAAGCGCGTGCGCAACGACATGGGCCTGACCAACGTCGAGATCATGGTGCCGTTCGTCCGCACCCTGGGCGAAGCCAGCCAGGTGGTGGATCTGCTGGCCGAAAACGGTCTCAAGCGTGGTGAAAACGGCCTGCGCGTGATCATGATGTGCGAGCTGCCTTCCAACGCGATCCTGGCCGAAGAGTTCCTCGAGTTCTTCGACGGTTTCTCCATCGGTTCCAACGACTTGACCCAGCTGACCCTGGGTCTGGACCGCGATTCGGGCATCATCGCGCACCTGTTCGACGAGCGTAATCCGGCGGTCAAGAAACTGCTGGCCAACGCCATCGCCGCCTGCAACAAGGCCGGCAAATACATCGGTATTTGCGGCCAGGGCCCGTCCGACCATCCGGACCTGGCCAAGTGGCTGATGGAGCAGGGCATCGAAAGCGTCTCGCTGAACCCGGATTCCGTACTGGAAACCTGGTTCTTCCTGGCCGAGGGGCAGGGTGCGGTCTAAGCGGAATGAAGCATTGGCCAGCCTTCGGGCTGGCCGGTGCTTTGAGATTCAAGTAGGGCGGGCTCCATCTGGAAGCCGCCCTTTTTTGTGCAAGAGCATTATGCAAAGCAGCAGCAACCTGTTTCCCGTCGCCTTGATCAGTGCCGAACGTCGAGGCGACCTGAGTGAAGACGTCTACCGCCTGAAGCCCGGCAATAGCCCGGACGCCACGGTCGAGCTGGCCGTCACCCGCCTGGGGATGGCGGACGAGCCCGAATCCCGTGGTGTCCCGGTGATCCTGCTGCACGGCAGCTTCTCCAATCGGCGCTTCTGGTATTCGCCCAAGGGCATCGGCCTGGGCGCGTATCTGGCGCGCATGGGTTTCGATGTATGGATCCCCGAGATGCGTGGTCACGGCCTGTCGCGACGCAATGCCGACTACCGCAAGAATCGCGTCGCCGACTATGCGCAATACGATCTGCCTGCCATCGGCGCCTTCGTGCGGGAACAAAGCGGCCAGGTTCCGCATTGGATTGGTCATTCCCTGGGCGGCATTACCCTGGCGGCGGCCCTGGGTGGCCAGTACCTGGGAGAGCCGGCAGTGGCGTCGGCGGCGCTGTTCGGTTGTCAGGTCAGCCGCACCTATTGGCCATTGAAAATCCCGGCGGTGGAGTGGGGCGGTCGTTTCATTCTCAAGCGTTTTGCCCAGTTGTCCGGCTCGCGACTCAAGCGCGGTCCCGAGGACGAGCCCATTGGCCTGGCCCTGGAAGGCATGCGCTGGTACGGACTGTTCGGGCGTTTCGGCGATGGGCAGAAGGACTGGTGGGCCGGCTTGTCCGATGTTTCGCTGCCGGTATTGGCAGTGAGTGCGGCCGGGGATCATCAGGATCCGACCTGGGCTTGTCGCAAACTGTTTGACCAGTTGAGTTCCGAGCATAAGCAGTTTGTCTGCCTGGGACGCGAACAAGGGTTCAGCGGCAATTTCGGCCATGTGGAGATGCTGGTGAGCAAAGCCGCCCAGGCCGAAGTCTGGCCTTTGGTCGCGCGATGGTTGAAGGATCAGCAGAGCCCGTTGTTGGCGTCGGGCACCGAACTGGCTGCCGCCAGTTGAGTTCAGAAGGCTCTGACAAGAGCATTTCGTTCCGATGCGCTTGCGGCTAAGATATGACGCGTTGAGCGGTTCTGGTCACATTCGGTCGCCGGTTAAGCATTCTGTTCGTGCCGTCGAGCCTGCTGAAATTGGCGTATGGTGAGGGCTAGCTGAAATGTTAAACATTCTCCGTCTGCCCTCGTATCACTCAGCATGAACCCTGCGAATTCCGACACCGCGACGTGTTCTTTCCATTACAGGAGTTTCTCGATGAATCATTACCTCACTCCCGACCTGTGCGACGCCTACCCGGATCTGGTGCAGGTGGTTGAACCGATGTTCAGCAATTTCGGTGGCCGCGACTCCTTCGGCGGCGAAATCGTGACCATCAAATGCTTCGAAGACAACTCGCTGGTCAAGGAACAGGTCGAGCTCAAGGGCCACGGCAAGGTGCTGGTAGTCGACGGTGGCGGCTCCCTGCGCCGTGCGCTGCTGGGCGATATGCTGGCCGAAAAGGCGGCGAAGAACGGTTGGGAAGGGCTGGTGATCTACGGTTGCATCCGTGATGTCGATGTCATCGCGCAAACCGACCTGGGCGTTCAGGCGCTGGCCAGCCACCCGATGAAAACCGACAAGCGCGGTATTGGTGATCTCAACGTGGCGGTGACTTTTGCCGGGGTGACGTTCCGTCCGGGCGAATATGTCTATGCCGACAACAATGGCGTAATCGTTTCGCCAAGCCCGCTGAAAATGCCCGAATAAGCAGTCGACCAAGCAAGGGATGAGGATGTTCGAGGAAGACAACGCGCAATGGGGGCTGGTACATGCCCTGGTGCTGGACGGTAAAGGTGGTGCGCGTGCAATTGCCCGAACTGAACTGGACGACTTGCAGCTGCAAGCCCATGAGAGCCTCTGGCTGCATTGGGATCGCAGTCATCCGCAAACCCAGACCTGGCTGCGTAAATCCAGCGGTCTGAGCGAATTCAGCTGTGACCTTTTACTCGAAGAAAATACCCGGCCGCGCCTGTTGGCGCTGCCGGATTCCGAGTTCCTGCTGTTTTTACGCGGCATCAACCTCAACCCCGGCGCCGAGCCGGAGGACATGGTTTCGGTACGCATCTTCGGTTCGGCCCAGCGAGTGATCTCCCTGCGCCTGCGGCCATTGCGCGCGACGGATGAGCTGCTGGTGCAACTGGGCGAAGGCAAGGGACCGAAAACCGCCTCCGAACTCATCCTTTATATGGCTGAGTACCTGACCCATAAAGTGCAGGACCTGGTCAGCGACCTGTCGGAAGTGGTCGATGCCGAGGAAGAAAAACTGGATGCCGACGAACGGTATACTCCCGAACACAGCAACATTCTGCAGATTCGTCGACGGGCTGCTGGACTCAAGCGTTTCCTCGCTCCGCAGCGGGATATTTTCGGTCAGCTCAGCCGCATCAGGCTGCCTTGGTTCGCCGATGACGATGGCGATTACTGGAACGAATTGAATAACAGCCTGACCCGCTACCTGGAAGAGCTCGAATTGACCCGAGAGCGCGTGGGGCTTGTGCTGGAGGCTGAAGACCGACGCCTGAGCGTGCGCATGAACCGCATCATGTTTCGCTTCGGGATCATCACCGGGATCTTTCTGCCGATGAGTTTTCTGGCCGGTTTGTTGGGGATCAATGTGGGAGGCATTCCGCTTTCCAACAGCCCCTACGGGTTTCTGGTGGCCTGCCTGTTGATGGCGCTGGTCGCGCTGGGACAGTGGTGGTTATTCCGACGTTTGCGCTGGGTCTGATCATGAACTATGTGACCCAGGGAATTTTGATCGCGTCTTTCACTGACATATCGAGAGGTGCGTATGCACGATCCGTTTGAACAGTCGTTGCGTGACATGCTCAAGGCCACACCGTCCACCCGGGACGACGATGCGTGCCTGGGCCGCGTACTGAAAACCGCCAACCGGCAGGTGGGGGCGGGCGATCTGTTCAGCCTGCTCGGCCGCTGGTTGCCGGCGCTGATGATTGCTCTGAATAACGGATCGGCCCATATCTCGCCGGTTTCCCGTCGTAAACCTACTGCTCGCACTGCTGATAAGGCTGATTGAATATGGAACTTGATCTCTGGACTCAGAGCCTCGTCACTGCGATGACTGCGTTGTGGACCAAGGTAGCGAACTTCATTCCCAATCTGTTTGGCGCACTGGTCGTGCTGCTGTTGGGTTTTGTGGTTGCCAAACTGCTTGATACCCTGCTTTCCAAATTGCTCGCCAAACTGGGCCTGGACCGTTTGATGGGCGGTACCGGTTTGACCAAACTGCTGTCCCGTGCGGGTCTGCAGGTGCCGATTTCTACCTTGATCGGTAAAATCGTGTATTGGTTCGTATTACTGATTTTTCTGGTTTCTGCTGCAGAATCCCTTGGCCTGGAGCGGGTTTCGGCTACGCTCGACATGCTGGCGTTGTATTTACCGAAGGTTTTCGGGGCCGCGCTGGTGCTGTTGGTGGGGGTATTGCTGGCGCAATTGGCCAATGGGCTGGTGCGCGGAGCGGCCGAAGGGGTCGGTCTGGATTACGCCAGTGGCCTGGGGCGAATCGCCCAGGGGCTGGTGATCATCATCAGTATTTCCGTTGCGATCAGTCAGTTGGAGGTCAAAACCGACCTGCTCAACCATGTGATCGTGATCGTTTTGATTACCGTTGGTCTGGCTGTTGCCTTGGCCATGGGGTTGGGAAGCCGGGATATTGCCGGTCAGATTCTTGCGGGAATCTATGTGCGTGAGTTGTATCAGGTTGGGCAACAAGTGCGAGTTGGCGAGGTCGAAGGGCAGATCGAGGAGATCGGCACGGTTAAGACTACACTGCTGACCGATGAGGGCGAGCTGGTGTCTCTCTCTAATCGGATCCTGCTGGAGCAGCATGTAAGTAGCCGCTAACCCGGCAAACCCTGCTAATGTATGCCGCCGCAAAATGCCCGTGTCTGGGCTGCGGTGGACATTGACCTGACTGTCGGCCCGACTCGTTTTGAATAAAGCCCAATCGCTATCCACGCGCTATGACCCCCGTGAGCTCTCTGACGAGGAGTTGGTTGCGTGCTCGCACACGGAGCTGTTTCACGTAACGCGTGCGTATGAAGAGTTGATGCGACGCTATCAGCGAACCCTCTTCAACGTTTGTGCACGTTATTTAGGGAACGATCGTGATGCTGACGATGTCTGTCAGGAGGTGATGTTGAAGGTGCTGTATGGCCTCAAGAACTTCGAGGGGAAATCGAAGTTCAAGACATGGCTCTATAGCATCACGTACAACGAATGCATCACGCAGTATCGGAAAGAACGGCGGAAACGTCGCTTGATGGATGCGTTAAGTCTTGATCCCCTCGAGGAAGCGTCTGAAGATAAGGCGCCGAAACCTGAGGAAAAGGGCGGACTTGACCGCTGGTTGGTGCATGTGAACCCGATCGATCGGGAGATTCTGGTGCTACGATTCGTCGCAGAGCTGGAGTTTCAGGAGATCGCAGACATCATGCACATGGGGTTGAGTGCTACGAAAATGCGGTACAAGCGTGCGCTTGATAAATTGCGTGAGAAATTTGCAGGCATTGCTGAAACTTAGTTCGGCGCAAATATCTCTTACGTCTAGGTAAGTTCTGATAGACTTACCGCCGAGTTGTCCCCCGGTATGTGGGACTGCTTTACAATCACCAGATGGGGATTTAACGGATGAAACTGAAAAACACCTTGGGCATTGCCATTGGTTCTATTGTTGCCGTGACTTCGTTCGGCGTTCTGGCGCAAGGCCAAGGCGCGGTCGAGGGTGAACTGTTTTACAAAAAACAGTACAACGACAGCGTTAAGCACATCGAAGACGGCTTCAACCCAGGCGCTCGTATCGGCTACTTCCTGACCGATGACCTGTCGTTGGACCTGAACTACGACAAAACCAACCACACCCGTTCGAACGACGGCACTGGCAACCAGAAGATCAAAGGTGACACCGGCAGCCTGCTGGCTACCTACCACTTCGGTCAAGCTGGCGTGGACTCCCTGCGTCCATACGTTTCCGGTGGTTTCGGTCACCAGAGCCGTACCAACGTCCTGGCTGACGGCCACAGCGGTCGCGACCAGTCGACCCTGGCTATCATCGGTACCGGTGTTAAGTACTACTTCACCGACAACCTGTTCGCTCGTGCCGGCGTTGAAGCCGACTACGCAATGGACAACGGCAAGTGGGACTACTCCGCTCTGGTTGGTCTGGGTGTGAACTTCGGCGGCAACGCTGGCAAGGTTGCTCCAGCTCCTGCTCCAGTTCCAGAGCCAACTCCAGAACCAGAAGCTCCGGTTGCTGAAGTTGTTCGTGTTGAGCTGGACGTGAAGTTCGACTTCGACAAGTCGGTCGTTAAGCCTAACAGCTACGCTGACATCAAGAACCTCGCTGACTTCATGAAGCAGTACCCACAAACCACCACCGTTGTTGAAGGTCACACTGACTCCGTCGGTCCTGACGCTTACAACCAGAAACTGTCTGAGCGTCGTGCAAACGCCGTTAAGCAAGTTCTGACCAGCCAGTACGGTGTTGAGTCGAGCCGCGTTCAATCCGTTGGTTACGGTGAGTCCCGCCCAGTTGCTGACAACGCAACTGAAGCTGGCCGCGCTGTAAACCGTCGCGTAGAAGCGCAGGTTGAAGCACAAGCTCAACAAGCTCAGTAATCTGTAGCTTGCAGCTTTGAAAAACCCGGCCTAGGCCGGGTTTTTCTTTGTCCGCGATTTGATGAAAGTGCCTGGAGTCAGGCCGAGAACGCCGCCGCCAGGGCCGCTTCGGAAAAGGCGGGCAGTTGTGCGCCGCAGGCAGCCACTTCGCCGACGACCAGAATGGCTGGGCTTTTCAGCTGGAAGGCATGGGCATCGTCCTGCATGGTGTGCAGAGCGCTCCGGCACAGCCGTTGCTCGGGCAGGGACGCGTTTTCAATCATGGCCACCGGGGTATGCGGCGCCAGGCCGCCAGCGATCAGCTGTTCACGTATCTCGCCCAGTTTTGCCACCCCCATATAGATCACCAGCGTTGTGCCGCTTTGCGCCAGGGCTTGCCAGTTCAGGCTGCTGTCGTCCTGGGTATGGGCCGTCAGCAGGGTGACGCCGCGGGCGACACCGCGCAGGGTCAGCGGGATACCGCACTGGGTAGCGCCCGCCAGGCCGGCGGTGATGCCGTTCACCAGTTCCACCTCGACGCCACGCTCCTGCAGCCACCGCGCTTCTTCACCTCCACGGCCGAAGATGCACGGATCGCCACCCTTGAGGCGTACCACGCACTTGCCATGACGGGCGTAGCGCAGCATCAGCCGATGAATGAACGCCTGGGGCGTCGAACGACAGCCTCCGCGTTTACCCACGGCAATAACCCGTGCCCGGGGACAGTGTTCCAGCACCGCCGGATTCACCAGGTCGTCGATCAGCACCACATCCGCCTCGCCCAGGGCCCGCACGGCCTTGAGGGTCAGCAGTTCAGGATCACCAGGGCCCGCACCCACCAGCCAGACTTTTGCGCTCATGTTTGTTTCCTCACAGGGGGATTGCGACGGGCTGTGCCGAGCTGGCCAGCAGACGTTTGATTTCGGGGACGCAAGAGCCGCATTGAGTGCCGCAGCCCAGCTCCCGTTTCAGGCCATCGAGGTCCAGGCCGCGGGAGATCCCGGCACAGACCGCGCTCTGGCTGACGTTCTTGCAGTTGCACAAGGTCTTGCCGCTCGAGGCGAGCCCGGCCGCCCCTGGCGGTGCGCTCATCGGCGCCAGCAGCCAGCGGCGCAGTTGCTCATCGGCCTTGCCTTCCAGCCACAGGTTCTGCAGCCAGTGCCGGGCGAGGGTTTCACCGGCCAGGCGAATGGCGGTGATCCGCCCCTGTTCGATGCGTACCCGCTTGCCGATGGAGCGCCGAGGATCGTCATAGGCCAGCACCGGGCCTTCGTTGAGCCCCAGCAACTGATCGATGTCCTTGAGCAGTTGCGGTGCCGGCGCTTCGGCGTTGGCCACTCGCAGCAGCAGGGCCGGGCGTTCGCGGCCGGCCAGGCTCAGGCTGACGTAGGCGAAACTTTCACAGAGCGGGCGCAGGGCTTCGAAATGCCGCTGCACATCGCCTTCGATCAGGGCGAACAATTGCCACGGCAGCTGGACCGGCTCCAGGCGTACACCGCTGTGCTTGAGTTCCGGCTGTTTGGACAGTGGATCGAACGCCGGCTGAGTCACGGCATTGACGCCGCCCTTGAGAAACCGATCGCCCCAGTGCATCGGCAGGAAAGCCTGGCCCGGGCGCACGCTGTCGTCGTCGGCCACGGCGACTATCACGCTGCCGCGACGGCTTTTCAGCGAGACCAGGTCACCCGCTTGCAGGTTCTGCCGGCGCAGTTCGTCCGGGTGCAGGCTGAGGACGGCCTCGCTGACATGCCCGAACAGCTGGGCCGCGGTGCCGGTGCGGCTCATGCCGTGCCATTGATCGCGCAGGCGGCCGGTGATCAGGGTCAGGGGGAAGCGCGCATCCCGCTGTTCCTTGGCCGCGCGATACGGGTCGCTGACGAAGTGCGCCCGCCCGCTGGCGGTCGGGAAGCGGCCGTCGACGTACAGCCGCGGCGTCCCCTGTTCGGCACCGGCGGGGAAGGGCCATTGCTGCGGGCCGATACGGTCGATCAGCGCGTGACTGATGCCGGAAAGGTCCAGGTCGCGGCCGCGGGTCAGCAGTTTGTACTCATCGAACAGCTGGGCAGGCGTATCCAGGGCGAACAGGCTGGGCTGTTGCGGACGCAGGCGCTGTTCCAGGCGCCGGGCGAAGTCCAGAGTGATGGCCCAATCCGGGCGTGCTTCGCCCGGCGCGGCCACGGCGCGGCGCACATGGGAGATGCGCCGTTCCGAGTTGGTCACGCTGCCTTCCTTCTCGCCCCAGCTGGCGGCGGGCAGCAGCAGGTCGGCAAAGGCCGCGGTCTCGGTGGTGCGAAAGGCTTCCTGCAGGACCACGAACGGGCAGGCCAGCAAAGCCTCTCGCACCGCGTTCTGGTCGGGCAGCGACTGCGCCGGGTTGGTACAGGCGATCCACAGCGCCTTGATCTTGCCGCCGCGCAACTGTTCGAACAGCTCGATCGCGGTCAGGCCGGGGTTGGCCGGCAATTGCTCGACGCCCCAGTAGGCCGCGACTTCAGCCCGGTGCTCCGGATTGGCGGCGTCTCGGTGTCCCGGCAGCAGGTTCGACAGGCTGCCGGTTTCCCGGCCGCCCATGGCATTCGGCTGACCGGTGAGGGAGAAAGGGCCGGCCCCGGGGCGGCCGATCTGCCCGGTGGCCAGGTGCAGGTTGATCAGTGCGCTGTTTTTCGCGCTGCCGGCACTGGACTGGTTTAGCCCCATGCACCACAGCGACAGGAAGCTCGGCGAGGTGCCGACCCATTCAGCGCACTGGCGCAGTTGCTCGACGCTGATGCCGCACAGCTGCGCGACCATATGCGGGGTGTAGTCGTGGACCAGGTTTTTCAGCTCGGCCAGGCCTTCGGTATGCGCCTGGATGAAGTCGCGATCGATCCAGTCCTGCCACAGCAGCAGGTGCAGGATGCCGTGGAACAGCGCGACATCGGTGCCGGGCAGAATCGCCAGGTGCAAATCGGCCAGATCGCAAGTGTCGGTGCGCCGCGGGTCGATGACGATCACTTTCATCTGCGGCCGCAGGCGCTTGGCCTGCTCCAGGCGGCGGAACAGCACCGGATGGGCGTAGGCCATGTTGCTGCCGACGATCATCACGCAATCGCTCAGTTCGAGGTCTTCGTAGCTGCAGGGCGGGGCGTCGGCGCCCAGGCTGCGTTTGTAGCCGACCACCGCCGAGGACATGCACAGCCGCGAATTGCTGTCGATGTTGTTGGTGCCCACCAGGGCCCGGGCCAGCTTGTTGAAGGCGTAGTAATCCTCGGTAAGCAATTGCCCGGAGATATAGAAGGCCACGCTGTCCGGGCCGTGTTCGGCGATGGTATCGGCAAACAGGTTGGCCGCGTGTTCCAGTGCGGTGTCCCAGTCGGTGCGGCTGCGCGCCAGGGCCTTGCCCAGGCGCAGTTCCGGATACAGGGCGCGGGCCGCGAGGTCGCCGGTCAGGTGCAGGGTGGAACCCTTGCTGCACAGTTTGCCGTGGTTGGCCGGGTGGCTCGGGTCGCCACTGACGCCGAGGATGCGTTCGCCGTCGTGCTCGATCAGCACGCCACAGCCAACGCCGCAGTAACAGCAGGTCGAGGCGGTCGTCTGGCGGTTCATCAGCCGGCATCCCGCAGGGCCAGCAGCACGCGGCCGTTTTCCACCCGCGCCAGATGGTGATGGGCGCAGCCGGTATCCGGCGCCTGTGCTGCGCCGGACTCCAGGTCGATCTGCCAGTTGTGCAACGGGCAGGCGACCGTCTTGCCGTAGATCAGCCCCTGGGACAGCGGTCCGCCCTTGTGCGGGCAGCGGTCGTCGAGGGCGAAGACTTCGTCGTCGCTGGTGCGAAAGATCGCGATGTCGCCCTTGGGGCCGTTGACGATGCGCGAGCCCAGGGCGTTGATCTCGTCCAGGGCGCAGATATCCAGCCAGTTCATGGCAGCACCTCCAGTGGCTTGACGCGGATCGGCTCGAATTCTTTTTTCAGCTGCGGCTGTTCCAGGCGCTCCTTCCACGGGTCCTGTTCGAAGGACAGGGAGAATTGCAGGCGCTCGTTGAGGGCCTTGCGCCGTTGCGGGTCTTCGATGATGGCCTGCTTGATGTGCGCCATGCCGACCCGCTGCAGGTAGTGCACGGTGCGCTCCAGGTAGAAGGCTTCCTCGCGGTACAGCTGCAGGAAAGCGCCGTTGTATTCGCGCACTTCGTCGGCGGTTTTCAGCTTGACGAAGAACTCCGCGACCTCGGTCTTGATCCCGCCATTGCCGCCGATGTACATCTCCCAGCCCGAGTCGACGCCGATGATGCCGACATCCTTGATCCCGGCCTCGGCGCAGTTGCGCGGGCAGCCGGAGACCGCCAGCTTGACCTTGTGCGGCGACCACATGTTGAACAGGTCATGCTCCAGTTCGATGCCCAGCTGGGTGGAGTTCTGCGTGCCGAAGCGGCAGAACTCGCTGCCGACGCAGGTTTTCACGGTGCGGATGGACTTGCCGTAGGCGTGGCCGGAGGGCATGTCCAGGTCTTTCCAGACCCCGGGCAAATCCTGCTTCTTGATACCCAAAAGGTCGATGCGCTGGCCGCCGGTGACCTTGACCATCGGCACCTGGTACTTGTCCGCCACGTCGGCGATGCGCCGCAGTTCGGAGGCGGTGGTGACGCCGCCCCACATCCGCGGCACCACCGAATAGGTGCCGTCTTTCTGGATATTGGCGTGGGCCCGCTCGTTGATCAGGCGCGATTGCGGATCGTCCCTGGCTTCGCCCGGCCAGGTGGCAATCAGGTAGTAGTTCAGCGCCGGGCGGCAGGTGGCGCAGCCGTTGGGCGTACGCCAGTTCAGGTAGCTCATGGTGCCGGCGATGGTCAGCAGGTGCTGTTCGCGGATCGCCTGGCGGATCTGTCCGTGGTTGAGGTCGCTGCAGCCGCAGATGGCTTTCTCGCTTTTCGGCTTGACGTCGGCCGCGCCGCCCACGGTGTTGATCAGGATCTGTTCCACCAGGCCGGCACAGGAGCCGCAGGAGCTGGCGGCCTTGGTGTGCTTCTTGACCTCGTCGACGCTGAACAGGCCGTGCTCCTGGATCGCCTTGACGATGGTGCCCTTGCACACGCCGTTGCAGCCGCAGACTTCGGCGGTGTCGGCCATGCTCATGGCCTTGTCCTGGCCCTGGTGGCCGACATCGCCCAAGGCGTTCTCGCCGAACATCAGGTGGTCGCGGATCTCGCCGATGGCGTGGTTCTCGCGGATCTGCCGGAAGTACCAGCCGCCGTCGGCGGTGTCGCCATACAGGCAGGCGCCGACCAGGATGTCGTCCTTGATCACCAGCTTCTTGTACACGCCGCCGATGGGGTCGGAGAGGGTGATGGTCTCGGTGCCTTCGCCGCCCATGAAGTCGCCGGCGGAGAACAGGTCGATGCCGGTGACTTTCAGCTTGGTCGAGGTCACCGAGCCCTTGTAAGTGGCGAAGCCCAGTTGAGCGAGATGGTTGGCGCAGACCTTGGCCTGTTCGAACAGCGGCGCCACCAGGCCGTAGGCGATGCCGCGATGGCTGGCGCATTCGCCGATGGCGTAGATGCGTGGGTCGTAGGTCTGCAGGGTGTCGTTGACCAGGATCCCGCGGCTGCACGGCAGCCCGGCTTTTTCCGCCAGCTCGGTATTGGGTCGGATGCCGGCGGCCATCACCACCAGGTCGGCGGGGATGATGTCGCCGTTCTTGAACTGCACCGAGCCGACCCGGCCATTGCCCGCGTCGTGCAGGGCCTGGGTCTGTTCGCTCAGGCGGAATTTCAGGCCGCGGCTTTCCAGGGCGCTTTGCAGCAGCTGGCCGCTGGTCTTGTCCAGCTGGCGCTCCAGCAGCCATTCGCCGATGTGCACAACGGTCACGTCCATGCCGCGCAGCATCAGGCCGTTGGCGGCCTCCAGGCCGAGCAGGCCGCCGCCAATGACCACCGCGTGCTTGTGGGTCTTGGCGATGTCGATCATCGCCTGGGTGTCGGCGATGTCACGGTAGCCGATCACACCCTGCAGGTCGTTGCCGGGAATCGGCAGGATGAACGGGGTCGAGCCGGTGGCGATCAGCAGGCGGTCGTACTCGGCTTCGCTGCCGTCTTCGGCGATCACCCGGCGCTTGACCCGGTCGATCTGCACCACTTTGCGGTTGAGCAGCAGCTTGATGTGGTTGTCCAGGTACCAGCTCAGGTCGTTGAGCACGATCTCTTCGAAGGTCTGTTCGCCGGCCAGTACCGGGGAGAGCAGGATGCGGTTGTAGTTGGTGTGGGGTTCCGCGCCGAAGACCGTGATGTCGTACAGCTCATTGCTCAGTTTGAGCAGCTCTTCCAGGGTGCGTACCCCGGCCATGCCGTTGCCGATCATCACCAGCTTGAGTTTGTTCATTTCGCTCTCCGCGTAGACAGGCCGTCGGGCATGCCGGGCCTGGCTCGATAAACGTTGCGCAAACAAAAAAGGCGTCCCGCCAGTTGCCTGGCAGGACGCCTTTGTCCGGTCCCGTTCTCTCGGGAAAACCCATCCTTCGTCGTTGAAGGCCGGGTCGTATGTGCTGTTGGGAGAGTTAATGCAGCGGTTGTGCCAAGTCCCGCCAATGGCGGTTTCAGCGGGCCTGGAAGCCTGCCTCAGGCCAGCAGGGAGGATTCCCTGCACTGATTCAAAGCGTCTTGCCCACTTCTGGCGCACGCCGCGCGATCCCTGTAGCCGCTGTCGCAGGCTGCGATCGACGGCGTAGCCGGCGTAAGGCGCTATCCCCTACCTGCGGGTAAAACCGCGTCGTCAGGTTCTGCGGCCCCTGCGGTGCCGATCGCAGCCTGCGGCAGCGGCTACAGGAGAACAGTGAGGTCAGTGATGCAGGAGCAGGTACAGCAACAGCAGGTTGAGCAACAGCGAGACCAGCGCCAGGGTGCGCCAGACTTTCAAGGGTTCGCGTTCCAGCAGCGGTCTGGGGCGCACGCTGAGGCTGCGGCGCTCGCCCTGTTCCAGCACCAGTAACCACTCTTCGGCGGTTTCATAGCGCTGGGCCGGATCGGTCTGTACCGCGCGCTCCAGGCTCTGTTCGAGCCAGTCCGGCAGGTCCGGCCGATAGCGGCTGGCGCTGACCGGGGTGGTGAAGCGCGGGCGCTGGAAGGCTTCGATTTCGCCGTAGGGAAAATGCCCGGTCAGCAAGTGGTAGAGGGTCACGCCTACCGCATACAGGTCCTGCCGCGGTGTCGGCGCCACGCCGTTGAAAGCTTCGGGGGCGATATAGCTCGGAGTGCCGGGCAGCAGGTGCGCCTGGTCCTCGGACAGGCCGGGGCAATAGGCCAGGCCGAAATCCAACAGACGCAGCTCGCCGTCGTCCCCAAGCAGCAGGTTTTCCGGCTTGATGTCGCGGTGCAGGATCTGCCGGCGGTGCAGCAGGCCCACGGCCCGCAGCAGGCGCTCGGCCAGGTCCTGCCACTGCGCCAGCGGCAAGGGGCCATGTTGTTGCAGATGCTCGGCCAGGGTCTGCCCCGGGTATTCGCGCATCACGTAATACAGGTGTTGGCGGGCGGTCGCGGCATGTACTTCGGGAAAGTGCCGGCCGGCCACCCGGCGCAGGAACCATTCCTCTGACAGCAGCGATTGCCCGGCCTGATGATCGTCGTGCAGATGACCGGGCAGGGTTTTCAGCAGCCAGGGTTGTTGTTGCGCATCGAGCACGCGGTACAGCAGGGATTGCTGGCTGTGCCCGAGCACCTCGACGACCTGCCAGCCTTCGAAGTGCTGGCCCGGCTTGAGGGGCGGCGGCAGTGGCCATTGCTGCAAGTGAATCAGGGCGTCGCCGATGGAGCTTTCGCCCAGGGCTTCGACCCGCACCAGCAGGGCGCTGGCATTGTCCTGGCTGCCGGCCAGGTGTGCGGCGCTGACCAGGGTCTGCACCGCGCTGTCGAGATCGGGCTGGTCGCGCAGGATCGCGGCGATGGCGGTGTCGCCCAGGGTCGCCCAGACGCCATCGCTGAGCATCAGGAAACTTTCGTTTTCCCGCAGCTCGCCATCGAGGAAATCCACCACCAGGTGCTGGTCCAGGCCCAGGGCACGCTTGAGCACATGCTGCATGCCGGGTTGGTCCCAGACATGATCGTCGCTGATGCGTTGCAACTGATCGGCATGCCATCGATAGACCCGGCAATCGCCGACATGGGCCAGGGTAAAGCGCCGGCCGCGCAGCACCAGGGCGCTGACGGTGGTCAGCAGCGGCTGGCCGCCGCCGTTGGCCTGCAACCAGCGGTTCTGCGCCAGCAGCAGGCGTTCCAGGGCCTGGGCCACGGCCCAGGTTTCCGGGGTGGCGTAGTAGTCCAGCGCCAGCGCCTGCAAGGTCGAGCGCGCGGCCAGGCCGCCATCGGCGCATTGGCTGACACCGTCGGCGATGGCGAACAGCAGGCCCTTGCTGGCGGCCAGGGTCGGCGCCGGGGTGACCAGGCGCAAGGCGTCCTGGTTCTCCGCGCGCGGACCGATGGCGCTGGCCTGGGCGTGGCTCAGTCGCAGGCTCATGGACGGCTCAGACCCGCGCCGCGGTGACAGCGGCGGAGCCCCAGGTGGTCCGCCAGCGGCGTTTCACGCCGTGCAGGCCGAACCAGGCCAGCACGCCCAGGCTGGCGAACAGCCACAGGGCCAGTTGGTAGCTGCCGGTGCTTTGCTTGATCGCGCCCATGCCCGCGGCCAGGGCGAAACCGCCGATGCCGCCGGCCATGCCGATCAGCCCGGTCATCACCCCGATCTCGCGACGGAAACGTTGCGGCACCAGTTGGAACACCGCGCCGTTACCCGCACCTAGGCCGAGCATGGTGCACACGAACAGGGCCAGGGCCGCGTAGGAGCTGGGCAGGTTGAAACCGACCGCGGCGATGCACACCGCCGCGACGCTGTACATCACCAGTAGGGTGCGAATGCCGCCGAAACGATCGGCCAGCGCGCCGCCCAGCGGGCGCATCAGGCTGCCGCCGAACACGCAGGCGGCGGTGTAGTAGCCGGCGGTAACCGGGCTCAGGCCGTACTGGTCGTTGAAGTAGCCGGGCAGGGCGCTGGCCAGGCCGATGAAGCCGCCGAAGGTCACGCTGTAGAAGAACATGAACCACCAGCTGTCGCGGTCGCCCAGGGCCTTGAAGTAGTCGGCCATGGATTTGGCCTTGGGCCGTTCCGGGGCGTTCCTGGCCAGCCAGGCGAACAGCACCAGGGTCAGGATCAGTGGGATCAAGGCGAAGCCGAACACGTTGCTCCAGCCGAAGGCGCCGGCCAGCAAGGGCGCGAACAGCGCCGCGAATACCGTGCCGGAGTTGCCGGCCCCGGCGATGCCCATCGCCTTGCCCTGGTGCTGCGGTGGATACCATTGCGAGGCCAGCGGCAGGGCCACGGCGAACGAAGCGCCGGCCATGCCCAGGAACAGCCCCAGCAGCAGGGCCTGTTCATAGCTGTGGATACCCAGCTTCCAGGCGCAGAACAGCGCGCCGATGACAATCACCTGGCCGATCAGCCCGGCGGTCTTGGGGGACAGGCGATCGGCCAGCAGGCCCATGGCGAACCGCAGCACGGCGCCGGCCAGGATCGGCGTGGCCACCATCAGCCCGCGCTGCTGGGTGGTCAGTTGCAGGTCGGCGGCGATCTGCACGGCCAGCGGACCGAGCAGGTACCAGACCATGAAGCTCAGGTCGAAGTAGAGGAAGGCCGCGAACAATGTCGGGGTGTGGCCGGATTTCCAGAAGCTTGAATTCATCGCGCACCTCAGCTGTTAAGAGTCTCGAAAGGAGTCATGAGCTTTTGCGTGGGGCGCCATTACGGCCGCTCCACCGGCCCCGGGCTGTGGGGCCAAAACGAAAAAACGCCGCAACCCGCATCGCCTGGGGCGAGAAGGGTGTGCGACGTCTTTGTCGTAGGTGGGGCAACCGCCGTTGGTTACCTGTGTCGATTACATAGCCAGATTTGTGCCAAGAGTGA
The DNA here is from genome assembly GCF_900215185.1 of Pseudomonas sp. LAMO17WK12:I10. Classification (NCBI taxonomy): domain Bacteria; kingdom Pseudomonadati; phylum Pseudomonadota; class Gammaproteobacteria; order Pseudomonadales; family Pseudomonadaceae; genus Pseudomonas; species Pseudomonas sp. LAMO17WK12:I10. Next base: position 13,723 of record NZ_OBDX01000002.1, on the reverse strand, counting down.
GAATCCTGGAGGTCCGCGATAGGCCGCCGCCCCACAGCTGCGGGATTCAGCCCAGCAACTCGCTCATGGCGATGATCTGCTCGGCTACCTGGATCAGCTTCTGCTGGCGGCTCATGGCCTGGCGGCGCATCAGGGTGTAGGCCTGTTCTTCGTTGCAGTCTTTCATCTTCATCAACAGGCCCTTGGCCAGCTCGATGCGCTTGCGCTCGGCCAGTTGCTGGTCGCGGGCCTGCAGCTGCGCGCGCAAGGCCTGGTCGCTCTCGAAGCGGGCCATGGCCACGTCAAGAATGGGCTGCAGGCGCTGGGCCTGGATGCCTTCGACTATGTAGGCACTGACCCCGGACTTGATGGCGTGGCGCATCACGTCGGGGTCGTGCTCGTCGGTGAACATCACGATCGGCCGTGGCTGGTCGCGGCTGACCAGCACCACTTGCTCCATCACATCGCGGCTCGGTGATTCGGTATCGATCAGGATCACGTCCGGACGCACCGTTTCGACGCGCGTTGGCAGGTCGATGGTCAGGCCCGACTCATCGATCACCTCGAAACCGGCTTCCATCAGGGCCGCCTTGAGCCGACCGACCTTCTTGGCGGTGTCGTTGATCAGCAGGATACGCAACATGGTCTCGGGCTCCTGTCAGCGGCTGGCGAGAAGAGGCGAGCTGTCGCTCATGGCGTGCAGCTGGAAGCTGCGGGCATAGGCGGCCGGGTCCGAACCGTCCCACAGCTTGCCGTCGATCAACTGGCTGCTGCGCATGTCTTGGCCCCAGGAGGCGACGCCGACGGCGGTGGCGGCTTCACGATAGAGTTCGAGTTGCTGCACCTGGCGCGCGATGCCCAAGTAATCCGGGTCTTCGCGCAGCAGGCCCCAGCGGCGGAACTGGGTCATGAACCACATGCCGTCGGACAGATACGGCAGGTTGACCGCGCCTTCATTATGAAAGCGTAGCGCGTGCGGGTCCTGCCAGCGGTGGCCGAGGCCGTCGGCATATTCGCCGAGCAGGCGCGGCTCGATGCAGTCCAGCGGCGCATCGAGGTACTCGCGGGCGCTCAGCAGTTGCGCGGTGCTCTGGCGGTTCTCGCGGCTCTGCTCGATGAAGCGGCTGGCCTCGAGGATCGCCATGACCAGGGCCCGGGCGGTGTTCGGGTACTGCTCGACGAAGGCACGGGTGCAGCCGAGGACTTTTTCCGGGTGGTCGGGCCAGATCGACTGGCTGGTGGCCAGGGTGAAGCCCAGGTTCTGGTTCACCGCGCTGGCGCTCCAGGGTTCACCCACGCAGAAGCCGTCGATGCGCCCGGCCTGCAGGTGCGCGACCATTTGCGGCGGCGGCACCACCACGCTGTCGACATCCTGCAACGGGTGGATGCCCTGGGCGGCCAGCCAGTAATACAGCCACATGGCGTGGGTGCCGGTGGGGAAGGTCTGGGCGAAGGTCAGCCTTGCCCGGCTTTGGTGCACGTGCAGGTGAAGCGCTTCAGGAGTGGTCACGTTCAGGGCTTGCAGCTCCCGCGAGAGGTTGATGCTCTGGCCGTTCTGGTTCAGCCCCATCAGCACCGCCATGTCGCTGGCGTTGACCCCGCCGATGCCCAGGTGCACGGCGTAGATCAGGCCGTACAGGCTGTGGGCGGCATCCAGCTCGCCGCTCACCAGCTTGTCCCGCAGGTTGGCCCAGGATGCCTGGCGCTTGAGGTTCAGGGTCAGGCCGTAAGGCTGGGCGAAGCCCTGGGTGGCGGCGACCACCACCGAGGTGCAGTCGCTCAAGGCCATGAAACCGAGGTTGATCGCGGTCTTTTCCGGGGCATCGCTGCCGTTGACCCAGGCCAGCGGGCTGACGGGGAGTTCATTCATGGGGTGGCGTCCTCCATAAAAAAGCGGCCATAAAAAGCTTCCATAAAAAAACGTCGCACCCGCGCGCCAGGCAGAGCCGGCGGGGTAACGACGCCTTTGTCTTTCGACCCACGCCGCCATTGGCCTGGGTGCTGATGCAGGTTGTGGTGCAAGGCATATGCCATTCACCGCTGATTTCGCCGCGTGCCTCGCCTGCGGCCCCCATGCCCGGCTATAATCGCCGCCTCATTTCGCCGCCACCGAGTCAAGCCCGCCCATGTATACCCTGGCCCGCCAGCTGTTGTTCAAACTCTCCCCGGAAACCTCCCACGATCTGTCCCTGGACCTGATCGGCGCGGGCGGGCGTTTGGGCCTCAATGGCTTGCTGTGCAAGGCGCCGGCACAGATGCCGGTGAATGTCATGGGCCTGGACTTCCCGAACCCGGTCGGCCTCGCGGCCGGCCTGGACAAGAACGGTGCGGCCATCGACGGCTTCGCCCAATTGGGTTTTGGCTTCGTCGAAATCGGCACCATCACTCCGCGCCCGCAGCCGGGCAACCCCAAGCCGCGGATCTTCCGCCTGCCGGAAGCCGAGGCGATCATCAACCGCATGGGCTTCAACAACCTGGGCGTCGATCACCTGCTGGCCCGGGTGGCGGCGGCCAAGTACAAGGGCGTGCTGGGGATCAACATCGGCAAGAACTTCGACACTCCGGTCGAGCGCGCCGTGGATGACTACCTGATCTGCCTGGACAAGGTGTATGCCCACGCCAGCTACGTGACGGTCAACGTCAGTTCGCCCAACACCCCGGGCCTGCGCAGCCTGCAGTTCGGCGAGTCGCTCAAGCAGCTGCTCAGCGCCCTCAGCCAGCGTCAGCAGGAGCTGGCGGTGCAGCATGGCAAGCGGGTACCGCTGGCGATCAAGATCGCCCCGGACATGACCGACGAAGAAACCGCCGAAGTGGCGCAAGCCCTGATCGAGACCGGAATGGACGCGGTCATCGCCACCAACACCACCCTGAGCCGCGTCGGCGTCGAAGGCATGGAGCATGGCGACGAGGCGGGCGGCCTGTCCGGCGCGCCGGTGCGCGACAAGAGCACCCACACCGTGAAGGTGCTGGCGGGCGAGCTGGCCGGACGTTTGCCGATCATCGCTGTGGGCGGTATCACCGAAGGCAAGCATGCGGCGGAAAAGATCGCTGCCGGCGCCAGCCTGGTGCAGTTGTATTCGGGCTTCATCTACAAGGGCCCGGCGCTGATTCGCGAGTCGGTGGACGCGATCGCCGCGTTGCGCTGAGGACAGCGGCTTTTTGCGTGGCCCAATAAAAAGGGCTCCTGAAAGGAGCCCCTGGGCCGCAGCCCGCCGTCCGGATGGGACGTGCGTGGTTAAGTCGTTACATATTCAGATTTTGGTGTCGGAATGTGTGCCCTGTTTTAGCCGACGGCGTGAAGTTCGTTGAGTCTGTGGATTCCCGCAGTGCCGGTCATACCGTCCCAGTTGTCGCCGCGTCCTTCGCGCCAGCCATTGATCCAGGCTTGGCGTACCGACGGTAGAGTAAAGGGGCAAAGCTCACGGGACTTGCCATGAACGCCATACTGATATCCGCGCAAAAATGCTCTTTCCAACGGATCACGCTTAAGTCTTCTCATAGGGTGTTTCCCTCACTTGTTGACTGTCTTATGTCCCGTCGGCCTCGTTTGAGGCCGGGCAGAATGCTTCTGCCGTTGGTGCTCGCTGCCGGCGTCGCGAGCGTGGCGTTGGCGTCATTGCGGCGCCAACCTGAGTTGATTTCTAACCAATGCGTCACAACGATGGAATGATCGTTTTGTCATAAGGACGTAACGATAATGATGTTGAGGCCATAAGAACGGCCTGCTTTACATCGGGTTGATCAGGCAAACCTCGCTCTGATCAGCCTCTTACTGGATGATGGGCTTAATGCTTTAGTGAGAATTCCATTCCGTTGCACTCAGGTATTATTCGATGAAAGGTCGAGTTATGACCTTTTGTTTCGCTGACTTTATTATCTGCCCCGGCATCTAAGCTCTTTTGACCCCAGTGGTCACCGCTAGCGGCGAGCTGAACAGCAGGGGCGGGACGGCACAGATTCGTGCCACGCGAGCGCTCTTCAAGAAAAGCGCTTGATTGAAAACCGGGCGGACGATGCGTTGTCCGTTCACTTATTGCTAAAGGCCCTGAACTCCCATGTCGGATCGCTACGAACTCTTCCTCACCTGTCCCAAAGGCCTTGAAGGCCTGCTCATCGAGGAAGCCGCCGGGCTTGGCCTTGAAGACGCGCGCGAACATACCTCGGCCGTGCGCGGCATGGCCGACATGGAGACCGCCTACCGCCTGTGCCTCTGGTCGCGCCTGGCCAACCGGGTACTGCTGGTGCTCAAGCGCTTCCCGATGAAGGACGCCGAAGACCTCTATCACGGCGTGCATGACGTCGACTGGCAGGACCACATGCTGGCGGACGGCACCCTGGCGGTGGAGTTCAGCGGCCACGGCTCGGGCATCGACAACACTCACTTCGGCGCCTTGAAGGTCAAGGACGCCATCGTCGACCGGCTGCGCACGCCGACCGGCGAGCGTCCCTCCATCGACAAGCTCAACCCGGACCTGCGTATTCACCTGCGCCTGGATCGCGGCGAAGCCATCCTCTCCCTCGACCTGTCCGGCCACAGCCTGCACCAGCGCGGCTATCGCCTGCAGCAGGGCGCGGCGCCGCTGAAGGAAAACCTCGCGGCGGCGATCCTGATCCGTTCCGGCTGGCCACGTATCGCGGCCAATGGCGGCGCCCTGGCCGACCCGATGTGTGGCGTGGGGACCTTCCTGGTGGAAGCAGCGATGATCGCCGCTGACATCGCTCCCAACCTCAAGCGCGAGCAATGGGGTTTCACTGCCTGGCTCGGTCACGTCCCGGCCCTGTGGCGCAAGCTGCATGAAGAAGCCCAGGCGCGGGCCCAGGCCGGCCTGGCCAAGCCGCCGCTGTGGATTCGCGGTTACGAAGCCGACCCGCGGCTGATCCAGCCAGGGCGCAACAACGTCGAGCGCGCCGGCCTCAGTGAATGGATCAAGATCTACCAGGGCGAAGTGGCGACCTTCGAGCCGCGCCCGGACCAGAACCAGAAAGGCCTGGTGATCAGCAACCCGCCCTACGGCGAGCGCCTGGGTGACGAAGCCAGCCTGCTGTATCTCTACCAGAACCTGGGCGAGCGCCTGCGTCAGGCCTGCCTGGGCTGGGAAGCGGCGGTGTTCACCGGCGCGCCGGACCTGGGCAAGCGCATGGGCATCCGCAGCCACAAGCAGTATTCGTTCTGGAACGGCGCCTTGCCGTGCAAGCTGCTGTTGATCAAGGTGCAGCCAGACCAGTTCGTCACCGGTGAGCGCCGCACCCCGGAACAACGGCAGATCGAGCGTGAACAGGCCGAGGCCGACAAGGCGCCGCTGGTTCCGCAGGAGCGCCAGTACAACAAGAACGGCAACCCGATCAAACCGGCTCCGGCGCCAGCCCCTGTGGTCGAGCAGGCGCGCCTGAGCGAAGGCGGGCAGATGTTCGCCAACCGCCTGCAGAAGAACCTCAAGTTGCTGGGCAAGTGGGCCAAGCGCGAAGGCGTCGACTGCTATCGCGTCTACGATGCCGACATGCCGGAATATTCCCTGGCCATTGACCTGTACCACGACTGGGTGCACGTGCAGGAGTACGCCGCGCCGAAATCCATCGACCCGGAAAAGGCCCAGGCCCGTCTGTTCGATGCCCTGGCGGCCATTCCGCAAGCGTTGAACGTCGACAAGAGCCGGGTGGTGATCAAGCGTCGCGAGCGCCAGAGCGGCACCAAGCAGTACGAACGCCAGAGCGCCCAGGGCAAGTTCACCGAGGTCAGCGAAGGTGGCGTGAAGCTGCTGGTCAACCTCACCGACTATCTCGACACCGGGCTGTTCCTCGACCACCGGCCGATGCGCCTGCGGATCCAGAAAGAAGCTGCCGGCAAGCGATTCCTCAACCTGTTCTGCTACACCGCCACCGCCAGTGTGCACGCGGCCAAGGGCGGCGCGCGCAGCACCACCAGCGTCGACCTGTCGAAAACCTACCTGGACTGGGCGCGGCGCAACCTGTCGCTCAACGGTTTCTCCGACAAGAACCGTCTGGAGCAGGGCGATGTCATGGCCTGGCTGGAGACTTGCCGCGATGAGTTCGACCTGATCTTCATCGACCCGCCGACCTTCTCCAACTCCAAGCGCATGGAAGGGGTGTTCGACGTGCAGCGTGACCACGTGCAACTGCTCGACCTGGCCATGGCCCGGTTGGCCAGCGGTGGCGTGTTGTACTTCTCCAACAACTTCCGCAAGTTCCAGCTCGAGGAAAACCTGGCGGCGCGTTATGCCGTCGAGGAGATCACCGCCAAGACCATCGACCCGGATTTTGCCCGTAACGGCAAGATCCACCGGGCCTGGAAAATCACCGCCCGCTGATGTTGATTGGATCCACAGAGCCTTGATTTTCAAGGCTCTTTGCTCTAGCCAAATTAGTGGCGAATAGCTATAACTCAATGCAAGCCCATGTGACGCTCACGTTCGCTGGCGTTAGAGTTTTGCTTATGTCGTTGCACTCGGTACGCCCGAAAATCCTGGGCTTCATCAGCGAAGACGTGTCGGCCTGGCTGGTCGCGTTAGTGGTATTGCTGTTTGGCTGTGTATTGACCGGGCTGCTGGCCTGGTCGACCCTCAATCTGTATCAGCAGCAGTTGCGCCAACGCTTCCAGCTGCTGGCCAGCGAACGTTATAGCCGCATCGAGGAGCGCTTCGAAGACCAGGAGCAGCGCCTGGATGGTCTCAAGCGCTTCTTCATCAATTCCGGCGCGGTCTCGCGCCAGGATTTCGACGGCTACACCCAACCTCTCTTGCATCGCACCCAGGCCTACGCCTGGGCGCCGCGCGTCAGCGGTGCCGAGCGGGCGTCGTTCGAGCGCATGGCGCAGGAGCAGGGAGCGCCGGATTATTTCATTGCCGACCTGAATGCCGAAGGCAAGCTGCAGCGAGCTGCCGAGCGCGATGAGTACATACCGGTGCTCTACAGCCAGACCCAAAGCCCGCTGGGCTCGCCCCTGGGGTTCGACCTGCTGGCCCAGCCAATGCGTCGCGACACTCTCGAGCGGGCGCGGCGGCGTGGCGGCGTGGCGGTTTCGCAGCCGGTGCGCTTGGTCGGAGTCGAGCCTTCCTACGCGCGCGGCATCATCCTGGCGACTCCCGTCAGCCTGCGCGCCGATGTGGCCATGTCGCCCCCCGAGCCTTACGGTTATGTGATCGCGGTGATCAGCATGCGCCAGCTGGTGGTCGATGGTCTGCCCGAGCAGCGTCAGGACAACCTGTTCGTGCAGATCATCGACCTGTCGACCGCCGAGTCGTACGGCAAACTCTATGAATCGAGCAACGGCCCCGGGGACAGCCCGCTGGCGGTGAGCCGGGTGCTGAGCCTGGCCGATCATGATTACCAGGTGAACATCCGCCCCAGCGCGGTGTTCCTCCAGGCCAACCATTCTTCGGTGTCCAGCCAGGTGGTCCTGGGCACGCTGCTGAGCCTGCTGCTCAGTGCCTTGCTGTATGTCCTGGTCAGCCAGCGGCAGCGCGCGCTGCGGTTGGTGGAGCAGCGCACCGGGGAGCTGCGGGTCAGGGAGCAGGAATTGCGCGGCACCCACGGGCAGCTGCGCAGCGTGCTCAATGCGGCGACCCAGGTGGCGATCATCGCCACCGATCTGCGGGGCGTGATCAGTACCTTCAATGCCGGCGCCGAACATATGCTCGGCTACAGCAGCGCCGAGGTGGTGGGCCACCCGACCCTGGAAAGCCTGCACCTGCCCGCGGAGCTGAATGCGCGCGCGCAAGCCCTGAGCCAGCGTTACGGCCGGCAGATCCCGATGTGCCAGGCGATGCTGGTGGACGGTTCCGAAGAGCGTGGCGAGGAAACCCGCGAGTGGACCCTGATGCGCCGCGATGGCAGTCATCTGCTGGTGAACATGCTGGCCACCCCGGTCTTGGACGATCATGGTTTATGGGTCGGGCACCTGGCGATTTGTATCGACATCACCGAACGCAAGCGGGTCCACGAGGCGCTGGCGGCCCGCGATCGCCTGCTGAAGAAACTCAGCGCCCATGTACCGGGCGCCATCTATCAGTTCCAGGTAGATGCCGAAGGCCATTCCAGCTTCAGCTACGTCAGTGACGGCATCCGCGATATCTACGAGATCGATCCACAGCAGTTGCAGCGCGATGCCAACCCGGTGTTCGAGCGTATTCACCCGGACGATGTGGCCCGGGTGCGCGGCTCGATCTGGACCTCGGCGAAGAAACTCAGCCCCTGGCGCGAGGAATATCGGGTGCAGTTGCCACAGCGCGGCCTGCGCTGGATACGCGGCGAAGCGACCCCGGAAAAGCTGGCGGGGGGCGGGGTGCTGTGGCATGGCTATCTGTCGGACATCTCCGACCTCAAGCGGGTCGAGGAAGAGTTGCGGGCCCTGTCGGTCACCGACTCCCTGACCGGTATCCACAACCGCCGCTATTTCCAGGAGCGCCTGCAGACGGAAATGGCGCGGGTCGAGCGCGGGGTGGGCAATCTGGCGGTGATCATGCTGGATATCGACCACTTCAAGCGGATCAACGACCAGTACGGGCATGCCATCGGCGACATGGTGCTGCGCGGCGTTTGTGAGCGCATCAGCCTTCGTCTGCGGCGCACGGATGTGTTTTGCCGGCTGGGTGGCGAAGAGTTCATGGTGCTGTGCCCGGACACCGATGGCCAGCAGGCCTATGTCCTGGCCGAGGAGCTATGGCGCGGGCTGCGCAGCTCGCCGATCGATGGCGTGGGCATTGTCACGGCCAGTTTCGGCATCGCCAGCTGGCGGGAACACGAAGGGGCCGATGGGCTATTGCTGCGGGCGGATTCCGGGGTCTATGCGGCCAAGCAGGCTGGGCGCGACCGGGTCGAGGCAGAGATGGGATAGGCAGGGGGGCGCAGAAGTGGGGGTGACGCGAGGTTGCCCTCGCGCCACCTGAGTGACGGCTTACAGGGTCGAAGCGGTGTCTGCCAGTTTCGGCTGGCGGTACAGATCCAGCAGCACTTGATCGAGCACCGAGGACGCGCCCCAGGGCTTCGGATCGTTGAGAATCGCTACCACGGCCCAGGTGTTGCCGTTGCTGTCGCGGCTGTAGCCGGCGATGGCGCGCACGGTGTTCAGGGTCCCGGTCTTCACGTGGGCTTCACCGGACATGGCGGTGCGCTTCAGGCGCTTGCGCATGGTGCCGTCCATGCCGGCGATCGGCATCGAACTGATGAACTCCGCCGAGTACGGGCTTCTCCAGGCCGCTTGCAGCATGGAGGCCATTTCCCGGGCGCTGACCCGTTCGGCACGGGACAGGCCCGAACCGTTCTCCATCACCAGGTGCGGCGCGGTGATGCCTTTCTTCGCCAGCCACTGACGCACCACCCGTTGCGCCGCCTTGGCATCGTCGCCATCGGCTTCGGTGCGGTATTGCGCGCCGAGGCTGAGGAACAGTTGCTGGGCCATGGTGTTGTTACTGTATTTGTTGATATCGCGGATGATCTCCGCCAGGTCCGGCGAGAAGGCCCGGGCCAGCACCTTGGCGCTGGATGGCACGGCGGCCAGGCGGTCCTTGCCCTGGATGCTGCCGCCCAACTCTTTCCAGATGGCACGTACGGCGCCGGCGGTGTAGGTCGCGTGGTCGAGCAGCGACAGGTAGGTCTGCGAGCTGCAGCCGTCGCCCAGCTGGCCGTTGACGGTCACGGTGACGCCGCCGTCCGCCTGCGGGACCGGGTTGTAGCGCACGTTGCCGGTGCATTGTTTGCCGCCGATGGCCTTGACCTGGTTGTCGATGCGAATGCTGGCAATCGGCGGCTCGACGGAAATCAGCACCTTGCCCGAGTCGTTGCGCGCCACGAAGCGCAGGGCCTTGAGGTTGACCAGCAGAGAGTCGGGCTTGACCAGGAACGGCTTGTTCTCGTCGTTACCGTCGTCGTTGAACTGCGGCAGTTGCGGCTGCACGAAGAAGTTGCGGTCCAGCACCAGGTCGCCGGTCACTTGCTGCACGCCGTTGGCCCGCAGGTCGCGCATCAGCAACCAGAGTTTTTCCATGTTCAGCTTGGGATCGCCGCCGCCCTTGAGGTACAGGTTGCCATTGAGGATGCCGCCGCTCAGGGTGCCGTCGGTGTAGAACTCGGTTTTCCACTGGTGGGTCGGACCGAGCATTTCCAGGGCGGCGTAGGTGGTAACCAGTTTCATGGTCGAGGCCGGGTTGACCGACACGTCGGCGTTGTAAACGGTGGCCGTGCCCGGACCGTTGAGCGGGATCATCACCAGCGACAGGGCGTTGTCTTGCAGTTTGCTGGCCTTGAGGGCCTGTTGGACCTTGGGCGAAAGGGTGGTGTTGACGGGGGCGGCGGAAACGGAAATGGCCAGGGGCAGAAGAAGACCGGCAAGAAAAAGTGGACGCAAAGATTTGATCATGTGAAGTAAAACCCTACAGCCGAGGGGAGAAAAGACGAGGGCATGACGATAAATTCCCTCAGTGGTCACGAAAGTGTCGGCATTATGCCCCAAGGTATAGCGGCTTGTGCCGTGCCGCGGCGGGCTAATCCGCTATTTTTTTCCCAATGGCAGGCCAAGGCCCTCATAGAGTCAGGCAATCGGTTGCTTAAACTGGTAAAGTGCCGCCCGTTATTACTTATGAGGATTGTTCCATGGCCACTAACCGTTCCCGCCGTCTGCGCAAAAAACTGTGCGTAGATGAATTTCAGGAGCTGGGTTTTGAGCTGAACCTGGATTTCAAAGAAGATCTGGCCGAAGAGGCTATTGACGCTTTCCTCGACGCGTTCCTCAAAGAAGCGATGGAAGCCAACGGCCTCGGCTATGTTGGTGGCGATGACTTCGGCCTGGTTTGCCTGAGCAAACGCGGTTCGGTCAGCGAAGAGCAACGTGCCAAGGTCGAAGCCTGGCTCAAGGCCCGCACCGAGCTGACCAGCGTTGAAGTCAGCCCGCTGCTGGACGTCTGGTACCCGGAAAACTCGATCAATCCGGTAGCCTGATGTGCTGAGTCGGTGGCCCGTCCGGGCCGCCGACTCACGGCTGTCGCTGTACAGCCTTCTCTATTTATTTCCCCCGCAGAACCTTTATATGCCTCGGGCCTGTTTCCCGGGATTTCGCGTGAGCGAGTTGTAGCCGCTGCCGTAGGCTGCGATAAGCCCGAAGGGCTTCAGCGATCGTGAGACCTTGCGCGCCCTCCGGTCGCGATCGCAGCCTGCGGCAGCGGCTACAGGCTTATTCGTTGTTCCAGTTCAGGATTACCAGGGTCAGCACGCCGGCCACGATTCCCCAGAACGCCGAGCCGACGGAGAACAGGGTCAGGCCCGAGGCCGTCACCATAAAGGTGATCAGCGCCGCCTCGCGTTCCTTCACCTGGCTCATGGCGATGCTCAGGCCATTGATGATCGAGCCGAACAGCGCCAGCGCGGCGATCGACAGCACCAGCTCCTTGGGCAGGGCCGCGAACAGCGCCGCCAACGTGGCGCCGAAGACCCCGGCGATGCCGTAGAAAATCCCGCACCAGACCGCCGCGGTGTAGCGCTTGTTGCGGTCCTCATGGGCGTGGGGGCCGGTGCAGATTGCCGCGCTGATGGCCGCCAGGTTGATGCCGTGGGAGCCAAACGGTGCCAGCAGCAGGGAGGCGATACCGGTGGTGGTGACCAGCGGCGAGGCCGGCACATTGTAGCCGTCGGCGCGCAGCACGGCGACCCCGGGCATGTTCTGCGAGGTCATGGCCACCACGAACAGCGGGATGCCGATGCTGATGGTCGCCGCCAGGGAGAAGTGCGGGGTGGTCCACACCGGCGTGGCGACTTCCAGGTGGAATTGGCTGAAGTCCAGCAGGCCCATCACCCCGGCCAATGCAGTGCCGATCAGTAGCGCGACGAGCACCGCATAGCGTGGCGACAGGCGCTTGACCAGCAGATAGCTGAAGAACATGCCCAGCACCAGGCCGGTGCGGTGCTGCGCGGCGACGAAGATCTCGCTGCCGATCTTGAACAGGATGCCCGCCAGCAGTGCCGCGGCGAGGGAGGCCGGGATGCGCTTGACCAGGCGTTCGAAACTGCCGGTCAGGCCACAGATGGTTACCAGCACCGCGCAAGTGATATAGGCGCCGATGGCTTCGCCGTAGCTCACCCCGGACAGGCTGGTGATCAGCAGCGCGGCGCCGGGGGTCGACCAGGCGACGGTGATCGGCGTGCGGTAGCGCAAGGACAGGCCGATGCTGCAGATGGCCATGCCGATGGAGATGGCCCAGATCCACGAGGAAATCTGCCCGCTGGTCAGCCCGGCGGCCTGTCCGGCCTGGAACATCAGCACCAGGGAGCTGGTGTAGCCGGTCATCATGGCGATGAAGCCGGCGACTACGGCCGAGGGCGAAGTATCGGCCAGGGGGCGTAATGGCGCGAGGGAGGCGTCGGACATGGAGCACTGTTCCTTGTTCTGATGAAGATATCTGTCGCCCGAAAGCCCGGCGCAGGGGCGTTGGGTGACGAAAGCAGGGGCCAAGCCTAAACGTAAAAGTAACCATTCATTGCAATACAGCCAGGGCGGCAAATGGCCGTACAGTCGTTGTGGTCGCCTGTGGCCCATACAGTTATTGCGAATGGACCCCATGGGTTGTGTACAATGTGCCATTGTTTTTACGCGATACTTGTCAGCGACCCGCTGTGCCGTATTACAGTCACGGTCAATTCGCCGCAGTTCTCCCGACTCGAGTGCCCATGAACGAACAGTTGCAACCCCTCAAGAAACAACCGCGAGCAGGCAAGGCCGGTCGCAGCGGGACCCAGGACGATATTGTCTACGCGCATATCTTCGAGGCCATCCTCGAACAACGCCTGGCGCCCGGCACCAAGTTGAGCGAAGAGGCGCTGGGGGAAATTTTCGGGGTCAGCCGTACCATTATTCGTCGTGCGCTGTCGCGCCTGGCCCATGAAGGCGTGGTGCTGCTGCGGCCTAATCGCGGCGCGATCGTGGCCAGCCCGAGTGTCGAGGAAGCCCGCCAGGTGTTCATGGCGCGCCGGCTGGTGGAGCGGGCGATCACCGAGCTGGCGGTGCAGCACGCCACGGCCGAACAGCTTGCCGAGCTGCGGCAGATGGTCAACGACGAGCGCGACAGCTTTTCCCGTGGCGATCGCGGCGCCGGTATCCGCTTGTCGGGCGAGTTCCACCTCAAACTTGCCGAGGCGGCGAAGAATGCCCCGCTGATCAGCTTCCAGCGCAGTCTGGTGTCGCAGACCTCGCTGATCATCGCCCAGTACGAAAGCGGCAACCGTTCGCACTGTTCCTACGATGAGCACACCCAGTTGATCGACGCCATCGAGGCCCGCGACGCGGAGCTGGCGGTGACCCTGATGATGCATCACATGGATCACATCGACAGCAAGCTCAACCTCGACGAAGAAAGCGCCTCGGACGACCTGCACGCGGTGTTCTCGCACCTGCTGCAAACCAAGAAGCCAGGCCGCTCTCCCGCCAAGCTGTAACGCCATCTCCCTGTAGGAGATTCTATGTCTACCCCACCGTATCGACCGTAGGTCGATACGGCTGTTGGGTCTTCATCAGAGCGAAGGCAATACGGGCTAATTTACGCGCAAGGATGATCAGCGCTTCTGTTCGCTTCAGACCGCGCTGCAGGTATTGCTGATAGCGGGATTGCCAAGCCTTGGTCCTGCTTGCCGCCATGGCGGCGTTGTAAAGCAAGCGTCGGGTTTCCGAGTCGCCTTGCTTGCTCAGCTTGCGTCGACCGTTGTAACGCCCCGACTCCTTGACCCGTACATCCAGGCCCAGGAA
>NZ_OBDX01000074.1:0-3092 GCF_900215185.1 Pseudomonas sp. LAMO17WK12:I10 | reverse complement strand
ACCTCAATGTGAAGTTCGGCAAGTGGGGTGTGGATGACCTGTTCTATCTCGATCAACAGGACAACACCGCTCCGCAGAACAATCTGCAGGAGTCGACATTCCTGGGTGGTACCGGGCATGGCGCCTCACCGCTGTTATATCTGGGCGGTTCCAATGGTACGGATGGCTATGGCTCAGTGGAAATCATTCTCGAGCCTGATCTGCCTGTGATCACCAACAGTCGTTTGGAAGAGGTTGTTGCGGCCATTGATAGCCACACGGGCATGATAATTAGCGGTTAACCGCTATCTGATTTACTGTTATTAAAAGTTAATAAGAATTGAAGCCGCCACAGATTATATGGCGGCTTCAGGTTGTTCCTAACACCGAGTGCGCTCGGTATTAACTCAAAATGAAAGTGGTATATTTAAGATGTCGTTAAGTGTTCGTTATTTGATCCAGAAATCGTCGGGCCAACAGACGTTGGACTTTCGAGCCAATAAAGCCAAGTACACCCTGGACGGCGTGGCGTATTTCTACACCCTCAATGGCAAGGAATACGCGGTCACCGGCAGTTCGGCGGTCGACAATATCTGGGTCGCGCCTGGCAGCAAGATTGATGCAACGGCCTTGCTGGGTGACGTTGACAATATCTATCTGAGTGGTCGTTGGGCTGATTACACCAAGACCCTCAACTCGGAGAAGGGGACCATTACCTTTAGCCGTGAGGTTGGCGGTCAGACTGAAAGCGTGACTGTAGGTAATGGTGTGATTGGCCTGACTCGGGACAACCTGGTGTTTGCCGACGGGACCGTCGATACCCGGGCTGCGCGCCTTGCATTGGAGGCTTCGACCACCCCGGCGTTGGATGCTTCGCGCACCTCGCAGTCTCCGGTTGCCCAGCCGCAAGCTGGCGACAGTTTGGTGCGGGGCCTGTCCCGTGAGTCCGGTGTGAATTTCGCGCTGCCGTCAGTGGGGCTTACCCACGTGTTGGCGGGCAGCAGTGGCGAGGATCAGATTTACGTGACCCCGGGGGCGACCGTTGATGCAGTTGCTCTGCTGGGGGGCACCGACCGTATTTTCCTGACGGGCAAGTGGTCTGATTACACCAAGACCTTGGCTCCCGAGAAGGGCGCTATTATCTTTACCCGTGAAATCAATGGCCAGACCGAGAAAGTGTCTGTAGCCAACGGCCTGATTGGTCTGGGCAAGGATATGGTGGTTTTTGCTGATGGTGCGGTCCGTACCGACACCATTCGCGTGACGCTGGCTGATAAGGGGCCGGGCGCTACGGTCGCCGACCTGATCGCAGAGGGCGCCAAGACTGCCACTACTACTGCTGATGACTGGACCAACAAGACCTTTACTCGTTGGGATGTTACGCCGCCGGCAATCGATGTTGTGGCGGGGGATGATCGGGTTAATCGTAGCGAGAAGGATGCTGGTGTCACTGTTTTCGGTGTTGCCGAAGCGGGCGGCACGGTCAGCGTGACTTGGGGCGGAGTGACCAAGACTGTCCGGGCGAAGGAGGATGGTACATGGGCGGCGAAGTTCGAAAGCAGCGAGGTGCCGGCTGAAGGTGCCTCGACTATTACTGCAACCGTGACGGATCAAGGTGGCAATAGTTCGGATGCCAGTTCAAGGAAAGTCAATGTTGACAGCGTGGCCCCGGTAGGCGCGGTGATCAATACGGTTGCTGGCGACAATGCCATCAATGGCAAGGAAAAGAATAACGGGGTGACCGTTACGGGTACCGCTGAGCCGGGTAGCACCATTGAAGTGGGCTTTGGTGGTACACCGAAGTCGGTGGTTGCTGACCAGAACGGTAACTGGTCGGTACCTCTGGGTAAGGACGATCTGCCGGCCGATGGTAAGCGAGATCTCACAGTCACTGTTCGCGATCCGGCGGGCAACAGCACCACCAGCACTCATCCGGTGACCGTGGATTCTGCGCCTCCTGCTATGCCTGTTATTGGTCAGGTTGCAGGGGATGATATGGTCAGTTACACCGAGCGAGCTAGCGGGGTGACTGTGACCGGTAAAGCCGAAGCAGGCAGCCAGGTGAAGCTGACCTGGGGGGGGGGCGAGAAGACGGTTGCGGCTGATGCGAACGGCAATTGGTCGGCGAACTTCCTGCGTGCCGAGATCCCGGTTTCAGGCAAACAGGACCTGCGTGCGGTTGCCGTTGATGCGGCGGGCAACGAGTCTGCTGTGGCGACCCGTACTGTGACCTCGCAGCCTAATCCTCCAGCGCCGACGATCAATGTGATTGCCGGCGACGACCGAATCAATGCCGGCGAAAGGGCAGCAGGCGTTACTCTTTCGGGTACTGCTTTGCCAGGTCTGATGGTGCTGGTGGGGCTGTATCGCCCGAACGGGTCGAAGATCAACGAATACCAGGTCACTGCCAATGAGCAGGGTGTGTGGTCGTTGCCGCTGGGCAGCGCTGAGCTGCCCGCCTTTGGCGATTTCTCTGTGACGGCCGAGACACGTGACACAGTGACCGGACACGGCTCGCTGGACAGCGGTCAGCGTAGCGTCAATGTGGATGTCAGTGCTCCGGCATTGCCCGTGCTGAATGTCGTGGCAGGTGACGACAAGGTCAACGGCAGCGAAAAGGCCACTGGTGTTGTTGTGAGCGGTACCGCCGAGTCAGGTAGCACGGTAAGCGTGAGTTGGGGCGGCCAGAACAAGAGCCTCACTGCCGATGTGAACGGGCAATGGTCGGTGACTTTTGCGCCTGGGGAAGTGCCAGCAGATGGCAGTTCCACCGTCAGTGTCAAAGCGACCGACCTGGCCGGCAACGTATCGCCAAGCGTTACGCGTTCGGTGACGGTGGACACCGCCATGCCTGCGCCGGTGATTGACGTCGTTGCCAAGAGCGCCTTCAGCTGGCCGTTCGGTCCGAAGCTGAAAGCGCAAGATGATGACGTGGTCAGGGCGGTGGAGAAAGAGGCCGGCGTTACCGTTCAGGGTACGGCCAAAGCAGGCGCGACGCTGAAGCTGGAATGGGGTTCGCAAACCAAGACGACCACTGTCGGTCAGGATGGCAAATGGTCCGTGACCTTCCCAGCGAACGAAGTCCCTGTTGACGGTAACTACACGCTCAAAGC
>NZ_OBDX01000092.1:0-1337 GCF_900215185.1 Pseudomonas sp. LAMO17WK12:I10 | reverse complement strand
GGCCCGCGAAACAGCTACATCCTGCATGCGCGCAATGCTTCGGGACGTGTGGCAGATGCTACAGCAGAGAGCCCGGCCCCGGCCGAAGTGGTCGTGACCGTGCTGGACTTGGAGGGCACAGGGTTGGCTCCGCCTGAGCTGCTGGAGACGGTGCGTCTGCATCTTAGTGACGACGATGTACGCCCCGTTGCCGATCGGCTTACGGTCCAGTCTGCACAGATCCTGACTTATCGGGTCGAGGCCCTCGTTTACATGTCGGGTACAGGACCGGAGAACGAAGCGATCCTCGCAGAATGCGAGCAGCGCTTGCGGGCCTGGGTGAACCCCAGGCGCCGCTTGGGATTGGAGGTGGCGCGGTCAGGGGTAGATGCGCAGTTGCACATTGCGGGTGTCAGCCGGGTGGAGCTTGTGGGGTGGTCAGATGTCCGTCCCACAAAAGCGCAGGCGGCCTGGTGTGAGGGCATCAGCGTGACGCGGGGTAGCTGACATGAAAAGCCTGCTGCCGTTGAACAGCACCCTGCTGGAGCGGGGCGTTGAAGTCGCCACGGAAGAAGTGACCGAGATCCCGCTTCGGACGCTGTACAACTCCGATACCTGTCCGGTTCATCTGTTGCCATATTTGGCCTGGGCCTGGTCGGTTGACCGTTGGGATCCGGGCTGGGCCGAGTCGGTCAAGCGGGCAGCGATCAAGGCCTCGTATTACATCCATGCGCACAAAGGCACCATTGGGGCTTTGCGCCGGGTTGTTGAGCCGTTGGGCTACTTGATTGAGGTTGTCGAGTGGTGGCAGACCCAGCCGCAGGGTGTGCCCGGCACCTTCGCGTTAAAAGTGGGCGTCCTCGAAACAGGCATTACTGATGAGATGTATCGGGAGCTGGATCGCCTGATCGACGACGCCAAGCCCGTGAGCCGGACGTTGACCGGCCTGGCTATCAGCTTGGAAACCGCCGGCACGGTGCATATCGGCGCCTGCGTCACCGACGGCGACGAAATTGATGTGTATCCCCCCATGCAACGTGACATCGAGGTTAGCGGATACATCCGCCTCGGTGGCCGTGAACACAACATCGACACGATGGATATTTACCCATGACAGACCAGAACAGCCAGTTTTTCGCCATTCTCACCGCCGTCGGTAAGGCCAAGCAGGCCAACGCCGATGCCTTGGGTATTCCCTGGACTTTCGCCCAAATGGGCGTTGGCGATGCCAACGGCACAGACCCGATTCCCAGTGAGCAACAAGCGAAGTTGATTCACGAGAACCGCCGCGCGCCCCTGAATCAGGTGAAAGTCGACCCGAACAACGCAAACGTCATCATCGCCGAGCAAGTCATCCC
>NZ_OBDX01000079.1:0-2200 GCF_900215185.1 Pseudomonas sp. LAMO17WK12:I10 | reverse complement strand
CGACTCACTACATAATTTTGTCTACACCCTCTTAAGGTCTGTCTGATTCTCTGTCGAGGTCGCGGCACATAGCAATTGATTGACCGCTCCCTGAAAGTCACGAGTTGACCAATTCGGCTGTGTCTTCTATGTCGTCGATGTGCACTGTACTGTCTCACATGCGTTAGCTGTTCATTCATACAGTAATTGAGGCGTGGCCGGTAGGTGATTCGAGTCGACGAGATGTCTGTGAGTGGGGCAAAAATGAGGCAATCCGCACGCTATCCTATGCCTCTCTATGCGGTTTGAGCGCGAATTTCGAATTGTCAAAAAAGCCCTACAGCCTTGCTCTACACTGTTGAACGTTAGTAACCTATCGCTCAACGCCTATCGTTACGCCTGCTACTGAATCAGCCATAAGACTTGCCCACCCTTGCTGTCCGTCTGGGTGACGTCCCGATCAAGGCGGATGCCGTTCACTGGTGCCTCGACAGACGTTTGCACCATCTGATAGCCGCGCACAGCCACCCCCGGTACCTGACTGCACGATTGCCAATAATGCTGGAACGGCCAGCCGTATTTCGAGCGCCGGCATTGATCGCCTCCATCAGCTAAGCCACCAGCAGTTGCCGTTCCGACAGAGCAGTCAATTGTCCTCGGTGTCGACTCCCTAGTAGTCGTTGAGCTTTTTTCTCATCGCCAACAACGCGGCCGTTTCTGCCAGCGCCTTGTCTTTGCTGCGTATCTCACACTCAAGGTCCTGGATGCGCTTCTTGTCCTTGCGCGCTTGCTCACGGTCGACCTTTTGCTGGACCTGAACGGTCTGCTGGCCAGCGATACAGGCTTGGCGCCAAGCTATGTCCTGGGGGCGAAAATCAAAAACAAGTGCTATGTTATATTCCTCTAATGTTTATATGAGTTTGACGCTAAATAGTATCGAGGTCATTGCTGAATGGTTGCTGTGCCAAATCATATATGCTGGGCAGATTATCTGACTTGCTATGCGGAGGTGTCCTATGTACAAATATGCAAACCGCAGTTTAAGACGGGCGCGCAGTGAAAGTGCTTTGTGTCCAAGGACTGAGGATGCTGAAAGTCAGCATGGAACCGACTGTAGTCAAGCAGATGTTGACGACTCTTTTTTTTCCCATAATATGGGGGGGCTATCTATCGTCAACTCTGAGGTGAAAATTCCTGAAAGCGATAGTCTTGAAGTCAACTCTGTCGATAGAAACAACAGGAAAGCTGTTTCTAATAAGATCTCTGTTGCAATGGGGGAAGCTGCGACTGTAAAAGACGACGACACCGTATTATCCACGCGTGGTCTTGTGGATTGCTCCGCGCTCGCGGTGCTTTCAGGTTGGAATGGGAATGTTTACAAGCGTCGTACGTTAATTCATTTAAAAGGAAGCTCTCTGAAGAATGGCCTAAATAATGAGGAGCGTATTTATAGTTTGCTTTCAAAACTGGAAAGATCCTTGGCCGATGGTGGAGTGGTGATATGGGTTGCAGGGACTAACTCTCATTCTGATGTTGGTATAGGCATGGCTTTAGATCAGCAGGACGAAGCAGGTGAAAAACCTTTTTTGAAACTATTGCAAGCCAAGGGCGTGAGTGTAGTAGTGGCAGGTTCTGCCGGTATTAAAATCATGGCAGATGGTAAAATTGAGCTTCGCGAAGGTACAGGGCGAGGGGTTTTAAGCAGAGAGTCGATAGCAGAAATATTTGATGATATCAGTTCTCCTTGAGTTTTCAGGGATGATTTTGTGCGGGGAGTCGGCGCGCGAATATGCGCGCTTCGGCCAGCCACACCCACGCCTCACTCACGGCGAACAATCGGTCGTGATGCATAATTAGTCGTCGAGCCCTCTCATTCCAGGCATGAGTTCGCTCCACTACCCAGCGTCTGGGCATCACCACAAAACCGGTCGGAGCAGGTGTTACCATGAACAGATCGCCTTGTTCTGAGTGCCATTGTCCTGTTCTTCTATTGTTTGGCCCCCGGATCACTTTGTAGTGGTCAACTAATCCCGGACACGACGTTAAGTTTTCTCTCGGCCTGAGCCGGGGCCATCCCATCGTTGAATTGGTGCGGTCGAATCCAGTTGTACCGATGCATCAGGTAATGACTGATGTCGCGGTGCGCGTCTTGAACCGTCATGTAGCCCACGGTCGGTATCCATTCAGTTTTCAAACTGCGCAATACGCGCTCCATCGGCGC
>NZ_OBDX01000073.1:0-3126 GCF_900215185.1 Pseudomonas sp. LAMO17WK12:I10 | reverse complement strand
CATTGACTCAGGAGGCTGAAAACTTACTTAGCCCCCCAATGAGCCGCATGACCTTCTAGGTTATTAGTGCTCCACCTCAACCCCGAGAGGCGGTGTGTGATCGATCACATGCCGTCCGTCGACTTGCTGAGGGCGTCTCACTTACAACGGCCATAACAATGAACTACACAGCCATAGGAGGGCGGTGTGCATGGGGGTATACATGTGGTTCAGCCGCCGCCCGTTTGCTGCTGCGTAGCGATCCCGCAAATAGCCAATTCGAGCGACCGAGTGCCCATGGCCAGATCTGGTTCTCGATCTGGTTGTTGTCGATGGGCACGGCTCCATCTTCCAGGTAGCGTGTCAGCGCCACCCGGCGTTTAAGGCTGTAATCGAGGGCTCTGGCCGTTGCGGAGCCGTTGGGCACAAGATCGCGCTGGGCCAACATCCAGTCATGCAGTTTTTTGATGATCGGCGCCGCCTTTTCCTGCCGTATTTGGTGGTGTTGCCGCTGACCGAAAACTGACCCAGTAAAGGCTGTTCTGCCGACTGAAAACTGACCCAGGTGTTCAACTGCTTCTGCTCACTTTTCGAGCAGGAGAACACAGGGTGATCAGCATGGAAATGTTGGGAAAAATCCGGCGGATGTACTTCCGCGACAAGCTCTCGCTGCATCAGATAGCCAAGCGTACCGGGCTGTCGAGAAACACCATTCGAAAATGGGTCAGAGCACCCGAAGCCACTCAGCCGGCGTACCAACGGTGCGCAACCTTCAACAAACTCAGTCCATTTCACGAGACGCTTGAGCAGGCGCTCAAGGCCGATTCGTTTCGGGCAAAGCACAACCGCAGAAGTGCCAAAGCACTCTTCGAACAGATCAAGGCCGAGGGGTACGACGGCGGCTACAGCCAGCTCACCGCCTTCATACGCTCGTGGCGCGGCCAGCAAGGCAAGTCTTTACGGGCCTTTGTGCCGCTGACCTTTGCACTCGGCGAGGCCTTTCAATTCGACTGGAGCGAAGAAGGTCTGCTGATCGGCGGCCTGTTCCGACGCATCCAGGTCTCCCATATGAAACTGTGCGCCAGTCGCGCATTTTGGTTGGTTGCGTATCCCAGCCAAGGCAACGAGATGTTGTTCGATGCCCATACCCGCTCGTTTGGCGCGTTAGGTGGGGTGCCGCGTCGTGGCATCTACGACAACATGAAAACGGCTGTCGACAAGGTCAACAAGGGTAAAGGCCACACGGTCAATGCCCGGTTTGCCGTCATGTGTGCGCACTACCTATTCGATCCGGACTTCTGCAACGTGGCCTCCGGCTGGGAAAAAGGCATCGTTGAAAAGAACGTCCAAGACAGCCGACGACGCATCTGGCTCGATGCTCAAAACTGCATGTTCCACACCTTCGAGGAATTGAATGCCTGGCTCGGCCAACGCTGCCGTGCGCTCTGGGACGAACTGGTGCACCCGCAGTACAACGGGCTGACAGTGGCGGACGTCCTGGAGCTGGAACGCGCCGAATTGATGCCGATGCCGACTGCCTTTGATGGCTACGTCGAGCGCACCGTACGGGTCTCCAGCACCTGCCTGATCAGCGTGGCGCGAAATCGCTACTCGGTGCCGTGTGAGCGGGTCGGTCAGTGGGTCAGCAGCCGTTTGTATCCCACGCGGGTGGTGGTCATCGCCGATGAAACGATGATTGCCAGTCACGAGCGCCTGTTTGATCGAGATCAGGTCAGTTTTGACTGGCAGCATTACATCCCGCTCATCGAACGCAAGCCCGGTGCGCTGCGCAATGGCGCTCCGTTTGCCGATCTGCCGAAGCCGTTGCAACTGCTAAAACGCGGTCTGAGGCGGCACACCAATGGTGATCGAGTCATGACGCAGGTACTGGCGGCTGTTCCCATCGCCGGGCTCGACGCCGTATTGGTGGCTGTGGAGTTGGTACTGGAATCAGGCAGCTTGAGTGCTGACCACATCCTGAATGTCCTGGCTCGACTGACATCGACAGCAGTCCCTCCGTCCGCCGAAACCAGCCTAGCGCCTGTCGCCAATACGGCACGCTACGACCGGCTCCGTACCACCGATGAGGAGACTCGCAATGCGTGATCTTAAGGCGGAACTCAAAGAACTGCGTCTGCATGGCATGGCCAGCGCCTGGGAAGAACTGGCCTCGCAAGGCGAAGCCTCAACGACCTCGTCGAAATGGCTGCTTGAGCATCTTCTCCAACAAGAACATGCGGATCGAGCGGTGCGCTCAGTGAACCACCAAATGAACATGGCCAAACTCCCCATGCATCGTGATTTGGCCGGTTTCGACTTCATCGCTTCCAGCGCAGACGCCCGCCTGGTCAGGGATTTGTCCAGCCTGGAATTCACCGATACCGCGCAGAATGTCGTGTTCATCGGCGGGCCTGGTACAGGCAAAACACACCTCGCCACCGCCTTAGCCGTGTCCGGGATCACGACGCATCACAAACGCGTGCGCTTCTACTCCACGGTGGATCTGGTCAATCTGCTGGAGCGCGAAAAGTACGACGGCAAGACGGGCCGCATAGCTCAAGGGCTGTTACGAACAGACCTGGTGATACTCGATGAACTGGGGTATTTGCCCTTCAGTCAGAGCGGTGGTGCCCTATCCAAGCTATACGAGCACACCAGCGTGGTGATCACCACCAACCTCAGCTTCTCGGAATGGTCGAGTGTGTTCGGTGACGCCAAGATGACCACAGCGTTGCTGGATCGGCTGACACACCACTGCCACATCGTCGAAACGGGCAACGAGTCCTACCGCCTGCAACACAGCACTCTGGCCGCGCAGACAAAGATCAAATCACGTGAACGAAAGCGCAAGGACGAAGATGGTATCGAGGACGATGAGCTGTTCTGATCAGCACCGAAAATACCCTGCCGCATGCCCACATGCGGTGGGGCTTAGTGCCTCTTCCACTGGGACACGACTGCTAAGCTTATCCACAATTGCTGATGCAAAAATCAGCAATCCGCCCTGGGTCAATTTTCAATCGGCAGGATCAGTTTTCAATCAGCGCCGACAGTGATACCCGTTTCAGCGTGGAATGCATCCGCTAATTCAGCTTGGCTGGAGAAGGGATGGGCTTGTGCAAGCTTGACTAGCATTGGGTACTGCTC